>NZ_JBVVOY010000006.1:0-253716 GCF_055807535.1 Bradyrhizobium sp. Kon37
CAAGTACGAACCTCGTTTCAGTATCTCGTCAACTCCTGGAGCACGATCGTCGAACTGATCTCGATCTATCAGCGGCTGCGGAGCTTTGAGGCAAAGATCCACGGTGGGCCACTGCCGTCGATCGAGATAAGGAAGCCAGCCACATGATTCCTATAGCTGTAGGGAGTTGACGGACACCTGACCTTCCGTTCCGCGTCAATCGGTCGCAACGCTGCTGAATTGCTTAAGTTGTGAGAAGGGGCACTCGAGAGAATGGCGCTCGGCGTGGAGAAACTTAGCAACTGCATATCGGAACCCCCGTGACGTGTTGTTGTGGATGACGGCTAGCGCGCTGTTGCAGCGCGCGGACTGAGGCAAAGGGGCGGCGGATGGCTGTAGGGGCCATTGCAGCCGCGGCGGGTAAGCTACAAAGCAGCCGCGTCGCGTTCGACCTGCAGTCAAGCCAGCGGGTTCATGACACCGAAGACTTGCTCCGAGAAAACAGCCATGAATCTGATTTGCTCCTGGAAATGGGTTCTCAGAGTCCACACCGCCTAGCTCTACAAATAAGTACCAGCGTGTCGTAAGTTCGACAGTGTGAGTCAGACACGCCTCAACGGTGTTGTCCCGCGAGCAATCATAATTGTGTCACACATGGCACCGGACACTGACTGACTGGCCAGAACGACCATGCGGGATGTTTCAAACTTGATCCGCCTCCATGGAATACGGTGCTAAACAGGGGTAGGCATTACGTGGGGCGGCGAGCCCTTGTGACCGCCGGATGTGTTGGTGTCCATTCTGGTTCTGGCGGAACGGTAATCGAGCCCAGTGGCACCCAAGCTCGTTCTAGCGTCACTGGATCGCGCAGCTGGGCGAAAGTTTCGGTGCGAATATCGAGCCACTCGAACCAGCGATCCTGGACGGCGACAAGCTGGGCTGGCCGGAGCACGCCGAAATTATCTCGAAGAGAAATTCTTATCACCGTAAGCTCAACTGTGAACCGTGCCAGAAGAGTTCAAGATGATGTTGCGTCGTGTTTCAACTACCAGAACCGGGATTTGACAACTCTGAGCCTGCGGACCAATCCGTTTCCGCCGAGCCGGAGCTCTGGCCGTGAACATGACCGCCAGATTGAGCAGCGTGGATTTCACAAGCGTGGCTCGCCGACTATAGCAACCGCGCCGCACATCCGGCTCAAAAGGCGCGACGAGCTCCTAAGCTGGAATTGGCGCGATCGAAACAAGCAATCCACTAAGGCTGCCCAATTCACGGCTCGGCGATCCTCACCAAATGCTTTACGAACTTTTGTTGATAGCGTCAGCAAGCGTCGACTTGAAAACCAAAGGACTTATCCGCAGGATGCTTTCTTAAGCCGTCATGCATCCAGAATGAGCGGAGCACGAACTGTCACATTACCGAAACCTAGCTCTTGTACTTGTAGGCTCGGCCGTCTCCCTTACTCCTCCCGCTCCCTGGAGCGAAGAAGGTTTATTCCGCACGGCTTTCCGGGGGCCACCGGCCAGGCGGGCCGGAGCCGAGGTCGGCCAGATCTCCGTTGTTTTTGGATTGGCGCCATGACACCGAAAACCAAACTATGCGCTTTGTTGCGAGGTGTTCTGGACGATGCGATCGGGATGGTGCCCGAAGCAAACCGGACGTCTTCGTTGAAGGCGTGCCTCGCCGAAAAGGTATTAGCTCTGGCCGCAAAAGGCCACTTGGATCCAACTGTCTTGACGCGTCTCGCGCTACGGAGTCTGCAGGAATCCTGTTGTGGTTGCTACGGGTGCGAACTGCAGAACCCCCTTCGAGGTGTGAAGGACCGAGAATGAACTCCAAACCTATTCCCCGCGCTCCGGCGTGGCTGACCGACTGGGTTTCGGCGGGTTGCAAGGCGACGCGAGACTAGAGTTCTGCCCGGCCATGGAGCTTGCGCCCGGCAGCGATGCCATCTGAGCGCGAGGGTTATGGCGTCCTGGCCGGAGAAACTCGGGTCAGTCCTGCTGTGGATGCCGCCTTGCTTCATCATGGAGTCGCCCGTGTCCGCGGCTTTCACTGACGTCATTGCGCCCCGCCCGCGGCACCGATGATTTCTCCTCGGTCCGCATCGGCGCTTGGCGCGCGATGTCGGCGATGTCGGAGGGCAGGTGCTCGCCTGCTCGGTTGCCGCTCGTAGCCGAAGCAGGCGAGGCCGAGTGATCCGAAAGATCGGACGGGCCGTTGAGATGCTGGAAAGCCGAGCTGCCTATCGTCCGGGTTCGCGACAGACGCGGATGAGCCGATCTATTATGTCCTCAACGCTTGCAGGCGGATCTTGCCGTGGCCGCCTCAGCGGAGGCAGCTGTGTTCGACGATCTCGTCTGCCTCGATTGCGACGGCGATGCGCCGCCTACCCTGGCAAGGCGGCAGCCGCAAGCTAAGCAGTATCATTCCCGCGGGATCGACGCAGGTTCCGAGCTCGTCGCCCTTGCGACTACCCTGTCCACGATTACGGCCGACTTTCGGTGTCGAATGTGCTCCAGCGCTGAGCCGGCGGTTCCCCGCCAAGTGCTGCCGAGCTTGCCGTCCGGAGAAGGAGGGATCGCAGGCCAGCGAAAGGCGAAGGGCCGGGATCGCGCGCTTGAATCTCACGTCGGAATTGCCTGAATGGCCGGGCTCTGAGCGGGCCATGCTTTCCTTCAAATGGCCCCGGCTAGGCCGGGGCCATCGACACAAGTACGGATCAATATTTCAGGAGAATCGGACCGCCAAACTTATAGTTGACCCGTACCGTGATAAGGTCGAGACCCTCGCGGATGCGATCGGCCCCACCGATGTTCCCGCTGAATTTCGCCGTGCGGGGCTGGAAGAACAGGTGGTCGTACTCGAAGCCCACCGTCCAGTTCGGTGCGAGGCCGTGCTCGAATCCGACCCCCAACACACCGCCCCAAAGAACGTCACTTTTCCTACTGGCTCCTGCCACGGTCGAGCTGATCTGATGGATGTTGCTCGTGACTGCGGCGCCGCCTTTGCCGTAAAGTACGTTGTTCCCGAAGGCATAACCAATCTGCCCCGTCATGAGACCGAACGCGTCAATCTTAGTCTGGTTGGTAGTATCGGAAAACGCGATGCTGTGATTGGACCCGGTCAAATCAGCCCAGTTGCCCTGGCCCTCAACACCCAGCACGATCTGGCCCATCTGCCATCGATAGCCGATCTGGAGGCCCACGCTACCGCCTGTCGGATGATGACAGCCCTCGGGCGTGCTGCCAAGGTACTCCCAACAACTCTCGCCTGAGCTCAGACCACCGTTCACGCCGAAATAGTAAGCACTCCAATCGTAGATTGCAGCCGCGACAGGTCCTGGAGCGGTGGTGTAGAGAGGCCTGATGGGTTGCGCAGGCAGATCAGCACTGAATGCGGGGGCCACCGCAGCAAGCGCCACCGTACTGACTGTCATAAGCAACAAGTTCTTCATTTCTATTCCCATGTCTTGAGTGCCCCCGAGCCGGCTGCGTCTTAACAACGTGCACGCAAATTGCTGTAACTGCATCGCAACATTGGCGCTGGAAGAAATGCGTGAATCAAACGCCGCGTCAGGTTGCGGCGTTGCAGATATCTCCAACTCCTTGACATGCCCCTTCGCTTGCGAGCGTAGATCAGCGCGGTGTCCTGCCTCTTGCGCACCCGCAGCCTGACGGCATCGCTCCACGTCGCGACGTAGTAGCGTGGTAGGTCGACGGGGCGCCCGGTAAGTGCGTGTTCCAGCCGTTCGTGATCACGAAGGCCAAGCCATCGTGATCGCCCATTCCAGAGCATCGTGATCACCGTTTCCAGCCGATCGTGATCGCTATTTCAGCGATTGCGATCGGGGGTAACCAGGAGGCGCGCACCGCTGACAGTCTGCAACCCAGCTACCTTGGTCTTTTGCCTAACTCCGACTGCTTCAGCTATGCGAACGCTACAATGGGCCGGCCCCCTCAAGCCCATCCTGTCCCCAGGTCCATGTCGCCGGCGAGAAGCTGTTCGTCGACTATTCCGGCCAGGCCATGGAGCTGGGTTGACGGAGTACGATACACGCCAGTCCTGCTCCGGCTCCGCGGACGAAACCGTCAATGCAGGAGCGATCGGTTGGGCTTTCGGTCAGGGGCGGCGCCGACGGAGCAACGAACCCGGAAACTCTCACGCAAATAACCGCACACGTTCTTAATGTGGGTCAGTGGTGTGAGGTCCGCGATAGGATCTCCCGAAATCAGGCTCATAAGTGCCGCGGTTTCGCCCATGGCACAAGTACGGGTCTAATTAGGTTGTGGGCGCGTCCGCTCCGCGGACGGGGCTCTATGAGCCAGCTTGCCGAGCCATGCTGTCTCGGCCCTTCGGATCACGATGCCTCGCGCAAGCCATAAAGTGCTCCTCGCCGGGGGCACTCGGAAAACGGGCTCGCCTGTGGCGAGCGTTATCACGGCCCCGTTCCCGCGTACCGCTCAAACACCGGTGTTGTCGCTGCACTCGTCCCGCATGCCCCTTCGGGCCGCTATGCTCGCGGCCGGGCTGACATTTCTCTCGAGGCGAGCTAGGTGAACACTGAAGCTGATCCCGAAGGCGCTGCGGCTCGCCATGAAAGGGACGTAGAAAAATCTGCGCTTGTTCACGCTATCGCCCTCCAGCGCCCCAACGAAATCAAGAAGTTGGTATTCTGTTGCGATATCGTCAAACCAGAGTTTTCCGGCATCGTCTATCACGCCAACTATTTGCGCTTCATGGAGCGCGGGCGGACCAATCATCTGCGGCTGATGGGTGCCGAGCAGCAGGCGCTGTTCGAGCAAACCGAGACGGAAGACGCAAGCTTCGCCTTCGTGGTGCGCTCGATGCACCTCGATTTCCTCAAGCCTGCCCGGATGGACGACGTGCTCGACGTCGTGACCTGGCCGGTCGCTGTGAAGGGCGCCTCCATCATGCTGGCGCAGGAGGTGCGGCGGGCCGAGGACGTGCTGGTGAAAGCCGAGGTGCGCGTCGCTTTCATCAGCGGCGGCCGCGCCCAGCCGATCCCGAAATCGATCCGCGCCTTGATGAAGGCTGATCTGATTTCGTGATCGGGCGATAGCGGACGGCGTCTCGACTCCCCCGTGGGCGGCGATAGATTGCACTCCCGCCAACCGATGAGGCCCCCATGTCGCGCCCGCCGCTTCCGCCCTTTACCCGTGAGACCGCCGCGCAAAAGGCCCGCATGGCCGAGGATGCCTGGAATTCGCGCGACCCGGTGCGCGTCTCGCTCGCCTATACCGAGGACAGCCGCTGGCGCAATCGCTCCGAGGTTTTTCAGGGGCGCGACGCCATCGTCGCGTTCCTCACCCGCAAATGGGAGAAGGAGCACGACTACCGCCTCATCAAGGATCTCTGGGCGTTCGACGAAAACCGCATCGCCGTGCGCTTCCAGTACGAATGGCACGATGCGAGCGGCCAGTGGTATCGCTCCTACGGCAACGAGCAGTGGGAGTTCGACGAGCACGGCCTGATGCGGCGGCGCGAGGCCTCGATCAACGACGTCGCGATTGCGGAGAAGGACCGGCGGTTTCACTGGCCGGCGCCAGGGCCAAGGCCTGCGGACGTGGCGGGGTTGGGGACGGATCCGTTCTGATTTCCTACAAGCAACGCTGCTTCACCCTCTCCCCTTGCGGGAGAGGGTGGCTCGCCGAGCAGCGGCGAGACGGGTGAGGGGTCGCTCTCCGCACGCGGCTCTCTTGCGTTAGTATCCGCTGAGGCAACCCCTCATCCGGCGCTTCGCGCCACCTTCTCCCGCAAGGGGAGAAGGGAAGAATCTGCGCCGCGAGTGCCGCGGATTACAGTGACGCACGCCTTGCCAAAAATCTCGTAATCGCCCCACCGAGCCTGGCGTGGTCCATCGGCTCCGCCAGTGACTTCCTCGCCGTGGCAACGACATCGTCCGGCGCTTTGCCGTCGCGCAGCTCACAGCACACCTGCGCAAACTCCACGTCGAATTCCGGATGGGGTTGCACCGACAGCGTCGCGCCGTTGGCGTAGAGCAGGCCGGCATGCGGGGTGAAGTCCGAGGAGAGGATCGTCAGCGCATCGTTCGGCGGCTCGATCACCTGGTCCTGATGCGAGCAGGCAATGGCGACCGCTCCGCCGTCGACGACGCCGTTGTCCGGCAGCACTTGATAGACGTGCCGGCCGATGCCCCAGCCCTTCTCCGATTTGCGCACGGTGCCGCCGAGCGCCTGCGCGATCAACTGATGACCGAAGCAGATGCCGACCATCGGCGTCCTGTTGGCGTAGGCCGTGCGCACGAAATCTTCCAGCGGCGCGATCCAGTCGAGCCCGTCATAGACGCCGGCG
Organism: Bradyrhizobium sp. Kon37; assembly: GCF_055807535.1. NCBI lineage: Bacteria > Pseudomonadati > Pseudomonadota > Alphaproteobacteria > Hyphomicrobiales > Nitrobacteraceae > Bradyrhizobium > Bradyrhizobium sp. Kon37. Next base: position 6,316 of record NZ_JBVVOY010000006.1, read on the forward strand.
GCCGCGCCGGTGATCAGCACCGCCTCCAAACTGCACGGATCGGGCAGCGCATCGCCGTTCGGGATGCTGACGATGTCGACCGTGGCTGTCGGATCCTCGGCGCGGACCATGCGCTCGAACATGTCCGGGAACGAACCGTGGCGCTCGCGATATTTTTGTGGGACCTGCCCGGTCTCGATGATGGTGATGCGTGCCATGTGCCCTCCGGTAAAGGTCAAGCTCAGTCGCTTCCTGCCCCATGTTGCTGGTGTGGCGCTGTGCGCTCCAGCAGCGCACTCTCTTTCCGGACCTCGTTGAGAAACGCCTTGGCGAGGCGCGACAGCGGCTCTGCTTCCGACCATAGCATATAGGCCACCGCGTGCGTCGTCGGCGCGAACGGCCGCACGACGAGGCCGGTCCCGCCGTTCTGCCGCGGCGAGAAGGGATCGACCACGGCGGCGCCGACGCCGGCGGCGGCGAGCACGCAGGCCGTGTTGCAGTAGCGCACCTCGACGGTCGGTTGGAACGGCGCGCCGGCGCGGGCAAAACTGTCACGCACAGCTTCACCGAGGCGCGTGCCGCGCTCAAGCCCGATGAAGGGCAGGCCGGACAGGTCGGCTGCCGAGATCACCGGCCGATCGACGAGCGGGTGCTGCGGCGGCAGCACGCACACCATCTCGCCGGTGTGCACCACCTCATGGGCGATGCCTGGATGATGTGTCAGCCCGAGCGCGAAGCCGAGCTCGGCGACGCGGTTGAGCACGCCTTCGATGATACCCTCATAGCGCCGCACGTCGAAGAACACCCGCGTCTCCGGGCGGCGGCGCAGGAAGGCTGACAGGGCCGAGGGGATGATGCTGTAGGCGAGCGGCGGCGTCGCGACCAGCGCGAGATGCCCGGAGCGGTTCTCGCGCAGATCGCGCACGCGGTTCTCGAGCTTTGCGTGCAGCGCGAAGATCGCCTCGCTCTCCTTGTAGAGCGCCATCGCTTCCGTGGTCGGAAACAGCCGGTTGTTGACGCGTTCGAACAGCGCAAAACCCGCCTGCGCCTCCATCGTCTTCAGCGCGTTGCTGACGGCAGGCTGCGATAACGCCAGTTCGTCGGCGGCCGCAACCGTGGTGCGGTGGCGGATGACGGCACGGAGAATCTCGAGCTGGCGCAGGTTCATATCACTGCCGATTATACTCTGGGCCAAAACATCATAGCAGAATGAATTGATTTTGCAGCCCCGCTTCCGCGTAATGGCAGCGGATTTGCACGTGGCATCAAAGGGTTCATCCGCCCATTGAGGCGCCACTGCGCACAGATTGGAGGCAATCTTGGTTCGTGTCCTTCGCGCCGCCGCCGCACAGATGGGGCCGACGCAAAAAGCCGATACGCGCGAGCATACGCTGTCGCGGATGCTTGCGCTGCTGGAGGAGGCGGCCGGCCGCGGCGCCAGCCTCGTGGTGTTTCCCGAGCTCGCCTTCACCACGTTCTTTCCGCGTTGGCTGCTCGAAGGCGAGGCGCTCGACCATTATTTCGAACGCGGCATGCCGAACCCGAACGTCGCCGCCTTGTTCGACCGTGCGCGTGAGCTGCGCGTCGGCTTCTATGTCGGCTATGCCGAGCTGACGCCGGATGGACGCCGCTACAATTGCGCCGTCCTGGTCGATCGCGACGGCGAGCTGCTCGGCCGTTATCGCAAGGTGCACCTGCCGGGCTCGGTCGAGCCGCGACAAGGTGCGCGCTACCAGCAGCTCGAGAAGCGCTATTTTGAATACGGCGATCTCGGCTTTCCGGCCTTCCGCTCCGGCTCGGCCTGGGCCCATGCCATCATGGGCATGATGATCTGCAACGATCGCCGCTGGCCGGAATCCTGGCGCGTGCTTGGCCTGCAGGGCGTCGAGCTTGTCTGCATCGGCTACAATTCGGCGGCCTATGATCCCAATGGCGGCAGCACGGAAGACGCCTCCTTGCGCACCTTCCACTCTACGCTGGTGACGCAGGCCAACGCCTACATGAACGCGACCTGGGCGATCTCGGTGGCGAAGGCAGGCGAGGAGGACGGCTCCGGGCTGATCGGCGGCTCCTGCATCGTCGATCCCAACGGCCGCATCGTCGCGCAGGCCGCAACGCTCACCGACGAGGTGATCGTCGCCGACATCGATCTCGACCTCTGCCGCCAGGGCAAGGACAAGATGTTCAACTTCGCCGCACACCGGCGGCCGGAGCAATACAGGGTGATCACCGAACGCGCCGGCGTGATCGAACCCGCGGTTCTCGACGCGGACTGACAGGACGTTCCAACAACGTTGGCAAAGGAGCCGATATGACGCGCCTCTCGTATTTCCTCGGCATCGCAGCGCTGGCGGCCGCGACGTCCGCGCAGGCGGCAGAGCTTCCGGCTGAGATCAAGCAGGCGGGCGCGTTGAAGCTCACCGTCAACTCCACTTACGCGCCGATGGAATACCGCGATCCCGCGACCAATGAGCTCGTCGGTCTCGACGTCGATCTGGCGAACGAGCTCGCCAAGCGCCTCGGCGTGAAGATCGTCTGGAGCGAGACGCCGTTCGCCGAATTGATCCCGTCGCTCCAGACCAAGCGCGCCGATTTCATCATCTCCGGCATCTCCGATCGCGCCTCGCGGCGTGAGACCGCGGATTTCGTCGATTATCTGGGAACCGGCCCGCAGTTCTTCGTGATGGCCGAGAACGAAGCCAAGGCTGCGACCGATCTCTGCGGCAAGAAGGTCGGGACCACCCGCAGCACGAGCTTCCCGGTCGAGATCGAGAAGTGGAGCAAGCAGAATTGCGAGGCGGCCGGCAAGCCGGCGATCCAGTACGTGCCGGGCGAGAACTCGATCGACGTCCGCAATCAGCTCAAGCAGGGCCGCATCGACGCCGCCGTGCAGGGCAGCGAGACGCTGCCTTATGCGCAGACGCAGGAACCCGGCAAATACCGCGTGATCGGCGACCCCTTTGCCAAAGGATATCAGGGCATCATGTTCCGCAAGGACGATGCGGCGCTTCGTGAGGTGGTGACCGAGAAGCTCACCGCGATGATCGCAGACGGTTCCTACAAGGCTGTCCTCGACAAATGGGGTCTCGGCGCCAACGCAGTCGAGAAGCCCATGCTGAACGCGGCGTCGCAATGAAGACGGCACCGGCACTCGCGGAGGGTTTTCCCGACCTGTCGGGGATGCGGATCGCGCGCGAGCCGCATTGGTTTCGCTGGCTCAGCGCCGCGCTGATCGTTCTTGTGCTTGCATTGATCGTGCGCGCGTTTGCGGCTGGCCAGATCGAATGGTCCTATGTCAGCCGCTTCCTGACCGCAAAGGTCATTCTCGAAGGCATCGTCAACACCATGGTGATGGCGGTGCTGGCGATGGCGCTTGGCATCTTCCTCGGCGTCGTCATCGCGATCATGCGGCTGTCGCCCAACCCGGTGCTGAAGACCGTTGCCGCCGGCTACACCTGGTTGTTCCGCGGCACGCCGCTGATCCTGCAACTGCTGCTGTGGTTCAATCTCGCGCTGGTGTTTCCGACCATCGGCATTCCCGGGCTGTGGAGCGCGCGCGCCGTCGACGTCATGACGCCGTTCCTCGCCGCGCTGCTCGGGCTCGGCATCAACCAGGGCGCCTATACGTCGGAAGTGATGCGCGCCGGCATGCTGTCGGTCGATATCGGGCAATATGAGGCGGCGCAGGCGATCGGCATGGGACGCTTGCGTGCGCTGCGCCGGATCGTGCTGCCGCAGGCGATGCGAGTGGTGATCCCGCCGCTTGGCAACGAGTTCATCGGCATGGTGAAGGCGACCTCGCTCGCCAGCGTCATCCAATATCCGGAGTTGCTGCACAACGCCGAGAACATCTACTACGCCAATTCGCGCGTGATCGAGCTCCTGATCGTCGCCGGGCTCTGGTACCTGCTCGTCGTCTCGGTCCTGACACCGCTCCAGATGCTGCTCGAACGCCGTTTTGCACGCGGCACATTGCGGCTCGCGCGATGACAAAACCCCTCGTCGCGATCCGCTCCGTCAGCAAGAGTTTTGGCGAGTTTCAAGCTCTCAAAAATGTCTCGCTCGACATCCGGCCCGGCGAGGTGATGTGCCTGATCGGCGCCTCCGGCTCCGGCAAGACCACGCTGCTCCGCTGCATCAACCAGCTCGCCGCGATCGACAGCGGCGGCATCTGGCTCGACGGCGAGCTCCTGGGCGTGCGCGAGCAGGGCGGCCGGCTGCATCGGCTCAGCGAGCGCGAAATCGGGCGGCAGCGGCTGAAGACCGGCATGGTGTTCCAGCGCTTCAACCTGTTTCCGCACAAAACCGCGCTCGAAAACATCACCGAAGGTCCGCTCCAGGTTCAGGGCCGAAAATCCGACGAGGTGCGTGCGGAGGCGATCGAGCTGCTGCGGCGCGTCGGATTGTCGGCCAAAGCCGACTCGTATCCCGCCCAGCTCTCCGGTGGCCAGCAGCAGCGCGTCGCGATCGCCCGCGCGCTTGCCATGAAGCCGATGCTGATGCTGTTCGACGAGCCGACCAGCGCACTCGATCCCGAGCTCGTCGGCGAGGTTTTGGCCGTCATGAAGGAGCTGGCGCGGAGCGGCATGACCATGATGGTCGTGACGCACGAACTCGGCTTCGCGCGCGAGGTCGCCGACCGCGTCGTCTACATGGACCAGGGCGCGATCATCGAGCAGGGCAGCGCCTCGGACGTCTTAGGCACGCCGCGCGAGGAGCGCACCAAGGCATTTCTTTCGGCAGTGATCTGAATGGGGGCGTATCGATGAAGAGACTTCTGGTTACGGCGGCACTCGTTGGCGCCATGTGCGCGCCGGTCATGGCGGTCGAGCTGCCGGCGGAGATCGCCAAGCGCGGCAGCATCAAGGTCGCGCTGGTGCCGAACTATCCGCCGATGGAGTTCCGCGATCCCGCCACCAACGCGTTGTCCGGCTTCGACATCGATCTCGGCGAGGCCATCGGCCGCAAGCTCGGCGTCAAGATCGAATGGCAGGAGACCAGCTTTGCCGAGTTCATGCCGTCGATCTCGACAGGGCGGGTGGACGCCATCCTGTCCGGCTTCACGGACTATGCGAGCCGGCACGAGATCGCGTCCTTCGTCGATTATCTGCGCAGTGGTCCGCAGTTCTTCGTGCAGCAGTCGCGCAAGGCGGAGTTCAAGGACGCAGCCGCGCTCTGTGGCAAGAAGGTCGGCGCCAGCCGCCGCACGATGTTCCCGGCGCAGATCGCGGCCTGGAGCGAGAAGAATTGCGGGACCAACCCGATCCAGTTCGTCGGGACCGACGGCTCGGCCGACGCCCGCACCCAGCTCAGGCAGGGCCGCATCGATGCCGCCGCACAGGGCAACGAGACGCTGCCCTACATCATAGACCTCGAGCCCGGCACCTATGCGACTGTGGGCGAGCCCATCGCGCAGCAATTCACCGGCATTGCTCTGCCGGTCAAGGAAAAGGCGCTGCAGCAAGCCATGCTAGAGGCGGTCGATGCGCTGATCGCGGACGGCACCTACCGCACGCTGCTCGCCAAGTGGAAACTGACCGACAACGCACTCGAAAAGGCGACCCTCAATGCTGGACAGTAAGGCACTCCAGAGCATCCCGCTCACCCCAGCCAACACCGCGGATCCCGCGCCGGAATACACCTGGCCGAAGCCGTACAATTCGGCGATGTTCCTGTCGTTCGACGTGGACGCGGAGAGCGCCTGGACCAGCAAGGACGCGTTGCACGCGCAGCGGCTCATCACCATGAGCTATGGCGGCTATGAGGCGCGCGTCGGCACGCCGAAACTCCTGGAGCTGCTCGACCAGCTCGATCTCAAGGCCACCTTCTTCGTCACGGGATGGTCGGTCGACGCGCATCCGGCGATGGCCGAGTCCATCCTCAAAGCGGGCCATGAGATCGGCCACCACGGTTATCATCATCTCCTTCCCGATCCTGGCGATCCCTGGATCGAGGAGGAGCTCGAGCGCGGTTTTGAGGCGCTCAAGCGCCGGCTTGGCGTCAGGCCGACCGGCTACCGCGCTCCTTACGGCGAGTTCACCGAGGAGCTGCGGGTGGCGCTGGTGCGTCACGGCATCGTCTACACCTCATCGTTCCGCGACGACGTTCGGCCCTATCGCCATCGTCTCGCCGACGGCAAGCCCGGCACGATCGAGCTGCCGGTGACTGCAAGCTATGACGACTGGATGCACGGCCTGTCCGCGCGCTTCAGTCCGCGCTCGATTTTCCCCAAGGAGCATGTGCTTTCGATCTGGAAAGACGAGCTCGACGAAACCAGAGACTGGGGCGCGATGGTGACGACGGTGCTGCATCCGCAATGCAGCGGCCGTCCGATGCGGCTGCGCCTGCTGCGTGAGTTCCTGACTTACGCAAAGTCGTGCCCGGATGTCTGGATCACGACCGGCGAGAAGATCGCGGCCAACTTCCTGCGCCACGAGGCCGGCAAAAGTTGAGCCACGCCATGACCCGCATCCTCGTCATCAACCCCAACTCCTCCGCGTCGGTGACGGCGGCGATCGATGACGCCGTCGCGTCCCTGCGCATCGCCGGCGGACCCGAGATCGAGGTCGTCGGCCTTGCCGAGGGGCCGCCGGGCATCAGCTCGCAGCGCGACGCCGACAGCGTTGTGATGCCGCTGGTCAACCGTGTGTCGCGCGACGATGCGGATGCCTTCGTGCTCGCCTGCTTCAGTGATCCCGGCCTGCATGCGGTGCGCGAGGCGGCCGGCGCGCGCCCGGTGATGGGCATCGCGGAGTGCGGCATCTTTCGCGCAATGATGCTGGGTGAACGTTTCGGAATCATCGCGCTGTCTCCGTCGAGCATTCGCCGCCAGCAGCGGATGGCGCGGGTGATGGGCGTCGACAGCCGCTATGCCGGAAGCTGGTCGGTCGGCGCGAGCGCGGCCGAAACGGCAGGCGCGGACATCCGCGGACGGTTGATCGAAGCCGGCCGCGCGCTGGTCACGCAATGTCGCGCCGACGTCGTGGTGATGGGCTGTGCCGGCATGGCGTCTCATCGCGCGGTGATTGCCGAGGCCATCGGTGTGCCCGTGGTCGAGCCGGCGCAGCAGGCGGTGGCCGTTGCGATCGGCGCGGTCTTGCTGAACACGTAAGATCCTTCAGGAGCCTCTTGCAATGCCCGTCTCCCGTCGTTCGCTCCTCAAGGCCGCAGCCGCTGTACCGGCGCTGTCATTCCCGGGCATCCTGCGCGCCGAATCCCAGACCACGTTGCGCTTCATTCCCGTCATCGACCTCGCCTTCGTCGACCCCATCTATTCCACGGCGCAGGTGTCGCGAAACCATGGCTTCATGGTCTACGACACGCTTTACGGCATGAGCTCCTCCCTGCAAGTCTCGCCGCAGATGCTGTCGGGCCACGTCATCTCCAGTGACCAGCTCCAGTGGGATCTGACGTTGCGCGACGGCCTGTTCTGGCACGACGGCGAACGCGTGCTTGCCCGCGACTGCGTCGCGAGCATCCGCCGCTGGGCCGCGCGCGACGGCTTTGGCGGTGAGCTGATGGAGGCGACGGACGAGCTGTCGGCCGCCGACGACCGCACCATCCGCTTCCGCCTCAAGCGTCCATTCCCGCTCCTGCCCCAGGCGCTCGGCAAGGCCGCGATCAACGCCTGCTTCATGATGCCGGAGCGGCTCGCGAGTCAGGACCCGTTCAAGCCGCTGACCGAAGTGATCGGCAGCGGTCCGTTCCGCTATCTCGCCGACGAGCGCGTGCAGGGTGCGCGCAACGCCTACGCCAAATTCGAGCGCTACCAGCCGCGTAGCGACGGCAAGCCGGATTGGACCGCGGGCCCGAAGATCGTGCATTACGATCGGGTGGTCTGGACCACCACGCCCGATGCCGGTACCGGCGTCGCCGCGCTGCAGACCGGCGAGCAGGACTGGCAGGAGACCACGCCGCACGACCTGCTGCCGATCATCAAGGCGGCCGGCGACATCGAGACGCGCATCCTCGATCCCCGCGGTTACGCCTGCATGCTGCGCCTCAATCATCTTCAGCCGCCGTTCGACAACCCTGCCGTCCGCCGCGCGCTGTTGGGGGCGATCGATCAATCCGCCTTCATGACCGCGGTGGCCGGGACCGATCCGAACTTCCAGGTCTCCCCGATCGGCTATTTCGCGCCGAATACGCCGATGGCGAGCGAGGTCGGCCTCGATGTGTTCCGCGGCCCGCGTGACTACGCCAAGGTGAAGGCCGACCTCAAGGCCGCCGGCTATAATGGCGAGAAGATCGTGGTGCTCGTCCCTGCCAATTCACTGGCGCAGAAGCCGCTTGGCGAGATCGCCGTCGACTCCTTGCGCAAAGCCGGCATGGACGTCGAATATGCCGGGCTCGATTTCGCCGTAGTGTTGCAGCGCCAGCTCAAGAAGGATCCGATCGGTCAGGGCGGCTGGAGCGCGGCGGTCGGCAACTGGCAGGGCATCGACTGGCTCAATCCGGCCGGCAACACCAATATCCGCGGCGAGGGCAAGGTCGCCGGCTGGTATGCGAGCGAGAAGATGGGAGCCTTGCGCAGCCAGTGGCTCGCGGCCTCCGAGCTCGCGGAGCAGCAGCGCATCTGCCGTGAGATCCAGGCGGTGGCTTTCCAGGAAATCCCCTATATTCCGATCGGCCTGTACAAGCAGCCGACCGCCTATCGCAAAGCCATCACCGGCATTCTCGACGGCACCGCCGTCTTCTGGAACGTACGCCCCGCATGAGCACCTCAGCAATTTTCGGCAGCTATGTGCTGTCTCGCAAGGACGGCGCGCAGGATGTGTTGCGCGACCATTGGGTCCTGGTCGAAGGCAAGACAATCGCCGCGGTCACGCGCGACAAGCCGCGCGCGGACGAGGTGCATGACCGTCCCGGCCGCTTCGTTCTGCCCGGCCTGCTGAACCTGCATAATCACTGCTTCTCGGAAGCGGTGGCGCGCAGCCACACCGAGGACGGCAACGGCCGCCGCAACAACCAGAGCATCGTCTACACGGTGCTCTTGCCGCTGACCAAGCGCGGTGCAGATATCTTGTCGGCGGAAGAGCGCATGGCGGTCGCGCGGCTCGGCATCCTCCAACTCCTGAAGGGCGGCGCCACCACGGTGATGGAGCCGTTCCGCAATTCCATCCCGGAGATGTTCGACGCCGCCGAGGAGATGGGCATCCGTTTCTACGGCGCGCCCTATCTGTTCTCGACGTCGGACGCCAAGGCTGGCCCCGACGGCGTGGTTCACTACTCCGGCGATGACGGCACTGCCGACATGGCGACCTGGGATGCGCTCTACCAGCGATGGAATAATCGTGGCGACGGTCGCATCGGCCTTGCGATGAGCCCACACGCCACCGACACCTGCGGCCCCGATCTGCTCAAGGCCTGTGCCGCGCGGGCGCGCGAGCTTGGCGTGCCCATAACGACGCATATGGCGCAGAGCCGCGCCGAGGTCGAAACCATCGGCAAGCGCTATGGCGGCCGCACACCGGCGCAATATCTCGACTGGCTGGGCCTGCTGGCGCCCGATCTGATGGCGGCGCACTGCATGTTCAGCACCGACGACGATCTCAAGCTGATGGCCGCGCGCGGCATGACGGTCCTCAACTGCCCGCGCGTGTTCGCGCGCGCCGGCGTCACCGCCGCGTTCAGCCGGTTTGCAGAGCACGGCGTTCGCACCGTGGTAGGTACCGACGGCTACAACATGGACCTGCTCGGCGAGCTCAATGCGGCGTCGTTGATCTCCAAGATCACCTCGGCGCGCGCCGATGTCGCGAGCTCGCCCGAATTGATCGAGGCCAACACGGCGGTCGCCGCAGACGTGATCAAGCGGCCTGACCTCGGCCGCATCGAGCCGGGCGCGACCGCCGATCTCACGATCGTCGATCTCACCCATCCGCATCTTCAGCCGCTGTTTGACCCGCGCCGCGCGCTGATCGCACTCGCCAATCGCGCGAATATCGATCAGGTCATGGTGGACGGTCGCATGCTGGTCGATGCCGGCCGTTATCACGGCGCTGACGAGGCTGCGATCACAGCGGCGGGGACGGCTGCGATCGGCAAGATCTGGGACCTGCCGGAGGCGCAGGCGGCGTTCAACGGCTGAGGGCGACTTCGGAGTTGGCTTTGCGCGGCGGATGGCGTCCGCTCCTGGCAACGCAGTGCCCAGCCCCTCACCCGGATTGCTTCGCAATCCGACCTCTCCCCGCAAAAGGGCGGGGAGAGGTTAAGACTCGCGGCACGCCACGCCCGTTCAGCTGGCTCTTAGAGTGAGGGACGCACCAGTCTCTCGCTCCCTCGCCCCGTTCTTACGGGGAGAGGGTGGGGTGAGGGGCTACTTCCGCAATCGAAACTCTCGATTTAGTCCTCGAACTCCACCAGCGCCTTGCGCATGGTCTCGACCAGATCTAGCGCCACCGGTGAGGGGCTGCGCTGCGCTGGAAAGACCGCCGAGAATTCGAAGTCGATGCGAGGCAGGAAGCGGCGCACGACGACGCCGCGGGTGGAAAATTCCTGCGCGGTAAAGGGATCGCAGATCGCGACCCCGAGCCCCGACGACACCATGCCGCACATGATCTCCGATAGCGTGGTCTCGACCCTGAGCACGCGGCGGACGTCGTGGCGATGGAAGACCTGGTCGACGAGGTGGCGGCTCGACGAGCCCGCCGACAGGGAGATGAACGTCTCGCCCTCGAAATCGCGGGGCTCCAGCACTTCCTTTTCTGCGAGGCGGTGACCGGTGGGCAGTACAGCCACACGCGCGGGCGCCGGCAGCTTCTGGCTCGGCAAGCCCGAATGCGCGATCGGCACCTCGGCAAAGCCGACGTCGCATTGGTTGTTCAGCACCCAGTCGACCACGATCGGCGAGATCACGCCGAAGAAAGCGAGGTTGAGGTTGGGCCGCTCCTTCAGGAAGTGCCCGGTGAGCCGCGGCAAATAGCCATTCGACAATGCTGGAAGTGCCGCGATCCGCAGTGAGCCGGTGCGGCGGCCCCGGATTTCCTCGGCTGCCGCGGTGATGCGTTCGAGCCCGACGAAGGAGCGCTCGACTTCGGTGTAGAGTGCCATGGCCGCGGCGGTCGGCACCAGGCCGGTGCCGCGCCGCTCGAACAGCTCCATCTTCAACAGCGCCTGGAGGTCGCGCAGCAGCCGGGAGACTGCCGGCTGCGTCACTTTCATCAGCGCCGCCGCCTCGGTCACGCTGCCGGTCAGCATCGTCGCCCGGAAGGCTTCCACCTGTCGCGAATTGATGCGCGCCATCCCGAATTCCATTCATAACATTTAGGCATGCAGAAGCTGCCATTATTCATTGGACGATGGAAGCCGGAGTTTGCGATCTTTTTCATCAGAGCTGGAGACGGCCCGCTTTTTCGGCAGATCGGAGGGGTTCGAACCTCCGGATCGCGCCAAAACCAGCCGCGCAGGGGCCGGAGCCCTGTCGGGGAGGGATTTGCGCGGAAGGAAATGCGGAAGGTTCAGCCAACGAGACTCGTCGGCACGTCACCTCATTCCGGTATGGAGATCGGACCACATGAAGACTCTTCGCCTTCTGACAGCGGTCAGCATCGCGGCACTCATCGCCGCCCCGTCGGTCGCCACGGCCCAGCAGAAAACGCTCTATGTCGCCGGCTATGGCGGCTCGTTCGAGAAGACCATCCGCGACGAGGTGATCCCGGCTTTCGAGAAGCAGAACGGCGTCAAGGTCGAGTACGTCGCCGGCAACTCCACCGACACGCTGGCAAAGCTGCAGGCGCAGAAGGGCAACCAGCAGATCGACGTCGCCATCGTTGACGACGGCCCGATGTACCAGGCGATCCAACTCGGCTTCTGCGGCAAGCTCGATGGCCTGCCGACCGATCTCTACGACACCGCGCGCTTCAAGGACGATCGTGCGGTCGCCATCGGCATCGTCGCGACCGGCCTGATGTACAACACCAAGGTGTTTGCGGAGAAGGGCTGGGCGCCGCCGACCTCCTGGAACGATTTGAAGGACACGAAATACGCCAAGCAGCTCGTGATCCCGCCGATCAACAACACCTATGGCCTCGAAGCGCTGGTGATGCTGTCGAAGATGAACGGCGGCGGCGAAACCAACGTCGATTCCGGCTTCAAGATCTTCAAGGAGCAGATCAATCCGAACGTGCTCGCCTATGAGCCGTCGCCGGGCAAGATGACCGAACTGTTCCAGTCCGGCCAGGCCGTGATCGCCGTGTGGGGCACGGGCCGCGTGCAGAGCTTTGCCAATACCGGTTTCCCCGTCGACTTCGTCTACCCGAAGGAAGGCGCCGCGACGCTGCTGACCACCGCCTGTCCGATCACCAAGCCGAACGCCTCGCCGCTTGCGTCCAGCTTCGTCAAGATGTTGCTCGAACCCAAGATCCAGCTCGTGATGCTGAAGGATTACGGCTACGGCCCGGTGCTGAAATCGCTGGTGATCCCGCCCGAGCTCGGCAAGATGGCGCCGATCGGCGAGCGCGCGGCAAAGCTCTATAATCCGGACTGGACCGTCATCAACGAGAAGCGCGAGGAATGGACCAAACGCTGGAATCGCGAGGTCGAGCGCTGATCGGTCATCCCGGAGACAGTGCGATGGCCTATCTCGAGCTCGAAGGGGTCGCCAAGCAATTCGGGGCGCAGACTGTCGTCGACGACTTCAGTCTCGCGGTGGGGAAGGGGGAGTTCATCTCCTTCCTCGGCCCCTCCGGCTGCGGCAAGACCACGACCCTGCAAATGATCGCGGGCTTCCTCGATCCCAGCCGCGGCGCGATCCGGCTGGAGGGCAAGGACCTGACCGCGATCCATCCGGCCAAACGCGGGCTCGGGATCGTGTTCCAGAGCTACGCGCTGTTTCCGCACATGACCGCGGCCGAGAATGTCGCCTTCGGCCTCGAGATGCGCAATGTGCCGCGCGGCGAACGGACCGAGCGCGTCCGCGCCGCGCTCGCGATGGTCGGGCTTGCCGGCTACGAGGATCGCCATCCGCGCCGCATGTCCGGCGGCCAGCAGCAGCGCGTGGCGCTGGCGCGCGCGCTGGTGATCAAGCCGAGCGTATTGCTGCTCGACGAGCCGCTGTCGAATCTCGACGCCAAGCTGCGCGAGGAGATGCAGATCGAGCTGCGCCAGATCCAGCGCACCATCGGCACCACCACGATCCTCGTCACCCATGACCAGAACGAGGCGATGTCGCTGTCCGACCGTATCGTGGTGATGAGCCAGGGGCGGATCGAGCAGATCGGCACGCCGCAGGAGACCTATGAGAAGCCAGCCTCGGCCTTCGTCTCGCAGTTTTTGGGCAAGACCAACGACTTTGCCGCGACGATCGATCGGACCAGTGCGCCTGCGCGACTGATCGCCGGCTCCTGGAGCGCGCCTGCGCCTGCCGGGCGCAGCGGTCCCGTCACCGTCAGCATTCGCCCCGAGCGGATCGACTTTGGCGACGCAGGCCTCGGCGCAAAGATCGTCACGCGCATCTTCCAGGGCAATCACTGGCTGTTCCAGTGCGAGAGCGAATGCGGCCCGGCGACCGTGATCCGCCAGAATGACGGCCGATCGCAGCCGGTCGAAGGCGAGGCCGTTCACCTCACCTGGCGGCCGGAAGACATGGGCGTGAGGGGCGTCGCATGAGCGCTTCCGCCGAGGAACGAAACGCACGCATGCCCTGGGCGCTGACCGCGCCCGCTTTGATGCTGTTCGTCGGCGTGCTCCTGATTCCGTTGGCAATGACCGTGATGCTGTCGTTCCACGATTGGGGCCAGTACAAGGGCATCGAGCCGGTCTTCATCCTCAAGAACTGGCGAGAGATTGCGACCGATCCCTACTATGCCGAAATGTTCGGGCGGACGTTTCGCATCGCGATCCTGACCACACTGCTCACGGCTGTTCTCGGTGCGCCCGAAGCCTACATCCTCAACCGCATGGGCGGACGCTGGAAGAGCGTTTTCCTGCTGGTTATCCTGGGGCCGCTATTGATTTCCGTGGTGGCGCGGACGCTCGGCTGGGCGCTGCTGTTTGGCGGCAACAATGGCCTCGTCAACAAGCTGATGATGTCGGCCGGGCTGATCCGCGCGCCTATCCCCTTCATGTTCACCGAAACCGGCATGGTGGTCGCGCTTGCGCATGTGATGATGCCGTTCATGGTGCTGTCGGTGTGGGCAGCGCTGCAGCGGCTCGATCCGCAGATCGAGAATGCCGCGATGTCGCTCGGCGCCGGCCCTGTGACCATCATCCGCCGCATCATCATGCCGCAGATCATGCCGGGCGTGCTGTCGGGGGCGATCATCGTGTTTTCGCTCTCGGCCAGCGCGTTTGCGACGCCCGCGATCATCGGCGGCCGCCGACTCAAGGTCGCGGCGACGCTCGCCTATGACGAGTTCCTCAACACGCTGAACTGGCCGCTGGGTGCGGCGGTCGCCACGCTGCTGCTGGCCGCGCTGGTCTTGATCGTCGTCGGCAGCAACACACTGATCGAGCGTCGCTACGCGGAGGTGTTCCGATGAGCCGGAATGGCCCGCTTGCGCTGATCTTCCACACCATCTTCGTCATCGTCATGGTGGCGCCGATCCTCGTCGTCTGCCTCGTCGCGTTCACGCCTGAAGGCTTCTTGTCGCTGCCGACAAACGGCTTTTCGTTGCGCTGGTTCAGGGCGATCGCCAACTATCCCGAATTCGTCCATGCTTTCTGGGTCAGTCTTGGCCTTGGCGCATTGTCCTCCTTCGTGGCGCTTCTGTTCGCGGTGCCGGCGGCGCTTGCGATCGCGCGCTATCGCTTCCGCGGCCGTGATGCGCTCGCGGCCCTCTTTCTCTCGCCGCTGATGATCCCGCATGTCGTGCTCGGCATCGCCTTCCTGCGCTTCTTCACGTCGGCTGGCCTCGGCGGCAGCTTCGCCGCGCTGATCATCGCGCATGTCATCATCGTGTTTCCGTTCGCGCTGCGGCTGACGCTGGCGGCGGCGACCGGCATGGATCGCACGGTCGAGATGGCCGCGGTCTCGCTTGGCGCCGGCGGCTGGACGCTGTTCCGCCGCATCACGCTGCCGTTGATCCTGCCCGGCGTCATCAGCGGCTGGGCGCTCGCCTTCATCCAGTCCTTCGACGATCTCACCATGACCGTCTTCCTCGCGGCACCCGGCACCGAAACACTGCCGGTGCGCATGTTTCTGTACATCCAGGACAACATCGATCCGCTGGTGACGTCGGTCTCGGCCTGCGTGATCGCGATCACCATGACCGCCCTCATTCTGCTCGACCGCTTCTACGGGCTCGACCGCGTGCTCGCCGGCAAGGGCGATCCGGGGCGATAGGAGAATCCATGCGAACAGATTACGACGTCGCCGTCGTCGGCGGCGGATTGCTCGGCTCCGCCATTGCCTGGGGCCTCGGCCGATTTGGCAAGCGCGTCGCCGTGCTCGACGAAGGCGATATCACCAAGCGTGCGTCGCGTGCCAACTTTGCACTGGTCTGGGTCCAGAGCAAGGGCCTCGGCATGCCGGCCTATACCGTCTGGACGGTGCAGGCGTCACAGGCGTGGAGCAGGCTCGCTGCGGAATTGAAGCAACAGACCGATCTCGACGTCTCTCTTCAGCAGAATGGCGGCTTTCATCTCACGCTCGGCGAAGACGAGTTCGGCCAGCGCACCGAGCTGGTGAAGCGCATGCACAACCAGACTGGCGCAGCCGACTACAAGATGGAGATGCTGCCGGCGTCCGAGGTGAAGAAGGCGCTGCCGCTGATCGGGCCTGAAGTCTCCGGCGGCAGCTTTTGTCCACTCGACGGTCACGTCAATTCGCTGCGCACGTTTCGTGCGTTCCACACCGGCTTCAAGGCATTCGGCATCGACTATCTTCCGGAGCGTCCGGTCTCGGCGATCAGCCAGAGCGGCGGCGAATTCCGCCTGACGACGCCGCAGGGCGAGCTCCGTGCCGCCAAGATCGTGCTCGCTGCCGGCAATGCCAACCAGACCCTGGCGCCGATGGTCGGTCTCTACGCCCCGATGGGCCCGACCCGTGGTCAGATCGTGGTGACCGAGCGCACCATGCCGTTCCTGCCGCATCCGCTGACCACGATCCGCCAGACCGACGAGGGCACGGTGATGATCGGCGACAGCAAGGAAGACGAGCTCGACGATCGCGCGCTGAAGCACTCGATCAGCGCCGTGATGACCGATCGCGCACAGCGGATGTTTCCGCATCTCGCGCGGCTCAACGTGGTCAGGAGCTGGGCCGGCATCCGCGTCATGCCGCAGGACGGCTTCCCGATCTACGACCAGTCGGAGACGCATCCCGGCGCCTTCGTCGCCTGCTGTCATTCCGGCGTGACGCTCGCCTCCAACCACGCGTTCGAGATCGCGCGGATGGTCGCGCAGGGCGCGCTCGATCCGGAGCTGGTCGGCGCGTTCTCGGCCAGCCGTTTTGGCGCCGCCGGTGCCGCGAACAACAGCGGCTACTAGGGATATTAAAGGAGCCAGGATGTTCAAACGATCCGAGCAGGACAAACGGCCGCCGGTGCAAATCTTCGTCGACGGCGTTGCCGTCGCGGCGCGGCAGGGCGACACCGTCTCCGCGGCGCTGCTGGCCTCGAGCTGCGATGCACGCCGTTCGACAGCGGTCAGCGGGGCGCTGCGTTTGCCCTATTGCATGATGGGCGTGTGCTTCGATTGTCTCGTCACCATCGATGGTGTCGGCAACCGACAGGGCTGCCTGGTGCCGGTCACTGAAGGCATGCAGGTCGAGATTCAGAAGGGCAAGCGGGAGATCGGGAAATGACTGTGGCTCCCAAGCGCGAAGAATATGACGTCGTGGTGATCGGGGCCGGGCCTGCCGGCCTCGCCGCTGCTGCGACGTCTGCCGAGGCCGGTCTGTCCACGCTGCTGCTCGACGAGAATATCGGCCCGGGCGGCCAGGTGTTCCGCGCCATCGCCTCGACGCCGGTGACCGAGCGCGATCAGCTCGGCGCCGACTATTGGGTGGGCGCCGATCTCGTGCAGGCGCTGCGCGCGAGCGACGCCGAGGTCATTCAGCGCGCAACGGTCTGGAGCCTCGACCGCAACCTCGATATCGCCGTCTCGGTCGGCGGCGCGTCCGCCTTCGTCAAGGCCAAGCGCGTGATCCTCGCGACTGGCGCACTGGAGCGGCCGTTTCCGATTCCCGGCTGGACGCTGCCGGGCGTGATGACCGCGGGCGCGGCGCAGACGATGTTGAAATCATCGGCCCTGGTGCCGGATGGCCGTACAGTGATCGCGGGGCAGGGGCCGCTGCTCTGGCTGCTCGCCGCGCAGATATTGCGTCTCGGCGGCCGCCTCGATCGCATTCTCGACACCACCGCGCGCGGCAACTACTTCGCCGCACTCCCGCACGCCTTTGCCTTCCTGACCTCGCCTTATTTCGCCAAGGGCCTGTCAATGATGCGCGAGGTGAAGGCGAAGGTGCAGGTCGTCTCCGGCGTCAGCGAGCTTGCGGCATCCGGCGACGGCCAGCTCGCGAGCGTGAGCTATGTCGCCGGCGGCAATCGCGAGACCGTCCTTGCGGATCTCTTGCTGCTGCATCAGGGCGTCGTGCCCAACGTCAATCTGGCGATGGCGGCCGGAATCGAGCATCGCTGGGATGATCTGCAATTGTGCTGGTCGCCGGTGCTCGATGCCAGCGGCAATTCGTCGGTCGCCGGCATTGCGATCGCCGGCGACGGCGCCGGCATCGGCGGCGCGAACGCAGCCGTGGTGCGCGGCCGCATCGCGGCGCGCGCGGCCGTGGAGGCGTTGGCGCCTGCGGCTGCCACAAAACTCGCGCCGATGGCGAGCCTCCGCGCCGATCTCGCCAAGGCCGAACGTGGTCGCGTTTTCCTCGACACGCTGTTCCGTCCGGCGCCGCAGTTTCGCATTCCAGCAGGCGACACCATCGTCTGTCGCTGTGAGGAGGTCACCGCAAAGGATATTCTCGACGCCGTCGCGATCGGCGCGACTGGGCCGAACCAGCTCAAGGCCTATCGCCGCACCGGCATGGGGCCGTGCCAGGGCCGGCTCTGCGGCCTCACCGTCACCGAGCTGATGGCGCAGGCCCGGGGCAAGAGCCCGCAGGAGATCGGCTATTACCGGCTGCGCGCGCCGGTCAAGCCGATCACGCTCGCCGAGCTTGCCGCGGTTCCGAAGAGCGAAGACGACATCAAGGCGGTGGTGCGCGGATGACGAAAAACGTGGATGCGATCGTCGTCGGCGGCGGCATCCACGGGTGCTCGACTGCGCTGCATCTGTGTCTCGCCGGCCTGAAACCGGTGCTGATCGAGAAGGACTATGCTGGCCGCCACGCCTCCGGCGTCAACGCCGGTGGCGTGCGCCAGCTTGCGCGGCACATCCCCGAAATCCCGCTTTCGATCCGCTCGATGGGAATTTGGGAGAAGATCACCGATCTCCTCGACGACGATTGCAGCTTTGAGAGCTATGGCCAGGTCCTTGTCGCCGAGAACGAAGAGGAACTCGCGGTCTGCCGCGCACGTGTGGCCGAGCTCAACGCGCTCGGCTTCACCCACGAAGAGCTGATCGATGCCGCAGAGCTGCGGCGCCTCGTGCCTGCGGTCGCCGAGAGCTGTCCCGGCGGCGTGGTCTCGCGCCGCGACGGTGCGGCCAATCCCGCGCAGGCGACGACGGCGTTCCGGCGCAAGGCCGAACAACTCGGCGCGACCGTGCGCGAGGGTATTGCCGCCACGAATATCCGGCACACCGACGGTCTCTGGCACGTCGATGTCGGCGCCGAGAGCTTTGCCGCGCCGGTGCTCGTCAATGCCGCCGGCGCCTGGGCCGGGACCATCGCTGCCGCGCTCGGTGAGCCCGTTCCGGTCGAGACCGTAGCGCCGATGCTGATGATCACCTCGCGCGTGCCGCATTTCATCGACCCCGTCGTGATCCTGCGCGGCCGCAAACTGTCCTTCAAGCAATTCAAGAACGGCACGGTGCTGATCGGCGGCGGCCATCTGGCAACGCCGTATCAGGATCGCAACGAGACGGTGCTGGACTGGAAGAGCCTCGCGACCAGCGCCCGCACCGTGTTCGAACTGTTTCCGGTTATGCGCGACGCGACGATCATGCGGGCCTGGGCCGGCATCGAGGCCAAGACCAAGGACGATCTGCCCGTGTTTGGACCGAGCAGCCGGCACAAGGGCCTCTATCACCAGTTCGGCTTCTCGCTGCACGGTTTCCAGCTCGGCCCCGGCGCGGGCGCCGTCATGGCGGAGCTGATCGTCAACGGCGGCACCCAGACTCGCATCGGCGATCTCGGTATCGACCGTTTCTATTCCCCCACGCTCTAGCAACAAGAGGACATCATGAGCATTACCCGCAGCATCCGCACGCCCATCATGCACCGCGCCGTCGAAGCCAACGGCTTCGTCTTCATCGGCGGCACCATCGCCGACGACACCTCCGTGTCGATGGGCGAGCAGACCCGCAACATCCTCGGCAAGATCGCCGGCTATCTGAAGGAAGCGGGCACCGACAAGTCGCGCGTCGTGAGCACCTCGATCTTCGTCACGGACCTTTCCAAGAAGAAGGAGATGGATGCGGTCTGGACCGAGTTCTTCGGCGACAATCTTCCGACCCGCGCCACCGTCGGTGTCGCCGATCTCGGCGGCAGCGCGCTGATCGAGGTCGTGGTCACCGCGCTCAAGGGCTAGCGGCGTCTGCCGATGTGGACTGGAGCGGGGCGTCCAGCCGCCGGAACGATGATGCCAATCCGGGCCGTCGACGGCGCGCCGGTCCCGGCGAGTCGCCCCTTGCAGTGATGAACAAAAACCCGACGCCCTGCCCCCAGCGCGTCGGGTGGAAAAACATGAGTATCAATCCGTGATCCCAACGCAATTGTTGTGACTCGCGCCGCGCCAATTTACCACTCCGGGAAACTACCGCGTTGGAACCGGACGCCGCCAACCTGCGCGCGGCCTAGGATGCGGCGCTGCCGCCCGGTTCAAGCGCCTCACCCATCTCCAGCGGATGGGCCATGGTCTCGTGCAGCGCATCACGGTCGAGCTCGCCTTCGGAGATGCTGATGACGACGCAGGCGACGCCATTGCCGATCAGATTGGTCAGCGCGCGACACTCGCTCATGAACTTGTCGATGCCGACCAGGATCGCGATCGACTGGATCGGGATGTCGGGCACGATCGAGAGCGTTGCCGCGAGCGTGATGAAGCCCGCCCCGGTCACCCCCGAGGCGCCCTTCGAGGTGATCATGGCGATGCCGAGAATGCCGAGCTCCTGCCAGATGGTCAGATGGGTATTGGTCGCCTGCGCCAGGAACAGCGTCGCCAGCGTCATGTAGATGTTGGTGCCGTCGAGGTTGAAGCTGTAACCGGTCGGAATGACGAGGCCGACCACCGATCGCGAGGCGCCGAGATGCTCCATCTTCTGGATCATCTGCGGCAGCACCGTTTCCGACGAAGAGGTGCCGAGCACGATCAGGAGTTCGTCCTTGATGTAGGCGATGAAGCGCAGGATCGAGAAGCCGGCGAGCCGCGCGATTGCGCCGAGCACGACCACAACGAACAGGATGCTGGTGAGATAGAACGTGCCGATCAGGGCCGCGAGGTTGATCAGCGAACCGAGGCCATAGGCGCCGACGGTGAACGCCATCGCGCCGAACGCCCCGATCGGGGCGACGCGCACGATGATGCGGATGATGCCGAAGAACATCTTTGCGGCCTTGTCGATCGCATCCGCAATGGGCTCGCCGGCCTTGCCGAGGAACGCGATGGCGAAGCCCGACAGGATCGAGATCAGCAGCACCTGCAACAGATCGCCGCGTGCGATGGCGCCCAGATAGCTGTCGGGGATGATCGCCATCAGATGGGCGACGATGCCTTCTTCCTTGGCCTTGGTGACGTAGGTCGCCACCGATTTCGGGTCGATCGTGGCGGGATCGATGTTGAAGCCGTGTCCGGGCTGGAGCACCTCGCCGACCAGCAGGCCGACCGCGAGCGCGACCGTCGAGACCGTCTCGAAGTAGATCAGCGACTTCAGCCCGACCCGGCCGACGCGCTTGAGGTCGCCCATCGAGGAGATGCCGTGCACCACGGTGCAGAAGATCACCGGCGCGATCATCATCTTGATCAGCGCGATGAAGCCGTCACCGAGCGGCTTCAGGGCCTTGCCGAGATCGGGATAGAAATAGCCGACGAGCACCCCGAGTGCGATCGCGATCAGCACCTGAATGTAGAGGATCTTGTACCAGGGCTGGTGCCGGCGGTGGATGGCTGGCTGGATCGCAATCTGTGTCATAGAATAGGCCCCGGAACGTATTGATCTTGTTTGATTTGCATCATGTGATGGCCGCCGCAGAAGCGACAATCACATTTTTGTCTGTTCGCACGAAGATCGGTCGCTGCACCGCAACTGGGGGGAACATGCCGATTGCAACGGGCTCCGATGAGCGAGCGCAAGGCTATTTTCCGCGTTGGACTCTGAAGTCCTCCGGCGTGATCATGCCGGAGCAGCGGCTGCCGCTCGGCCAGACCGTCGTCTCCGGTCTCCAGCATTGCGTCGCAATGTCGGGCTCGACGATCATCGCGCCGTTGCTGATGGGGTTCGATCCCAATGTTGCGGTGCTGTTTTCCGGCATCGGCACGCTGATCTTCTTTGTCATCGTCGCGGGGCGCGTGCCGAGCTATCTCGGCTCGAGCTTCGCGTTCATCGCGGTCGTGATCGCCGCCACCGGCTACGCCGGGCACGGGCCGAACCCGAACCTGTCGGTTGCACTTGGCGGCATCGTCGGGGCCGGCGTCCTCTACGGCGTGATCGCGCTGATCGTGATGTGGTCGGGGGTTGGCTGGGTCGAGAGGCTGTTGCCGCCGGCGGTCACCGGCGCCGTGGTCGCCGCGATCGGTCTCAACCTCGCGCCCGTGGCGGTCAAGGCCGTGAGCGCCAATGCGTTCGACACGGGAATCGGGCTCGCGACCGTTCTGATCATCGGCGTGGTTGCCGTTGGCGCACCTGGCTTGTGGCGCCGCCTGCCGATCATTCTGGGCGCAATCGGCGGTTATCTCTTGTACGTGCTGTTCGCGAACGGCCTCGGCTTCGGCAAGCCGATTGACTTCACCCCGCTTGCGGCTGCGCCGTGGATCGGCCTGCCGAGTTTTACCACGCCGACCTTCCAGACCGATGCGATCGTCCTGATCGCGCCGGTTGCGATCATTCTCGTCGCCGAGAACCTCGGTCACATCAAGGCCGTCGGCGCCATGACGGGCCGGAGCCTCGATGACTATCTCGGCCGCGCCTTGCTCGCCGACAGCCTCGCGACCATCGTGGCCGCCTGCGGCGGCGGCACCGGCGTCACCACCTATGCTGAAAACATCGGCGTCATGGCGGCCACGAAGGTCTATTCGACCTTGCTGTTTGCCTTCGCGGCGGTGGTGTCGATCGTGCTCGGCTTCTCGCCGAAATTCGGCGCGCTGATCTTGTCGATCCCGGGTCCTGTCATCGGTGGGCTCTCGATCGTGCTGTTCGGATTGATCGCCGCGATGGCCGGCCGGATCTGGGTCGAGAACAAGGTCGACTTCTCAAGTCCGGCAAACCTGATCACCGTGGCGGTCGCGCTCACCGCAGGCGCCGGCGACCTCACGCTCAAATTCGGCGCCTTCACGATCGGCGGGATCGGCACCGCAACCTTTGGCGCCATCATCCTGTACCAGATCTTGACTTCGCCATTCGCGCGCCGCGTCGAATGAATCACAGCGATGCGCTGAGGGATGGAACAAAAAGCCGGTTCCGTCGCTGATCAGGGCATCCCGGAGAGAACCCATGCCACAAACCGATCGCTCGACCTCGTTCCACTCGCGTCTTGTCGGCCAGTACGCGCTGGTGACCGGCGCCTCCCAAGGCATCGGCCGTGCCGTCGCCATCCGGCTTGCCCAGGAAGGCGCGACCGTCGCCATCAACTATTTCGGTCACCCTGAAGGGGCTGAGGAGACACTCGCGCTCGCGCGGACGGCATCGGGTGATCGCGGCCACGGCAGGCTCGATCACATCATCGTCAAGGCCGATGTCGGCAATGAGCAAGAGGTCGCCGCGATGTTCGAGACGATTCTGGCGCGCTGGAAGCGCCTCGACTGCCTCGTCAACAATGCCGGCTTCCAGCGGGAATCGCCGAGCGAAGCGCTCGATATCGACACCTATCGCCGCATCATCGACGTCAATCTCAACGGCGCCGTGTTCTGCGCCCAGAAGGCGCTCGCGCATTTCGTCGCGCGCGGCGGAGGCGGCAGCATCATCAACTGCTCCAGCGTGCACCAGATCATCCCGAAACCCGGCTACCTCGCTTACTCGATCAGCAAAGGCGGCATGGCCAATCTGACGCGTACGCTGGCGCTGGAATTCGCCGGCCGCGGCATTCGCGTCAATGCGGTCGGCCCCGGCGCGATCGACACCCCGATCAACGCGGCCTGGACCGGCGATCCGGAAAAGCGCGGCGTGGTCACCAGCCATATTCCCATGGGCCGCGTCGGCACGCCGGAAGAGATCGCCGCCGTGTTTGCCTTCCTCGCCTCGGACGAGGCAAGCTACATCACCGGGCAAACCATCTACGCTTGTGGAGGCCTGACACTGTTTCCCGAGTTCCGGGACAACTGGGCGAGCTAGCAAAGATCACGAGCGTCCTTGCTGTTCTCGCGGTCTGCCTGCGGCGCCGACGCTCATCGTCGAGACTTCTCGCGATGCAATCCAGCAACAGTCGGAAAAAAGCGGGCTGTCGGCGCCGCACGCGCGGACGAACTCAACCGAACGGTTGATGTGCGGTCCGCCATCTCCCTTCACCCTCGCCCAACCCGGGATCGATGGGACATTCCCATCCGTCCCTTCGCAAATATGGGCCAACCGATCGATCAAGATCGGCCGATTTCTCAGAATTGAGAGCGCAAATGCTTAGTGTGATTGCTGAGGCGCTGTTTCGCCTGAAATCCCGCACGTCTGCCGCTCAAATTCGGAGGCGGCCAAGGCCTGGGGTCGGCGTCCTTCTATCTGCAGCGCTCTCGATGCTCGTGCTGGCGTTGGCTTCCGCGCCCGCTGCCGCGCAGGTCTGCGGCGAGGCGGTGACAGGCGCCCCTCTTGGCACAGCGCTGGGCGGCGTGTCTTGCGGCGGCGACGCGAGCGGCGGTGGCAGCAGCGCGTTCGGCAACAGTACAGCAAGCGGCAGTGGCAGCGTGGCGATCGGTAACGGAAGCACGGCGAGCGGCACCGCCAGCGTGGCGAGCGGCGTCCTCAGCAATGCGAGCGGTCACAGCGCCATCGCGATCGGCGGAATCGCTCAGGCGACCGCGGACAACAGTACGGCGATCGGCGTGACCAGTCAGGCGACCGGCGTGGCCGCGAGTGCCTTTGGCGCCAACAGTACGGCGGGCGGCGTCTACAGCACTGCGATCGGCGGTGGTGCTTCGGGAGCTTCTGCTGCCAGTTCGACGGGGAATTATAGTCTGGCGATGGGAGGCGGCGATGGCGTCGGCGGCGTAGGTGCCGTCTCGACCGGCAGCAAATCGATCGCGATCGGCATCAGCAGCGTTGCCGCGGGTGTGTCTTCGACGGCTATCGGGAGCGGAGCGAGTGCCGGCACCGCGAACGCCGTTGCCTTGGGCAACGCGGCCATCGCAAGCGGCACCAATTCCCTCTCGGCCGGCAACAGTTCCAGCGCCATCGGTGCAAGTGGTATCGCTATCGGCGATGGTGCAATCGCCGGCACCGGCGCGAATGCCGTCGCTATCGGCACCGGCGCCTCGGCAGGCTTTGCGAACTCTACCGCCATCGGCTCCGGTGCGACAGCAAC
The DNA here is from genome assembly GCF_055807535.1 of Bradyrhizobium sp. Kon37. Classification (NCBI taxonomy): domain Bacteria; kingdom Pseudomonadati; phylum Pseudomonadota; class Alphaproteobacteria; order Hyphomicrobiales; family Nitrobacteraceae; genus Bradyrhizobium; species Bradyrhizobium sp. Kon37. Next base: position 31,064 of record NZ_JBVVOY010000006.1, read on the forward strand.
GGCCGTCAACCAGGTCGCGATCGGGACCGCCAGCAACACTTATCGCATGGCCGGGGTCGCGTCGGCGGCGAGCCTTGCGGCACAGAGTGGACCGGTGTCCTTCGTGACGACCGATGCGGCCGGCAATCTGGCAACGTCCAGCTTCAACCCGGCGAACATTACCTCGCTGCAGTCGCAGGTGACCTCGTTGCAGTCGCAGGTGATGGACAACCGGCTCGAAGCCCGCAGCGGCACCGCTGTCGCGCTCGCGGCCGGCTCGATGCCGGCGCTGCAACAGGGGCGCAAATTCGCGCTCTCGGCCGGCTACGGCAATTTCGAGGGCGCCAACGCGTTTGCGGTCGGCGCAACGGCACTGCTCTATGACGGCAAGAGCTATGCTATTATCGCCAATGCAGGCGGCGGTATCGGGCTCGAGCGCAGCGTTGCAGGTGGACGTGGTGCTGTCTCGATCCAGTGGTAGGAAGAACCCATTCGTCATGACGCTGCGTTGGTTGAGCGCGGGCCTTGGTCTTCCGATTGCCGGTCTTCTGATCCTGGGGGCGGTGACGACAGCTGCGCAGCAGACGCCGCCGCAGCCCCACCAGACGCCGCCGTCGCAGCAGCAGGCGGCCAAGCCCGCCAATATCGACCGCAACGGTGTGCTGATGCTGATCCGCTCGACGCTGCTCGCGCTCGACCACGCCAACAAGACCGGGAACTACACCGTGCTGCGCGACCTCGGCGCGCCCGGCTTCCAGGTCAACACCGCCGCAAAGCTTGCGGAGATCTTTGCCAAGCAGCGTGGCGATAAGCTCGATCTCTCCGGTCTTGCCGTGATCGATCCGCAATTGTCGCTGCTGCCGCAGATCGAGCCGAACGGGCTGCTGCACATGGCAGGATTTTTTCCGTCGGTGCCGTCTCAGGTGAATTTCGAACTGATGTTCGCGCCGGTCGAAGGACAATGGCGTGTGTTCGGCGTGTCATTGTCGGTGGGGCAGTCCGCACCGGTGGCGCCCGCCGCACCTGAAGCTGCGCCTGGCAAGGCCGTCGTCTCACAGAAGCAATCCGCCCCGCCGAAGCCGGGCGCGCCTGCGAAACAGTCCCCGGTCTCGACTCAATGAGGGACGAGGTGCGGATGCCGAATCTGTTGCTCGACAAGTCGGAGAGCCCGCCGTGATATCCGAAGCCGCTCTGCTGTCAGACCTGACCGGCCTGATTTACGACGCCGCGCTCGATCCCGCCCTATGGTCGCGCGCCCTCGAACAGGCCTGCCAGTTTGTTGGCGGGTCGTCCGGCGCCCTGTTCTGGCATGACGCGGCCACCGAGCAAACCGCGGTGCTGCACCTCTTCAATGAGGAGCCGGACTACACAAAGCTCTATCTCGAGAAATATCTCGCCTTGAATCCGTGCTTTCCAGCGGCCACTTTCTGCGAGGCTGGCCTCGTCTATGCATCAACCGACTTCGTCCCCTTCGAGGAGATGGTGGCGACGCGCTTCTACGAAGAGTGGATGAAGCCGCAGGGCATGATCGATGCGCTCGGATCGAATCTGGAGAAGGGCGCAACCTATTCATCGATCGTCAGTGTCCGGATGCATGAGAAAGACGGTCTCGCCGACGCCGACGCCCGCAGCCGGTTTGCTCTGATCGTGCCGCACTTCCAGCGCGCGGTCTCGATTGGCCGGCTGTTCGATCAGAACAGGGCGACACAGGCGGTGTTGACCCAGACGCTCGACAGCGTCACGGCCGCCGTGTTTCTGGTTGGTCCCAACGGACGCCTCGCCTTTACCAACGCGCCCGGACGCGCGATGCTGGACGAGGCCGCGCTGCTCACGGAAAGAAACGGAACGTTGTTCGCTGTTGCCCTCGACGCGCAGCGCGCGTTGCGCGAAGCGCTTGTCGCCGCGGAGAACGGCAACACGCCGACAGACAGCGGCGGTTCGATTCCGCTCGGGACCTCGCAAGGCCGCTGGTTTGCCAACGTGCTGCCGTTGACCTCGGGGGACCGGCGGCGTACCGGCGCGCTGCATTCCGCGGTTGCCGCGGTGTTCGTGCGCAAGGCCTCACCGGCCAGCCCGCCGCCGCTGGAGGCGCTTGCAAAACTCTACAGGCTCACCGCAAGCGAGGTCCGCCTGATCGACGCCGTCATGAAGGTGAGCGGTGTCAAGGCGCTGGCCGAGCTGCTCGGGCTGACGCAGGCGACAGTCAAGACACACCTCCACAACGTTTTCCGCAAGACCGGTACGGCGCGGCAGAGCGAGCTCGTGAAGCTGATTGCGGGATTCGACCGGTCCGAACGGTCGTGATCTGGCAAAACCCGCCTGCGCGGACTACATCTGCGCCATGGCAAATAGTCCTCTGGCAAATAATCCTCTGGCAAATGATCCGCTGGCAAATCATCCGCTCCGGGATTTCGTCGGCCGGCACGAAAATCTGTTTGTGCTGACCGGTGCCGGCTGCAGCACCAATTCGGGCATTCCCGACTATCGCGACAGTCACGGCAACTGGAAGCGGACCCAGCCTGTGAACTTCCAGGCTTTCATGTCGGAAGAGCATACGCGCCGGCGCTATTGGGCGCGCAGCCTGATCGGCTGGCGGCGGTTCGGCCAGGCGAAGCCGAACGATGCGCATCACGCGCTTGCCCGGCTCGAGGCGAGCGGGCGTTGCGGAATGCTGCTGACCCAGAACGTCGACCGGCTGCATCAATCCGCCGGGCACCGCCAGGTCATCGACCTGCACGGCCGGCTCGATCTGGTCCGCTGCATGGGCTGCGGGCAAAAGACGCCGCGGAGCGAATTCCAGGAGACGCTCAGCGGCGCCAATGCGGAATGGTTGACGCTCGATGCCGCCGATGCACCCGACGGCGATGCGGACCTGGAGCATGCGGATTTTTCGTCGTTCAAGGTGCCTCCTTGCGAAGCTTGCGGCGGCATCCTCAAGCCCGATGTCGTGTTCTTCGGCGAGAACGTCCCGCGCGACGTGGTCGCTACCGCGCAGGATCATCTGGCGCAGGCCGACGCCATGCTCATCGTCGGCTCGTCACTGATGGTCTATTCCGGCTTCCGCTTCGTGCAGGCTGCCGCGCAACGGCAAATCCCGATCGCTGCGGTCAATCTCGGACGTACCCGCGCCGATGATCTCCTTACGCTGAAGGTCGAGGAGCGCTGCGAAGCGGCGCTTGCATTCCTGCTCTGATCGCGCGGGCTGCGAACACGCCTTGCCTATTGCATGGGTGCCAAGCAGAATAGCTGGACACAGCATGTTCCTGTCACCCATGGCATGGAAATTGCTGCGCTTTTGTCCTCAGTCTTGACGATCAGCACGGAGAATTTGGAATGCTTGAGGGAGCCGAGGTGCGGCTTGCCGTCGATATCGGTGGCACGTTCACCGACATCGTGCTGGACGTGGGGCAGGATCGCAAGACGCGCAAACTGCTGACGACGCCGCAGCGCCCCGAACAGGCGGTGCTCGATGGCATGCGGCTCATTCTCGCCGATGCGCGCGCCCATATCAGCGACATCGACGTCTTCATTCATGGCACGACGCTGGCGACCAACGCCATCATCGAGCGTCGCGGCGCCAAGACGGCGCTGATCGCGACGGAGGGCTTTCGCGACGTGCTCGATATCGGCACCGAGAGCCGCTACGACCAGTATGACCTCTCCATCGACAAGCCGAAGCCGCTGGCGCCGCGATCCCTGCGCTTCACCGTGCCCGAGCGTATCGACGCCCACGGTGCCGTCCGCCTCCCGCTGGACGAAGCTGCGGTGCGCGCGCTCGCGCCAAGATTGCGCGCGCTGAATGTCGAGAGCGTCGCGGTCGCGTTCCTGCACTCCTACGCCAATCCCGAGCATGAGCGCCGCACGGCCGCGATCATCAGTGAGGAGATGCCCGGCATTTCCGTGACCGTATCTTCCGCGGTGTGCCCGGAGATCCGCGAATATGAGCGCACATCGACGGCGGTGGCCAACGCCTATGTGCAACCACTGATCGACGGCTATCTCGCTCGCATGTCCGATGCCTTGCAGGTCGAGCAGTACCGCGGCGCGATCTATCTCGTCACCTCCGGCGGCGGCGTCACCTCGATCGAGACGGCGCGGCGTTTTCCGGTGCGCCTCGTCGAATCCGGTCCTGCCGGCGGCGCCATCTTCGCGGCGCAGATCGCGGCGCGTCTCGGCGAGAGCAAGGTGCTGTCCTTCGACATGGGCGGCACCACGGCAAAGATCTGCCTGATCGAGAAATACCAGCCCGAGACCTCGCGCGTGTTCGAGGTCGATCGCGCTGCGCGCTTCCTGAAAGGTTCAGGTCTGCCGGTGCGGATACCCGTGATCGAGATGGTCGAGATCGGCGCCGGCGGCGGCTCGATTGCCCATGTCGACGCGATGAAGCGCGTCACGGTCGGTCCCGAAAGTGCCTCGTCGGAGCCAGGGCCCGCCTGCTATGGCCGCGGCGGCCTGCGCCCGGCGGTGACGGATGCCGACGTTGCGCTGGGCATGATCGATCCCGACGATTTCGCGGGTGGAACGATCAAGCTCGACCCTGAACTCTCGAAGCAGGCGCTGCTGCGCGCCGTGGGCGAGCCGCTGGGTCTGTCGGCTGAGACTGCAGCCTATGCCGTGCACGAGGTCGTGTGCGAGAACATGGCGAGTGCGGCGCGCGTGCATGCGGTCGAGCGCGGCGAGATCGTCGGTCAGCACACGCTGATCGCCTTCGGCGGCGCGGCACCGCTGCATGCGGCGCGCGTCGCCGAGAAGATCGGCGTCTCTCGCGTGATAGTCCCTTCGAATGCCGGGGTGGGCTCGGCTGTGGGCTTCCTTGCGGCTCCGATCGCCTATGAGCTGGTGCGCAGCCGTCATGTCCGGCTCGACGATTTCGACACCGATGGTGTTTCCGACCTGCTCCAGGAGATGGTGACCGAGGCGCGTGCGCTGGTCGAGACGGGAGCAGCAGGCGCGCCGGTCCGCGAGCGCCGCGCCGCCTTCATGCGCTATGTCGGCCAGGGCCATGAGATCTCGATCGAGTTGCCGAACCGGCGGCTGGAGACGGCCGATCTGGCCGGACTGCGCCAGAAGTTTGAGGCGGATTATGCGGCGATGTTCGAACGATCGATCCCAGGTGCGGCAATCGAGGTGTTGAGCTGGTCCGTGCTCGCGACGACCGAGGCGCGCAATCCGGCTATTGTCGCGGCCGTTACGCGCAAGCCGGCCGGGAAGGCGACCGGCAGCCGCAAGTTCTTCGACGGCCGGGCCGGGGAGGTGATCGAGATTCCGCTCTACCGCCGCGAAGACATGGCGCCGGGCGCAACGATTGCAGGTCCCGCCGTGATCGCGGAGGACGAAACGTCCACCTTCGTCTCCAACAGTTTTGATGCCCATATCGACGGTGCCGGCAGCATCGTCATGGAACGGAAGGCAGCTTGATCATGAGCAAGGCAAGCGGCGCGAGCCTGATCGACCTCCAGATCATGTGGCACCGGCTGATCGCCGTCGTCGAGGAACAGGCGCAGGTGCTGCTCCGCACTGCCTTCAGTCCGATCGTGCGCGAATGCGGCGACCTCTCGGCCGGCGTGTTCGACCTCAAGGGACGGATGCTGGCGCAGGCGGTGACCGGCACCCCCGGCCACGTCAATTCGATGGCGGAATCGGTCAAGCACTTCATCGCCCACTTTCCGATCGACACGATGAAGGAGGGCGACGCCTACATCACCAACGATCCCTGGATGGGCACCGGCCATCTCAACGATTTCGTCGTCACCACGCCCTGCTTCAAGGACGGCAAGCCGGTCGCGCTGTTTTCCTGCACCAGCCATCTCATGGACATCGGCGGCATCGGCTTCGGGCCCGACGCCACCGACGTGTTCATGGAGGGGCTCTACATTCCCATGCTGAAGCTGATCGACCAGGGCGTCGTCAACGAGACGCTGATGGCGATGATCCGTACTAACACGCGGCTGCCGATTGACACCGAGGGCGACACCTACTCGCTCGCCGGCTGCAACGACGTCGGCTGCGAGCGCCTGGTCGAGATGATGACCGAGTTCGGCATCGACTCGCTCGATGCGCTCGGCGACTACATCTGCGACCGCTCGCGCGAGGCCGTGCTGGCCGAGATCGCCAAGCTGCCGAAGGGCACCTGGCGCAACACCATGGTGGTCGACGGCTATGACGCGCCGATCTCGCTCGAGGCGACGCTGACGATCTCGGACGAAGGCATCCACGTCGATTTCGACGGCACTTCGGCCGCGTCCAGGTTCGGCATCAACGTGCCTCTGTCCTACACCATCGCCTACACCGTGTTCGGTCTCGGCTGCGTCGTCGCCTCGCAGATCCCGAACAATGCCGGCTCGCTCTCGCCACTGACGGTGTCGGCTCCCAAAGGCGCGATCCTCAATGCGCCGAAGCCGGCGCCGGTCGCCTCGCGTCACATCATCGGCCAGATGCTGCCCGATGTCGTGTTCGGCTGCCTGCGCCAGATCATTCCCGAGCGCGTGCCCGCGGAAGGCACCTCGTGCCTGTGGAATCTCAACGTGCGCGGACAGACCCGCTCGGGCGCCGGCGGCAATTACGGATTCTCGATGGCGGTGACCTCCAATGGCGGCACCGGCGCGCGCTTCGCCAAGGACGGACTGTCGGCGACCGCCTATCCCAGCGGCGTGCGCGGCACGCCGGTCGAAATCGCCGAGACGCAGACGCCGCTGATCTTCTGGCGCAAGGAGCTGCGTCCGGATTCCGGAGGGGCGGGGCGCACCCGCGGCGGTCTCGGCCAGATCATCGAAGTCGGCAGCGGCGTCGATGCGCCGTTCGACATCCTGGCGGCATTCGACCGCATCGATCATCCGCCACGCGGCCGCGATGGCGGCAAGAACGGCGAGGCCGGCTATGTCGGCCTGAAGTCCGGCAAGAAGCTGCGTGGAAAAGGCTTTCAGCAGGTGCCGCCGGACGACCGGCTGGTGGTGCTGACGCCAGGCGGCGCCGGCATCGGCGATCCCCGGGAGCGCGCGCCGACAGCCGTCAACGACGACATCGAAAGCGGCCTCGTGTCTGCCGACAACGCGGTTGCAGTTTATGGGCATACGCGATGACGCTTCAGGCGTCGTGCGCGTAGCAAACGGAGGGGCTCAATGATCACGCGACGGAATTTTACAGCGGGCGCAGCGACACTGCTCGCAGCCGGCCACATCTCGACCCGCGCGCGCGCTGCGACGGTGAGCTGGGACATGTCGACGGTATGGCCCGACGGCAATTTCCACACTCAGAACGCGTTTGCCTTCGCGGAAGAGGTGAAGAAGCAGACGGGTGGCTCGGTCGCGATCACCGTGAAGGCCGGTGGCCAGCTCGGCTTCAAGGGCCCCGAGCATCTGCGCGCCGTGCGCGACGGCCTGGTGCCGCTTGCCGACGTCCTCAACATCCAGCAGGTCGGCGACGAGCCCTTCATGGGCGTCGAGAGCATTCCCTTTCTCTGCGGCTCGATGGACGAATTGAAGGTGCTGCACAAATATGTGCGGCCCGAATACGAGAAGGTCGCCGCGCGCAACAACCAGAAGATCCTCTACATCGTGCCCTGGCCGACGCAATATCTGCACCTCAAGGTCAAGGTCGCCGATGTCGACGGCTTGAAGAACATCAAGATCCGCGTGCCTGACAAGAACGCCGTCGACATGCTGGCCGTGGTCGGCATGGCGCCGGTGATGATTCCCTGGGGCGAGACCATCCCGGCGCTGGCCTCCGGCGCGGTCTCGGGCGTCTCCACCTCGGCGGTGTCGGGCGTCGACGGTAAATTCTGGGAATTCCTGAAATACATCTACCCGACCAACCACGTCTGGTCGTCGCAGATGCTCACCGTCAACCTCGATTCCTGGAAGGCACTGAGCGCCGATCAGCAACAGCTCGTCGCGGGCATTGCCGCCAAGATGGAGCCGGGCTTCTGGGCGAACTCGCTCAAGGCGGACGTCGACAGCCTCAACCGCCTCAAGGAAGGCGGCATGGAGGTGGTGCCGGTCTCGGAGGCCATGATCACGGACATTCGCGCCAAGACCGCGCCGCAGCTCGACGCTTTCGTCAAGCGCGTGCCGGCGGCCGACAAGCCGGTGCGGGCCTATCTCGCCGAAATGAAGCGCTGAGGACGGGCCGTGGCCAGCGTTTCGCCCGCAGCTCCGCATAGTCTCAACGCGGCGGCGCCAGCGCCGCTGCGCATCCTGCTCGACGGCATCGACCGTCTTGGCCGGCTGGACGGTTGGATCGGCGGCGGCTGCCTCTTGATGCTGACGTTGCTGATGCTGTGCGAGGTCGCAACGCGCTTCCTCTCGAACTTCCTGCCGTTCTTTCCGCCCACGATCTCGATCGCGTGGGAATATTCCTCTTATCTGATGGCGGCGTCCTTCACCTTCGGGGCTGCCATGACGCTGCGCGTCGGCGGCCATATCCGTGTCGTGCTGCTGCTGAAGAACGTCCCGGCCCCCTTTCAGCGCGCGATCGAAATCCTGTCGGCCGCCGCGGGCTTCGCCTTCATGGCCTTCCTGACATCGTCGATGGCGAAGTTCGCCTTCGGCGCCTATGTGCGCGGCCAGGTTTCGACCTCGAGCGACACCCCGCTGTGGTTTCCGCAGGCCGTTGTCACCTTCGGCATGCTGCTGCTGACGCTGCAGTTCCTGGCGCGCGCGATCCAGGCCGTGCTCGGCCTGCCGCTGGAGGATCACCGCATGAAGGCCTCGCCCGTCGAATGATCGCCCTCGCGCCAGCGGACACCGGATTCCATGACCATTGAAGTCGTCGCTCTCTTCGCGATCCTGTTTGCGCTTCTGGCGTGCGGCGTATGGATCGGCCTGACGCTTGCGCTCACTGCGACGCTGCTGCTGGCGATGTTCCGCTCGATTCCGCTCGACAAGCTGCTGCCGCAATACGCCTGGAACATCTTGACGACGCAGGAGCTGCTGGCGTTGCCGCTGTTCATCCTGATGGGCGAGCTGCTGTTTCGCACCCGCTTGTCACGTTCGCTGTTCCAGGGGCTCGCGCCCTGGGCGGGGCTGCTGCCGGGTCGTCTTCTACATGTGAACGTGATCGGCTGCACCATCTTCGCGGCGATCTCCGGCTCGTCGGCGGCGACGACGCAGGTGATCGGCCGCATGTCGCTCAACGAGCTCACGCGCCGCGGCTATTCCCGCGACATCGCGATCGGCTCGCTCGCCGGCGCAGGCACGCTCGGCTTTTTGATCCCGCCGTCCAACATCATGATCATCTATGGCGTGCTGGGCGACGTCTCTATTCTCAAGCTCTTTACCGCCGGCGTGCTGCCCGGCCTTCTGCTGGCGGCCACCTTCATGGGATGGGTGATGCTGCACACGACGTTCAACCGCACGCTGGTGCCGGAGTCCGAGGCAAAGCTCTCGCAGGTGCCGTGGCGCGAACGTTTTGCGGCGCTGAAGGACCTCGCGCCGGCGCTGTTCCTGATCGCCTGCGTGCTCGGCTCGATGTATGGCGGGCTGGCGACGCCGTCGGAAGCCGCCGCGGTCGGCGTGTTCGGCGCGGCGCTGGTCGCCTGGGCGCAGGGCTCGATGTCGCAACAGGTGATGCGCGACGTGCTGATCGGCTCGGTCGTGACCTGCTCGATGATCGCGCTGATCGTGCTCGGCGCCTCGATCCTCGGCAACGCCGCGGCCTTCCTGGGCATCCCGCAGGCCGTCGCCGCGTTCGTGAAGGGCTTGGGGCTATCGCCCTTCATGCTGATCGTGGTGCTGATTATCTTCTACCTGATCCTCGGCTGCTTCCTCGATGGCTTCTCGATGATCGTGATGACGCTGCCGATCGTGCTGCCGATCGTGAAGGGTGCTGGCTTCGACGAGATCTGGTTCGGTATCTTCCTCGTGCTCGCGGTCGAGATGGCCCAGATCACGCCGCCGGTCGGCTTCAACCTGTTCGTGATCCAGGGCTTGACCGACGATGGCCTCGGCTACATCGCGCGCGTCACGATGCCCTATCTCCTCATCATGGTCGGCTTCGTGCTGCTGCTGACGCTCTGGCCCGGCATCGTCACGATCCTCCCGCGCGTGCTGTACGGGTAAATCCTTCCTCCGGCCTTGGCGCTATCGCGTCCGCCCGCAGCAGTCTGAGACTGCGAGGCCAACGAACCGGACAGCGCAACTGACGTTTGTGATCCGCGCCGGGCGTCAAATTCGCGCCGTGCGCGTGTTCCATCTTTGCGCTCCTCGTCATCCGGCGTACGCTGCCGGAGCGAGGATAAGCACAACTGCAACCAGTCCAAAGACGTAGCACCTTTTGGCGATGTCCGCCGAGAGAAATCGAGAGCCGTTGGCGGCTCGTATGCGATGGAGAAGAACCGACAGATAGTGGACCGCAACATCCCTCGCGGCGGCGTCTGTGAGACGCAAGTTAAACAAACATAAAGCGGGAGGAACGGATGAAGAAGCGTTGGTGTAAGTCTGGTCTACCTCTTATTGCCGGCGCGACGCTGATGGTGTCGTCGGCCTTGGCCCAGTCCGTGGATACTGCACGGATCGAGAACGGCGGTCAGAACGATTGGCTGACCTATCACGGTTCATACAAGTCCTATCACTACAGCCCGCTGGCGCAGATCAATGCAAATAATATCGGCAATCTGAACGTTGCCTGGACCCATATTCCAGGACGCTCGACCCGCGGCCTGCAATCGATGCCCCTCGCGGCGGATGGCGTGCTCTATTACTCGGGTTCTTACAGCCGGGTTTTAGCGCTCAACGGCGCGACAGGCGAGGTGATCTGGTCCCATTTTCCGGAGCTGGACGAAGCCCTGATCTCCCGTCAGACCCATTCCCCCTACAATCGCGGCGTAGCGCTCGGCGAGGGCAAGGTTTTCGTCGGCACCATGGACGGCAGGGTTCTTGGCCTGGATATGAAGTCGGGGAAGGTCCTCTGGGAAACCAGGCTGATCGACTCCCAGAAGCTCACGGTCGGTTTCACCGGTGCACCGCTTTACGCGAAGGGTACGGTGATCATCGGAGCGCAAGGCGGTGAATGGCCGGGCCGCGGCCCGATCTTCGGCCTGGATGCCACCACCGGGAAGAAGAAGTGGGAGTTCTTGACCGTCGCCGGCACCGACGAGGCCATGAAGACGTGGGGAAACGATTCCTGGCGCACGGGCGGTGGCGGTGGCTGGATGCCGGGCACTTACGATTCCGAGACCAACACGATCCTGTGGGGCACCGCAAACCCGGCGCCGCTCTACGATTGGTCGGGCGCCGATTACAAGACGCAAGGCGCGCGTCCCGGCGACAATCTCTACACGAGTTCGGTGATTGGTCTCGACGTCGATACCGGCAGGCTGAAATTCCATCATCAGGAATTGCCGCACGATGCCTGGGATTTCGACAGCGCGGTCGGCGAATTTGTGATGCTCGAACGCGACGGTCAGAAGTTCGTGGTTCACCCGAACAAGGGCGGTTTCGTCTTCGTCTATGACCGCAATCTCGCCGTGAAGAATGTCTGGCGGCTCGTTGAGAACATCAATTTCGTCAAGGATATCGATCCCAAGACCGGTGCCTTGATCGGCCGTCGCGACTTCAGCGCCGGGAAGGTCACCGAACCGCCGCTGTGCCCCTTCATTGGCGGCGGCGTCAGCTGGAACGCCGGTTCCTACAACCCGAAGACCGGCCTGTACTACAAGATCGGCCAGGAATGGTGCATGACGCTCGACGTCCAGAAGACGACGCCGGTCACAGCGCCCCAGGTCCAGCTCAACATCGGCGCCGATTTCAAGATGGTACCCCCTCCGGGCGGAGAGATTTATGGACATCTCGACGCGCGCGACCCCATCACCGGCGCCAAGAAGTGGGAGGTTCGCTATCCCGAGCCGCCGCTCGGAAGTGTGCTGTCGACCGCGGGCAATCTCGTATTCGTGCCCGACTCCCGCGGGATCCTTCATGCCTACGATGCCGAAACCGGGGCCGAGCTGTGGAGTCACAACAACGGCACCGGCCACCAGGGTGGCATCGTCAGCTATTCCGTCAATGGCAAGCAGTACATTGCCGTGGCCGCTGGCTTTGGCGGCATGCTGGCAGACGAATACGCGCCAAACTTCGGCGGCGTCTACAAGAGCATGCCGCGCGATGACGGGGCGCTCGTCGTCTTCAGCTTGAAATAGATCATCGCAGATTGCCGGGGAGCAGGCGTAAGCTTGCTTCCCGTGCATTGGGATTTCCGGGCGTGCTTCAGGACATCGTGCTTCAGGATATGGAGCTGGATACCTTGAACTTGCATTTGAAGAAGATCACCGCGCTGCTATCGGCGGTGCTGGGCGCCTCGTCGCTGTATGCCGCACCGGTTCAGGCGCAGTCTGCCGCTCCCGTACACGACAACGGGACGTTCGACGTCGAGCAGTTATTCGCAGGGACTTGCGGCTTTTGTCACTCCGCTGGCGGCCGGGCTGCCGGCAAAGGACCGCAGCTGATGAATTCGCCGCGCGACGACGACTATCTGCACAGCCGTATCAAGAACGGCAAGTCTGGTGCGATGCCGGCATTCGGCGGGGCCTTCACCGACGCGCAGATCGACCAGATCGTCAAATACATCCGCGCCCTGAAGCCGCGCGAGGGCTGAATGGACCAGCCGATGTCGATACGAGAACGCGGAATGAAGACAGTTCTCCCGCTTGTGGTCGGCGCCGTGATCGGATTGCTGAATCCTGCGCAGGGGCGGACCCTGGACGCGATCCGCGCGTCCGGTGTGCTCGGATTATGCGCCCATCCGAACTCGCTTCCGTTCGCAAGCAAGGCCGCCGATCCTCCCGGCTTTCAGATTGAATTGGGCCAGGCGCTGGCACACGAGCTCGGGGTGTCGCTGCGGCTCGACTGGATCATCACCCAGTACCAGATGCGGAGCGCCGGATGCGACATCGTTCTGGATGTCATCGCCGACCGCGAAGCACAGGGTGAAACCCGCTTGAGAATCTCAAAACCGTATTATCGCACGGGCGTCGCGCTCGCCGTCCCCTCATCCAGCGCGCTCGCCTCGTTCCAGAGCCTCAACGAGCATACCAAGGTCGGCGTGCAGGTCGGATCCGTCGCTGCCATGATCATCAGTCAACGGCACGTCCCGACGTCGACTTTCGGCTTCGAGAGCGACAGCCTCGATGCCTTGTCAAACCATGAGATCGATGCCGCTGCGGTCACACCCACTGCGGCGAGTTATTTCAATCTGACGCATCCGGACAAGGCATTTCGTATCCTGGATCGCGACGAGTCCGTAGCCGATCTCAACTGGAATGTCGCGGTCGGCATGGTCCGTCCGGATGATGCATTGCGCGACAGCATCGATGGAGCGGTTGAACGGCTGCGAAACGACGGCACGATCGATCGGATATACGGCCGCTACGGGGTCGTAGTGCAGACGCCGAAATAGCCATTTGTTCCGGGCGCGGTCGGTCGCGCTGTTTAACCCGTCGCCCCGGCCGAATTGTCCGGAACGACGGGTTATTTCGAATGTCGCTTACGCCGCGGCCTTCTTCCGCGCCTGCTCGGCCTTGTACAGCTCGAACTCTTCCGCGATCGCGCGTGCGACCGACGGCCGTTGACGCAGGCGTTCGTAATAGGCCTTCACGCTCGGCCATTTCGCGAGCTCGATCGGCGGCGTCGCCATGGTCCAGTTGATGACCGTGACGAGATAGGCGTCGGCGACGCTGAAATGGTCGAGCAGGAAGTCGCGCCCCTTCAGGTAATTGTCGAGATAGTCCAGCCGCGACAGGTTCTTCTCCAACGCATAGGCTTTCGTCTCCTGCGGCGCCTTGCGGTCGAGCACCGGAATGAACAGGCCCTTGTGCAGTTCGGTGCCGATGAAGCAGAGCCATTGATGCAGCCGCGTGCGATCGATGCCCGCTGCGGCGCCGAGGCCCGATTGCGGGAAGCGGTCGGCGATATATTGCAGGATCGCGGCGTTCTCGGTCAGCACCACGCCCTCGTCGGTGCGCAGCGTCGGCACCAGGCCGATCGGATTCACGGTTCGAAAATCAGTGCCGTCGCTCAGCACTGTCTTGGTCGGCGGATCGACTTCGAGATAATTCACTTCGGCGCCCGCTTCATACAGCGCGACGCGGCTCGCCATCGAACAGGCGAGGGGCGAGAAATAAAGATCCATCTTGAGCCTCCTTGGGCAATTCTTCGATGTGACTTTTGGAGTGTCGCTCAACCCGGCCAGATTGATTTTTGTACTGTCTTGCATATTATGGGGGCGGTCAAGGATTAAATTGCGAAATGGTACAAAAATCGAAGCCGCCAACTGCTGCCAGTGAGCCCAAGCGCCGCGGCCGTCCGCGCGCCTATGAACCCGATGTCGCGCTTGGCAAGGCGCTCGACCTGTTCCGCACGCAGGGTTTCGCGGCGACCTCGCTCGACGATCTCAGCGAAGCCACCGGCATGAATCGCCCCAGCCTCTATGGCGCCTTCGGCGACAAGCGCGAGCTCTACATCAAGAGCTATCAGCGCTACCGCGAGGAAGCGCGCGCATCGATGGTGGAGATCTTTCGCCAGGAGATGCCCGTGCGCCGGCGGCTGGAACGCATCTTTGCCTCCGCGCTGAACATCTATCTCTCCGGCGAGACCGGCCCGCGCGGCTGCTTCACCGTGGTCACGGCGGCCTCCGAGGCGGTCGGCGATCCCGACATCCGGGCCATGGTGCTCGATGGCCTCAACGAGCTCGACAAGGCATTTGCAAGTTGCTTCCGCCGCGCCAAGGAGAAAGGCGAGTTGTCCGAGAGCGCCGATCCCGCCGTGCTGGCGCAGCTCGCTTCAGCGACCGTGCATTCAATTGCCATCCGCTCCCGCGCGCGTGTGTCGCGGAAGGAGCTCGAGGCGATCGTGAAGGGGGCGATCGACCTGATGGTGGGAGGAAAGAGCTAGGCGGTTGCGTGGCGCGAGCTATCTCCCAAACGTCGTCCTGGCTTTCGCCAGGACGACACTGAGTTTGTAGTCCCGCTACGCCGCGCGAATATGCGCGAGGAAGCGGTCCACCTCGTCGCGCAGCCGCTGCGATTGTTTCGACAGCTCGATCGCCGAGCCCAGGACTTCCTCCGCCGCTGTTCCCGTCGCGGCGATGCCGGCGGTGACGCCCGCGATGTTTTGCGAGACCTCGCCGGTGCGGGCGGCTGCCTGCTGGACGTTCTGCGCAATCTCCTGCGTCGCGGTGCCCTGCTGGCCGACGGCGGCGGCAATCGCGGCGGAGATCTCGTCGACTTCCTGGATCGTGGCGCAGATCGACTGGATGCCGTCCACTGCGCCGGTAGTCTCGCCTTGTACCGCCGTCACCTGCGCGCCGATCTCCTCGGTCGCTTTGGCGGTCTGGGTGGCCAGCGCCTTCACCTCGGAGGCGACCACCGCAAAGCCGCGGCCGGCTTCCCCCGCGCGCGCCGCCTCGATCGTCGCATTGAGTGCCAGCAGATTGGTTTGCTCGGCAATGCCGCTGATGAAGGAGACGACGTCGCCGATTTTCTGCGCGGCGTCGGCCAGACTCTGCACGCGCTCATTCGACCGTCGTCCGTCGCTCGCAGCTTTGCCGACCACCGCCGTCGCGTGCGCAAGGCGCCGGCTGATCTCGGTCATCGACGACGACAGCTCTTCCGCGGCGGCAGCAACCGTCTGCACATTCTCGGAGGCGAGCGCCGAGGCCGACGACACCGTGCCGGTCTGCTGCCGTGATCGCTCGACGATATCGGACATCGAGCGCGCCGTGTTCTCCATCTCGACCGCGGCCGAGGAGACCGTGGTGACGACGTCGCGGATGCTGGCTTCGAAATTGTCGGCGAGCGCGGCGAACGCGCGCCGTTTCTCCGCTTCGGATTGCGCCTTGGTGTCGGCCTGTTCGGTCTGGAGCCGGTTGAAGTTGAGGGCGTTGTCGCGGAACACCGCGACAGCCTTGACCATCGCGCCGACCTCGTCGTTCGCTTTGCTGACGGGGACGGTGACATCAAGGTGTCCGTCGGCCAGCTCGCGCATCACGGTGGTGATGGAAATGATCGGACGCGAGATGCTGCGGGCGATGAGATAGCCGACGATGGCGGCGAGCACGAGCCCGAGCGCGGCGATGCCGAATGCCAGCAGCCAGGCACGGTCGGCAGAGGCCACATAGTCGGCATTGTCCATCACCAGTTCGACCGCGCCGAGCGACTTGCCGGAAAAATCCCTGATCGGTCCGAGCAGCGCGGCCACCGGCGTGGTGTCGAGCTTGGCCTGCCGTATCGTGAAGTCGCCGCCGGCGGCGCGGCCGTAATCGGCCGCGTCGAAGAAGCTCTTGCCCTTCAGCGTGCCGCCGAACAGCTTGAAGCCGCCGCCGTCCGCGAGATGGAAGGCGATGTCGACATGGCGGTTGCTCTTGAAGTCGTCCAGAAAGGACTGGCCGAAGGTCAGGCCAAACTCGACTGAGCCGAGATGCTTGTCGCCTTGCGCGATCGGCACGACGCCGCGGATGCCGAGCCCGGCCAGGCCACCCTCGAGGCCAACCACGACCTTGTGCTCCTGGTTGGCGATGATCACGGTTTTGCGGAAGCCCGAGAGGTCGTCGCCAAATTTAGCAGGCTGGTGCACGCGCAGGAACGAGGTCGCGGGTGCCACGTGGAACTGGAATTGTTCGACGCCGTACTCCGATTTGGTCGCGGCAAACACCGGCCCGAACAGGCCAACCAAGGCGTTGCGATCCTGTTTGGCCATCGCGTCCTGCGTCGCTGGTATTGCGGCGACGACGGCGCTCATGGCGGCGGCGCGGCGGGACTCCTCGGCGATGCGCGATTGCAGGGCATCGTAATGGCTGCGCAGCTCGCGCTGGTCGGCGCGGTCGATGATCCCCGCGATGATCCACATCGCCCCGAGCACCGCAAACAGCGCGGTCGCGGCTGCCGTCACCGCCAGCGCAACCGTGATCCGCATCCTGAGGCCGAGCGTGAAGCGCATGTCCGACTCGTTCGTTGAGCGTTGATTAACAACGCCTATCAACTTCTCGCTAAGAGAGGGTGAACGGGATACCGGCCGTCGATCAGTGATTTTACGGGCCCGAGTGCCCCGTGAGGTCTCAATACCCCCGCGTCCGGTCCACCACGTTCTCCAGCACACCACCCGCCTCGAACCGCGCGATCTGCTCGGCGACATAGGTCGAGATCGCATCGGCGTCGGTGTCGGCGGCGTTGTGCGGCGTCAGCAACACCTTGGGATGGGTCCAGAACCGGCTATCCGCCGGCTGCGGTTCCTGCACGAAGACGTCGAGCGAGGCGGCGCCCAGCGTGCCGTCGTCGAGGCAAGAAAGGATGTCGGCTTCGTTCTGCAGGCCGCCGCGGCCGGCGTTGATCAGCACGGGCGCACCGAGTGGGCTTTTGCGGTTGAGCTTGGTGAAGACGTCGCGGTTGAGGATGCCATGCGTATCGGGCGTCAGCGGCAACAGGCTGACGAGAATATCGGTCGTGCGCAGGAATGCGTCGATCTGCGCGGCGCCGTGGAAGCATTCGACACCTGCGATGGTACGCGGGCTGCGGCTCCAGCCGGCGACGCGGAAACCAAGCCGCCGCAGCACATCGGCCGCATCAGCGCCGAGCGTGCCCAGTCCCATGACACCGACCGTGACGGCGCTCGCCGGCCATTGATATGTCGGCTCCCAGCGCTTTTCGCGCTGCGACTGGCGCAGATAAAGCTCCTGGCGGTGGTGCATCAGCACGTGCTGCACGACGTATTCGGTCATGCGGCCGGTCAGATCGGGCACGGCGACACGCACCAGCGGCACGTTCGGAAGGCTCTTGTCCGCCATCAGCGCATCGACGCCGGCGCCCAGATTGAAGATCGCACGCAGATTGGGGAAAGAGCCGAGGTCGCCCGGCACCGGCTTCCACACCGCGGCATAGTGCACCTCGGCCGGATCGAGCCCGGCATCGGGCAGCAGCACCACGCGGCGGCCGCCGCCGACCGCGTCGAACCGGGCCTTCCAGCGCTCCGGCAGCCAGTTCTGCTGCGTGCTGTTGATCAGGACGGCCAGTGTGCCCACGGTCATTCGAAGTGCCTCTTGAGGTTCCGCTTTTGAAGGCCCTCCTTGGCACGATCTGCCGGATTTTTCTTGCAATTTTTTTCCGCAGCCATGTCGGGGCAAGGCATACTGGATCGTCTTCAAAACAAGCGCTCAGAGAAGGTACTGCCCATGCTTTATGCGATCCTTTGCTATCACGACGAGGACTTCGTCGGCTCCTGGAGCAAGGACCAGGACGAGGCCGTGATGAAGAAGCTCGCCGTGGTGCAGGAAGGTCTCGCGAAGCAGGGCAGGCTCGGCCCGGTGGCGCGGCTGCTGCCGACCACTGCGGCAGCGACGCTGCGCAAGGAGGACCCGCCGCTGGTGCTCGACGGCCCTTACGCGGAGACCAAGGAGCAGTTGCTCGGCTTCTATATCGTCGATTGCAAGAACCTCGACGAGGCGCTCGACGTTGCGCGCGACCTCGGATCGGCCAATCCCGGCGGCGCCTATGAAGTGCGGCCCGTGGGCGTGTTCAGGCCCGGAGGGAATCTGACGTGAGCGAGGCCGATACCGCCTGGATCGAGACCGCGCTGACCTCGGCGCGCCCCCAGGCGGTCGGCGCGCTGCTGCGCTATTTCCGCGATCTCGACACCGCCGAGGAGGCTTTTCAGAACGCCTGCTTGCGCGCGCTGAAGACCTGGCCGCAGAACGGACCGCCGCGCGATCCCGCGGCCTGGCTGATCATGGTTGGTCGCAACGTTGCGATCGACGAGGTGCGCCGCACCCGCAAGCAGCAGCCGCTGCCGGAGGACGATCAGGCGATCTCCGATCTCGACGACGCCGAGGGCGCGCTCGCCGAGCGGCTCGACGGCTCGCACTATCGCGACGACATTTTGCGGCTGATGTTCATCTGCTGCCATCCAGGCCTGCCGGCGACGCAGCAGATCGCGCTGGCGCTCCGTATCGTCTGCGGACTGACCGTGAAGCAGATCGCGCGCGCCTTCCTGGTGTCGGATGCGGCGATGGAGCAGCGCATCACGCGTGCCAAGGCCAAGGTGGCCGAAGCCGGAACGCCGTTCGAAACGCCGGGCGCGGTCGAGCGCTCGGAGCGGCTCGCCGTTGTCGCCGCGATGATCTATTTGATCTTCAATGAGGGTTATTCGGCGAGCGGCGACACCGCCGCAATCAGAAAGCCGCTGTGCGAGGAAGCAATCCGGCTGGCGCGGCTGCTGCTGCGGCTGTTCCAGAGCGAGCCGGAGATCATGGGGCTCACGGCGCTTATCTTGTTGCAGCATGCGCGCAGTGCATCGCGCTTTGCCGCGGATGGCTCGCTGATCCTGCTGGACGACCAGGATCGTTCGCTGTGGAACGGCACCATGATCGCGGAAGGCCTCGCGCTGATCGACAAGGCGATACGCCATCGCCGCAGCGGGCCCTACCAGATCCAGGCCGCGATCGCCGCGCTGCATGCCCGCGCGTCGAGGCCCGAGGAGACCGACTGGGCGCAGATCGACCTGCTCTATGGCGCGCTGGAGGTGGTGCAGCCCTCGCCGGTGGTGACGCTCAACCGCGCGGTTGCGGTGTCCAAGGTGGGCGGACCGCAAGCCGCGCTCGACCTGATCGAGCCGCTGGCGCCAAAGCTTGCCAACTACTTCCATTTCTACGGCGTGCGCGGCGCTTTCCTGATGCAGCTCGGCCGCAACGACGAAGCCCGCATCGCCTTCGACCGCGCCATCGCCCTCGCCAACACGTCCGCAGAAGCCGCCCACATCCGCATGCATCTCGATCGCCTGATTCGGGACAGCCAGCCCAAGGGCGCCAATGGCGGCGCCAGGCAAGATGCGAAGGTCGAAGGCAGCAAGGTGAAGTAGGGTGCGCCTGCTTCGGGCGTCGCAAAAATTTCCGCTTCGCCTTGTCGGGCCTGACCCCCTCCCTTCGTCCTAGGACCGTATCCAGGGAGCCATTCATGCTGAGAGCCATTGCCGTCATCGCCCTCCTGTTCGCAGTCGGAATCGTGGGGGTGCTCGTCTTCGCCCTGACGAAGCCCGACACATTCCGCGTCGAACGCAGCGTCGCCGTCAAAGCGCCGGCCAATGCGGTCTATCCCTTCGTCGCCGATTTCCATCGCTGGACGGCCTGGTCCCCCTACGAGGGCCGCGATCCCGCCATGAAGCGCAGCTTCGGCGGAACTACGGAAGGAAGGGGCGCGACCTATGCCTGGGACGGCAACAACAATGTCGGCGCCGGCAATATGGAGATCCTCGAGGCGAGTGCGCCGTCAAAACTCCGCATCAAGCTCGATTTCGAGCGGCCTTTCGAAGGCCACAACACCGCCGAGTTCACCTTTGTGCCGCAAGGCGATGCCACACTGGTCACGTGGGCGATGTCCGGTCCGGCCCCGTTCCTGTCCAAGATCATGCAGGTGTTCATCAACATGGACACCATGATCGGCAACGATTTCGAGGCCGGCTTGGCCGGCCTGAAGAAGCTCACCGAGAAGTAGCGCCGTCACCCCGAACGAAAGCAAACGGAGAGAAACGATGCTCAATCCCTATCTGTTCTATCAGGACACCTGCGAAGCGGCATTCAATTATTACGCCAAGGTGCTCGGTGGCAAGATCGACGCCATGATGCGTTCGTCGGACGCACCGCCGGACATGGCCGCGGCGCCCGGCCGCGAGAAGACGATCATGCATGCGCGGATGTCGCTGCCCGACGGCACCGTGCTGATGGGGTCCGATGTACCGGGCGAACATTTTCAGAGGCCGCAGGGCTTCTCGATCTCGCTGACGGTCGCGGACCCCGCGGAGGGCGAGCGCAAGTTCAACGCGCTCGCCGATGGCGGTGCCGTCACCATGCCCTTCAGCAAGACGTTCTGGGCCAAGGGTTTTGGCATGTGCGTCGACAAGTTCGGCATTCCCTGGATGGTGAACTGCCCTGCCGAGGGAATGTGACAGGCGCGATCGTTTGACGCGCCAGGCGGCGATCCCCTCTCCCCGACGATGCGGAGAGGGGTGCGCATGAGACGTTGCGTCATGTGCCGATCAACTGTGCGCCGCTCTCAGCGGATCGATCCGGTCACGTCATTGCTCGGTGGTTGGGAGGAGGGAACGCAGCGCGGACAGATCACGAGCTTTGTCCCGAGCTGCCTGTCATTCTCCGCTTCGATTTCGTCATGGATTGCCCACCACGCCGCGGAGTACGGGCGCAAGGTGCCGAGGACTCTCTCCCGCTCCTGATTCGGATCACTCGCCGCGGGAGCTTGGGTCGCCACGCGACGCTTGATGACGGAGGGACGGTTCGGATCCTGACCGAGGCCGTCCCATGCGATCGGACGGCGTTCCTGCGCAGGCGCGACCACGCATCCCATGAGCGTTGCGCAAAAAGTGAGCAAGACAAAGCCGTGTCGCATCATGCCGGACCCTTGGGTGTTGTATGCGACGCGCCAAGTCCGCTTGCCGAAGCTTGCGTCGCACCGCTCAAATGGAACCTAAGGGAAACGCCTGGCCGACACGGCCGAATATGGATGTTGCTGTCGCACCACATTGCGAGAGCAGTGAGGCCGCTTCGTGAAATGATGCGGACCGCATCGCACAACAACTGGCGCAATATTAGGCTGTGAACTCCGGGACAGAATCGTTATTTATTTCGTCATAAAACTTTAAAAACTGGGGCGGGCGTACTTGGAAGGGGAGCGACCGATGGCGGCGGCGCTGCAGATCAACTTTGCACTTTGGGGTATGCTCATCTGCGCGAGCATGGAATTGACCCAGCTGATCCAGAGTTTTTATTAGGCCTCACGAAGCAGGTGACCGGCGCGATTTGGCGGGCGCTTGCGTCCGCTGATCATTACCGGCAGCGCGGATAGATCGCGGCGAGGTCGCGTCCCTTCAGCAGAAGCAACCGCGACGAGAGACCGCCGCGGCGGCTGATCCAGTCGCGCACCGGGCCGGGATAGGCCGCAAGCACCGCATCGGATGCTTCCGGCTCGGCGTAGAAGCGTCCGCGCCGATCGACCGAGCGCGCCGCATGAAAGCCGAGCACGGCACGCTTCGTCACACAAATCCGCTCGCCCGGCACGATGCTCAGCACCAGCGTGCAGGCGGACAGGCAGGGACCGTCGATCACCACGCGCTCGCCGCTCTCGCGCACCTTCTCGAACAAATCGAGGAACGGCCCGACCTGTCCACCGGGCGACTGGATGATGCGGATTTCGGCCGAGGCAGGCGTGGCGGCGAGCAGCGCGGATGCGAGCATCAAGGCCCTGAGGAAGGTGACGCGTCGCATGAAGCCTCCGCGAATTCGAGTCCGTAGGATAGGCCGACGAGAAGAGGTAGGTGACGCTTCGCAAATCCAACCTATGCCGTGTCTATCCGTTCCGCCGTTCGCCGCGCAGCGTCGGCAGGCCGATGCCCGCCGCATCGAAGCCGCCATCGACGGCCAAAATTTGGCCGGTGATGTAGCTCGATCGTTCCGAGCACAGGAAGTAGATGGCTTCGGCGAGTTCCTCTTCCAGGCCGTAGCGGTTGAGCGGGATGGCGTCGTGATAGTCGGCGCGGATCTCCCTGGTGTGCACCTGCTTCGCCATCGCGGTATCGACCGGCCCCGGCGCGACCGCGTTGACGCGGATGTTGAGGGACGCGAGCTCGACCGCGAGCTGCTTGGTGAGGTGCGCGAGCCCGGCCTTGCTGGTGCCGTAGGCCGAGCGCAGCGTCGAGGCGCGCACCGCCGAGATCGAGGTGATGTTGACGATGGCGCCGCCATTGCCGTCGCGCATCAGCGGCACCGCCGCCTTGGTGCAGAGGAACGGCCCGGTGAGGTTGACCTCGAGCACGCGCCGCCAATCAGTCTCCGACGTCTCCATCAGCGGCGCGAACACGGCAATGCCGGCATTGTTGACGAGCGCGTCGAGTCGGCCAAACCGCTGTTCGACCGTCGTCATCGCGGCGGCAACTGCGGCTGCGTCCGAGACGTCGCAGGTCAACGCCAGCGTGGCCTCGTCCCGGCCGATCTCGGCGACCGCGCGACCGAGCAGCTCGCCCTCGATGTCGAGCAATGCCACCCGCCAGCCCTCGGCCAAAAACTTCTTCGCGGTCGCAAGCCCGATGCCGCGCGCAGCTCCGGTGACGAGGGCAACACGGTGCGGGGTAGGGGGCATTGGCTGATCGTCCTTATGAAAGATTGGTCGCGCGAGCGCGAGCCTCTTTTACTTCGCTTTCGTTCCGACGAGGAAGGTCTTAACTCGAAGGCACGATGTCGGGACGGTCCTCGATGGATCGTCTTCCAGGGGATCATTGCCAGGGAGACCCGGAATGTCCAACGATCACGAGCGCCGGATTCGAGACCTTTTCGCTGCCTATCTCGCCAACGACCGGCAGCGGGTCGCCGACGCGTTGGCCGACGATTTCCGCTTCACCAGCCCGTTCGACGATGACCTCGACAAGGCGGCCTATTTCGAGCGTTGCTGGAGGGACACCGGCTGGATTGCGCGGCACGACATCGAGCGGATTTTCGTCCAAGGCGACGAGGCCTTCGTCACCTATCTCTGCTTGGCGACAGATGGCAGGAGCTTTCGCAATACCGAGTTCTTCACCTTTGCCGGCGGCAAGGTCCGCATCGACGTCTATTTCGGCGCTGCCCGGCAGGACGGGCGGTTCCTGCCGCAGGCGCGCTAGCGCCAGCCAATAATCTCCAGAATAATTTTCGTCATCTGTCGGTTTCGTCAAGGTTCCTTCGTCTTGGAGGTGAGGGCGGGCGGCCCGGGCCGTCGCTCCCGTCCATCCGGAGTGGCGCCTCGCCGCGCAACCCGAACGACAAAAGCACGCAAGGAATGCTCATGCGATTCATGATGCTAATGATCCCGCTCGGCTACGAGACCGCGGCGCCCGACGTTCAACTCGATCCCGAGCGGGTCGCTGCGATGATGCGCTACAATGAGGCGCTGAAGGACGCCGGCGTGCTGATCACGCTCGATGGCCTGCACCCACCCTCGATGGGCGCGCGCGTCTCGTTTGCGGCCGGCGAGCCCATCGTGACCGATGGTCCGTTCGCCGAGGCCAAGGAGGTGCTGGGCGGCTACTGGATGATCGAGGTTGCCTCGCGTGCCGAGGCAATCGCCTGGGCCAGGCGGTGTCCGGCCGCACCGAACGAAATCATCGAGATCCGTCAGGTGCAGGAGATGAGCGACTTTCCGCCTGACGTGCAGGAGGCCGCCGCCGGTTTCGGCGACCTCAAGAAATAGCCGCAGCTTCGTCCATCCATCATCAAGGGAGAGAACCGATGAGCACCGACACCTATCTCGCCGTTTTCCTCGGCAGCAAGACCAGCTCCAAATGGGCCGCATGGGATGCGATGCCCGAGGCCGAGCGCAAGGCGAAGGAGCGGGAGGGCATGGCGGCCTGGAAGGGCTGGGTCGAAAAGCACCAGGGCGCGATCCAGGCCATGGGCGGACCGCTCGGCAAGACCAAGAAGGTCGACGGCAAGGGCATCGCCGACATCGCCAACGAGATGGGCGCCTTCACCGTGGTGCGCGCGGCATCCCATGAAGCCGCGGCGAAGATGTTCGAGAACCACCCGCACTTCGCGATTTTCCCCGGCGAACGCGTCGAGATCATGCCGGTTCTGCCAATTCCGGGTGGCTAGGACTTCGGCCGCGCCGGACCCGGAAGAATACGGCCGATCAACCTGGCCGCCGCTAGTGACGTTCACCGCCAGCTCATGTAAAGGTCGTTCACATGAGCTGGCGCAAGGAGACGCGCCGCGCCGAGCGCGGCTATCACCACGGCAATCTGAAGGAAGCCCTGTTGCAGGCCGCCCTCGGGCTGATCGCCGAGAAGGGCGCGGCCGGCTTCACCTTTGCCGATGCCGCGCGCATGGCCGGCGTCAGCGCGGCGGCACCGTACCGGCATTTTCGCGACCGTGAAGAACTGCTGTCCTCGATCGCGCAGCGTGGCTTCGAGCAGTTCGAAGCGCGCCTGACCGCGGCCTGGGACGACGGACGGCCCGACACCGTCACGGCGTTCGAGCGTGTCGGCAGGGCCTATCTGGCCTTCGCCCGCGACGAGCCCGCGTTCTACAACGCGATGTTCGAATCGGGCGTGCCGGTGGATTCCAATCCGGCGCTCCAGGCTGCCAGCGAGCGTGCTTTCAACATCATTCGTGCCGCGGCGGAGCGGCTTGCCGCGCTGGCGCCGCCGGGCACCCCGCGGCCTCCGGCGATGATGATGGCGCTGCACATCTGGTCGATGGCGCATGGCGTGGCCTCGCTGTTCTCCCGCGGCGATGCTGCGCGTCGAAAGCTGCCGATGTCGCCGGACGAACTGCTCGAAGCCGAGGTGCTGATCTATCTGCGCGGTCTCGGCTTCCCGACCGATCGCCGTCCCCCGGCGAAAAGCGCCGAGCCGCCGCCGGTGCCACCGGAGGCATCCTCCGGTTCGGGCGTGCCGCCCGGTGGTCCCTGGGGCAAGCCGAAATAAAGTTACCCAAATAATTCCCCCGCCCTGTCGGGCGGTCGGCTTGACAAAATCGCGGGATGATCTACCTATGTAAATGTTATTTACATTCACAACGGCGCTGATGCCGTCATGGAGAGGGAAATGGCCTACACCGCTGATGTCAATCGATGGCGCGGCCCTTCGGACCAACACTACGAGCGCCCCCACATGCTCAATACGCCCTGGCATCCCGGCTGGATCGCCGTGACCATCGTCGGCTTCATCATCTGGTGGCCGATCGGACTTGCCCTTCTCTTTTTCACACTCGGGAGCAGAAGAATGTCGTGCTGGAGCAACCAGGATCGCTGGCAGAACAAGATGGAGCGGATGCAGTACAAGATGGACCGTATGCGCGGCCGCATGGAGCGCCACGGTTTCGGCTTTGGCTTCGGCCCGCCCTCGAGCGGCAACCGCGCCTTCGACGAGTACCGCACCGAGACATTGCAGCGGCTGGAGGAAGAGCAGGTCGAGTTCAAGAACTTCCTCGACCGTCTGCGTCACGCCAAGGACAAGGAAGAGTTCGACCAGTTCATGGCCCAACACAAGACGCGCCCGACCCCGCCGCCGACCGACCAGCAGCAGGGTTGATCTCAAGGTTGATCTCGGGACTGACGCCTCTCAAAGCCGTCAGGCGCATGCCCCCAAAGTCCTGATGGCCCCGAGCCGCCCGCCTGCGCAACCCGCAGGCGGGCGGTTTGGTTTTGGGAATGCGCGTCAGGCTGCCGCGACCGTCCGGATTTGCCTTGGTTTGGAAAAGTCTTGGTCTGGAAGTCTGGTCCAGAGAGAGAGACTTGGTCAGCGCGCCGTGGCGAGCTGCGCGCGAACCGACTCCAGGAAGTGTTCGTAGGCGTAGTCCACGATCTCGTTGAGTGATCGCGTTCGCGCGAACGTCGCCTTGGCCTCGGCGAGAAACTCCTCGCGGGTCGGAATCTTCGGCAAATGCAGATGCGTCAGTGCATCGACGCCCTCGTGCGCGCGACCGAGGATGTCATGCAGCGTCGGCAGTTGCAGCTGGGCCAGATCGGCTCGGCGGAGCGCTGACGAGATCGCATGCGCCAGTGTCTGCGCATCGAACCGTCCGGCGAGCTCACGGGCCGCCCGGTTGATGACGCGTGCGCCAAGCGGCTGCTCGTTGCGCAGCACCTGCTCGGGCGGCGACTTCATGTTCCAGACGATGCCGAACCAGGACAGCACCTTCAGGATGTAATAGGTGATGTCGATTTCCCACCAGCGAAAACCTTGCCGCACGCTGCTCTGGTAAGCGTGGTGATTGTTGTGCCAGCCCTCACCGAGGGTGAACAAGGCCAGCAGCCAATTGTTGCGAGAATCATCGCCGGTCACGTACCGCTTGCGTCCATGCACGTGGGCGAGGGAGTTGATGCAGAAGGTTGCGTGATAAACCAGCACGGTGCTCCACAGGAAGCCGACGACGAGGCCGGACCACCCGCCAACCAGGAAGCAGAGCGCAGCCAGCGTAACGGCCGGCAGCAGTTCCAGGCGATGCAGCCACATCAACTCCGGATAGGCTGCGAAATCGCCGACCTTCACGAGGTCGGTGCCATCGTGCTCCCGGTAAAAAATCCAGCCGAGATGACTGTAGAGGAAGCCTCGATGACGCGGTGAATGCACGTCGTCTTCGGTATCGGAATGCAGATGATGATGTCGATGCTTGGCCGCCCACCACAAAACGCTTTTCTGCGCGGTGCTTTGCGCAAGCCAGGCCAGGATGAACTGAAACACCCGGCCGGTCGCGAAAGCCCGATGGGAGAAATAGCGGTGGTAGCCCGCTCCGATTGCAAACATGCGGACCACATACAGCGAGGCGCAGATCGCGATGGCCTGCCAGGTCACGCCGGTCCAGATTGCTGCAACGCAGCCGAGATGGACCAGCAGGAACGGCAGGGCGGAGGGATACATGATGTCGTCGTGTTGGTCGTCGGCGGAGGCGTTGGGCGACATGGATTGGCGTGACCTTGGATGACGGGGATCCGGAGTCGCTTCGGCAGCACTGAGGGCCGCTGTGTACGACAAATCCGGGGGTGGCGGACCGCTGCGGGGCTTCGAACGAGATACTTTGCCTGAACAACCCGGGCCAGCGCGGCAGCACGATCCTGAGACCATAGCTTCGGCCGGGAACTCGACTTCCTCCATATATATGATCCCGGCCGCCTGGCATGCAAGCTCGTAGCCTCACGGGGAGCGTGGCGCGCGCGCCGCCGACGCTCTATATCCGACAGCGAAAAGGAAGCGTCAAAACATCGCAGGCGGCAACGATGACGGAAGCTGCGATCATGCCGAGCGAGACCCTCTGGCAGAAGATCCGCGACGAGGCGCAGCGCGCAGCGGCAGCCGACCCCATATTCGGCCGGACTCTTGGCGGTCTCATCTTCGCCCATGACGATTTTACCGCCGCATTGTCCGACCTGATCGGACGGCGGCTTGCGACAGCGCGGCCGAACGCGCGCGCTTCACGACATTTTCCCGCGATGCCTTCAATGGCCAGCCGAATCTGATCGAGGCGGCCGGCCGCGACTTGCAGGCCATCGTGCTCCGCGATCCCGCCATCACCGGACTGTTGGCGCCGCTGCTGCATTTCAAGGGCTACGTCGCCTTGCAGGCCTGGCGTGTCTCGAACTGGCTCTGGCATCACGACCATCGCGACGCGGCGCTGCTGTTTCAGAACGAGGCCTCGAACGTCCTGCAGGTCAGCATTCATCCGGCGGCGAGCTTGGGATCGTCGGTGTATCTCGACCACGCCACCGGCATCGTGATCGGTGCCGATGTGGCGATCGGCGACGAGGCCACCATCCTTCAGAACGTCAGCATTGGTCGCGGCACGGAACTGCCGGCGCGCTCGCCTCGCATTGGCCGCGGTGTGTTCATCGGCTCCGGCGCGACGATTCTCGGCAACGTCAGGATCGGCGATTTTGCAAAGATCGGCGCCGACACCGTCGTGATGAGCGACGTGCCCCGGGGTTGCACCGCAGTCGGCAATCCGGCGCGGCTGACCAATTGCCCAGAGCCCGCCTCGGCGGCCTGATTCGCCCTCAAGTCATCAGGCGACGTGCTCCTCGTTCAGGCGGCGCGGCGGTGGCGCTCGCCGCCATGATGCGGCCTGACCGGCTCCGAACTGGTCTGGCCCGGCGCGTCCAGCACTGCGACATGATGCCGGTAGACCATTTCCCAGCCCTTCCATCCCGTGAACAGGAGGATGCCGACCACGATCAGCGAGAGCGCCACGCCCCACGGCTTGACCGCAGCCTCCGCGCCTTGCGCATAACGGAGGTAGAAATTGATCAGGGCCAGCACGACCGCCGCCAGATTGCCGACCATGTGATACCAGGCATCGTTGAGGCTGCGGATACGGGCGTCGCTGAAGAAGTCGGTGAAGCCGGCCACGGCGGCAACGAGCGCCATGACGATGCCGGCGCCGATCAGCCATATCGCGGCTCTGGCCCAGAAGCCGTCGCCGGTTCCGATGAAGGCGAGATCGGCGATGGGCGCGCCGACCAGGAAGGCGACGGGGAACGGGATGATCATGGGGTGGAGCGGATGATCGCCGATGGCGGCGGTCGACTTGGGGTTGATGCTCATGGCAAAACCTCGCGAGGAGTGATTTTCGGGACAATTTTTCAGGCGAGGGCTGGTTCCTCCGACGGATGTCAGCAACAGCCGGGGCCGGCAGCTTGCCAACCACCTGCAACGCCTAGCTTTCCCGCAGCCAAATTCAGTCCCGGTAACCCCGAATTAACCATCGCCGGGCTCTGGTAATTGCGGACAATCGCGCCCAGAGCCCGAAGTCTGAGCCTTGGGGTCGGGCCCATAGTTTTGACATCTTGGCAGGGAATGCAGGCGGCTGGCTTTGGACGAGCCCTGCACCCCAGAAAGACAAAGCTTTGAGCGGGCTTGCCGGCCGCGCCGGTTCTAGCGCGGCTATTGGGGAACCGGCGGCCATTTGCTGGCCGGGACATTAGGTCGGGACATCAGGTAACGATCGCCTTGAGAGGATACTGCTTATGAATCCGGCCGACGTGGCTCAGTCAGCCCTTCCGGTTGCCGCTTCCGCGGACGTGTCGCTGATCGCGCTGTTCTGGCAGGCTCACTGGATCGTGAAAGCGGTTATGCTGGGGCTTCTCGCCTGCTCGGTCTGGGTCTGGGCGATCGCCATCGACAAGATCTTCCTGTTTGCCCGCACCCGCCGCTCGATGGACCGTTTCGAGCAGGCTTTCTGGTCCGGCGAGTCGATCGAAGACCTCTACCGCACGCTCTCGGCCAAGCCGACGCATTCCATGGCGGCCTGCTTCGTCGCCGCTATGCGCGAGTGGAAGCGTTCGTTCGAAAGCCAGGCTCGCTCGGTCGCAGGCCTTCAAATGCGCATCGACAAGGTCATGAATGTCTCGATCGCCCGCGAGGTCGAGCGGCTGGAACGCCGGCTGCTGGTGCTCGCCACCGTCGGCTCCGCAGGCCCCTTCGTCGGCCTGTTCGGCACCGTCTGGGGCATCATGTCGAGCTTCCAGTCGATCGCGGCGTCGAAAAATACCTCTCTGGCGGTGGTGGCCCCCGGTATCGCGGAGGCGCTGTTTGCGACCGCCGTCGGCCTTATCGCCGCCATTCCTGCCACTATTTTCTACAATAAGTTCACCTCCGAGGTGAACCGGCAGGCCCAGCGGCTCGAAGGCTTCGCCGATGAATTTTCAGCCATCCTGTCGCGCCAGATCGACGAGCGGGGCTGACGGACGGCATGTATAGTGTGAAGGGCAATTTGGGCACCAGACCATGGGCATGAACGTTGCGAGTTCGTCCGGAGGCGGTGGACGCCGTGGCCGGCGCAAGCCGGTCGTGGCCGAAATCAACGTCACGCCGATGGTCGACGTGATGCTGGTGCTGCTCATCATCTTCATGGTGTCGGCGCCGATGCTGACGGTCGGCGTGCCGCTCGACCTGCCGCAGACCCAGGCCAAGAGCCTCGAAAACAATGACCAGAAGCCGATCCAGATGTCGGTCGACATCAAGGGCAAGGTGTTCATCAACGACGCCGAGATCGCGATCAACGAACTGATCCCGAAGCTGAAGGCGATCACGGACGCGCGCGGCGGGCTCGAGGAACGCATCTATCTGCGTGCCGACAAGAAGGCGGATTACGGGACGGTGGCCAAGGTGATGGGCCAGTTGTCCGGCGCAGGCTTCAAGAAGCTGGCGCTCGTCACGGAAGCGGATCAGGGGTAAACCGTGAAGGTGAAGGTCGACAAGACACTCGTTGCGTCGATTGCCCTCCACGTTCTCGTGCTGGGATGGGGGCTCGTCACCTTTAGCAGCAGGGCTTTCGTGCCGGCCGAAGAGTCGCTGCCGATCGACATCATCTCCACCGACCAGCTCGCGCAGATGATGTCGGGGCAGAAGACCGGCGACAAGAAAGAGCCGAAGCCGAAGGTCGAGAAGATCGCGGAAGCCAAGCCCGAGGAAGACGCCGTCGGCAAGGTCACCGAGAAGAAAGAGCTGATCAAGACCAACTCGACGCCCGAACCGCCGCCAAAACCCGTCGAAAAGCCGGTCGAGAAGAAGCCCGAGCCGCCCAAGCCCGTGGCTGAGGCGAAGCCGAAGGAAGAGCCGAAGCCACAGGAAAAGAAGCCTGATCCGGCCAAGGAAGATCCGATCGCCGAGCTGCAGAAAAAGCTCGAAACCAAGAAGCCGCCGCCCAAGCCGGTGGAGCAGAAGGTCGCGGCGGTGCAGCCGCAGCAGCAGCCGAAGCCCAAGGAGCGCACGTTCGATCCCGCGCAGATTGCCCGTGACCTCGACAAGCGCGCGGCGACCCGGCACGAACTCGCCGGCTCGACGCTGAATGCGTCGGCCTCGCTGGGATCGACGAGCGGAACGGCCGCCAACAACGTTGCGACCTGGCGGGGGGCGTTCCAGGGGGCGGTGAAGCGCTGCTTCACGCCGACCTATAACGGGCAGGATGCCGATCAATACGAAGCCGACATCGACATTCCCATGAAGATCGACGGATCGCTCGCGTCCGAGCCGATCGTCGTCGCGGTGAGGGGGCCGTCGCGGTCGATCGCACAGGCGGTGGCGGAGAGTGCCAGACGCGCCATCGTGCAGTGCCAGGTCTATTCGTTCATGCCGAAGCAGCAATACGAGAGCTGGAAGCTCATTCCGATGACTTTCGGCCTGAAAGACATGTTGTGACATCCGAACAAAAGAATTTTGCGATGAATGACGTTCGCTCGATGAACCGCCGCCGCTTCATGACCCTGACCGGATCGACACTCGCGATGCTGGGGGGCGGACAAGCCTTCGCCCAGCAGCCGCAGGGACGGCTCCGCATCGATCCCACCGAGTTTCGGCCGATTCCGATCGCGATCACCAATTTTGTGCCGGGCTCGCCGGCCGACGGCGACGTTGGCAACGGCGTCACCCAGGTCATCACCAACAATCTGAAGCGCTCGGGCCTGTTCGCGCCGGTCGACCAGGCCGCCTTCATCGAGCGCATCAGCAACATCGACGTCGCGCCGCAATTCGAGAACTGGAAGACCCTCAACGCGCAGGCCCTCGTCACCGGGCGCATGACGCGGCAGCCGGACGGACGCCTCAAGGCCGAATTCCGCTTGTGGGACGTGGTCACCGGCCAGCAGCTCGCCGGCCAGCAATATTTCACCTCGCCGGAATATTGGCGCCGCATCGCCCACATCATCTCCGACCAGATCTATGAGAAGCTGACCGGCGAGAAGGGCTATTTCGACAGCCGCGTGGTGTTCGTCGACGAGACCGGGCCGAAGGAGCGCCGCGTCAAGCGGCTCGCGATGATGGACCAGGACGGCGCCAATGTGCGCTATCTGACCCGCGGCTCCGACCTCGTGCTGACGCCGCGCTTCTCGCCGAACTCGCAAGAGATCACCTATATGGAGTTTGGCCAGGGCGATCCGAAGGTCTACCTGTTCAACATCGAGACCGGCCAGCGCGAGATCGTCGGCAACTTCCCGGGCATGACCTTTGCCCCGAGGTTCTCGCCGGACGGCCAGCGCGTCATCATGAGCCTGCAGCAGGGCGGCAATTCCAACCTGTTCGTGATGGATCTGCGCTCGCGCTCGACGACGCGCCTCACCGACACGCCCGCGATCGACACCTCTCCGTCCTACTCCCCGGACGGCGCCCGCATCTGCTTCGAGTCCGATCGCGGCGGCAGATCGCAGATCTATGTCATGGCCGCGGGCGGCGGAGCGGCGCAGCGCATCTCCTTCTCCAAGGACGACAACAACGCCACCTATTCGACGCCGGTGTGGTCGCCGCGCGGCGATTACATCG
This sequence comes from Bradyrhizobium sp. Kon37, assembly GCF_055807535.1. Classification (NCBI taxonomy): domain Bacteria; kingdom Pseudomonadati; phylum Pseudomonadota; class Alphaproteobacteria; order Hyphomicrobiales; family Nitrobacteraceae; genus Bradyrhizobium; species Bradyrhizobium sp. Kon37. The sequence continues at coordinate 63,802 of NZ_JBVVOY010000006.1, forward strand.
CCTTCACCAGGCAAGGCGGCGGGCAGTTCTCGATCGGCGTGATGAAGCCGGACGGCTCCGGCGAGCGGCTCCTCACCTCCGGCTACCACAACGAAGGTCCGACCTTCTCGCCGAACGGCCGCGTGCTGATGTTCTTCCGCGATCCCGGCGGCAGCGGCGGGCCGTCGCTGTTCTCCGTCGACATATCTGGGCGCAACGAGCTGAAGGTGCCGACGCCGGGCTTCGCTTCCGACCCGGCATGGTCGCCGCTATTGTCCTCGACATCGGGCTAGCCGCTGCCCGCGGCGCGCGATGATTTGACCGCGCGCCTTTTCCGAAAACTTTGCCAGATGTTTCCCCGCGATAATTGTTCTTTAAGGTTGCACTCGGCAAACTTTTCCCATGGGTTTGTTTCTATTGATGTATTTCGACTATTGGTCACTCAAAACAACTCGACTTTAACGATGTTCCCTCAGAAAGACTTCATACCGGATCGGTAAAACTGCGCTCCAGACAGGACGCGCGTAAACACCAGATGCAGTTTGCAAGTCAGAGCGGAGAGCCGGAACAGCGGCCGCCGAAAACTTCGGCGGCGCAAATCGATTCGCTGTTCGAAGCGCCGGGCCCCTTGCTGGCCGGACTCATTTTCGTGTCGATCGGTGCGGCCCTCACCGCCCTGAGGACGGGAGAGCCGCTGATCTGGGCGTGCGTCGCACTTCTTGTGCTGGCCGGGTCCGCGCGCGCGATCGACCTGCGCCTCTATCAGGCACGTCAGGCGGTCATGACCGTCGAGGCGGCCGCACGCTGGCAGAAGCGCTATCAGATCGGGGCAAAGATCCAGGCGGCTGCGATAGGCATCTGGTGCGCTACCGCCCTGTTAGCCACGGACGACGCCGTGGCCCACATGATCGCCTTGTCGGTCACCACCGGAATCGCGGCGGGCGGCGCGGGCAGGGCATATGGCCGGCCTGCGATCTTCCACCTCCAGGCCGTGCTGATTTTCGGTCCGGCCGTGCTTGCCTTGGCGCTGCGTGGAACGCCCTACTACATCGCGATGGCGCTGGTCAGCGGCGCGTTCCTGATGGCGATCATGCAGCTCTCGGTGAATCTGCACCGAATCTTCATGGGTGCGGTCGTGGCTCGGGAACGTGAAGCCGCGCTCGCCGGCCAGTTCGATACGGCGTTGAACAACATGCCGCACGGCCTCTGCATGTTCCGCGTCGACGGACAGCTGGCGGTCATGAACCACCGCTTCGGCGCAATGATGAACCTGCCGGAAGGTCTCGCGCAACGCGGCATCAACGCGCGTGACATCGTCGCGGCGTGCGTCAGCGCCGGATCGATCTCGGCTGGCAGCGGCGAGCGGATCGTCGCGGACATCGAGAGTTCGCAAGCCAAGGAGATCATCACCGCCGATCCCGACACGCAGCGAAACCGGTCGTTGTCCTGGACTGTCCAGCCAATGGCTGACGGCGGCGCAGTGGTGCTGCTCGAGGACATTACCGACCGTCGCAGCGCCGAAGCCAAGATTACGCATCTGGCGCGCTACGACGACCTCACCGCGCTCCCCAACCGCGTTCATTTCCGCGATGAGATCGAAAGGCTGCTGGCGATCTCGCACGACGCCGAGCGCCTGTCCGCGCTGCTGTTCGTCGATCTCGACCAGTTCAAGCAGGTCAACGACACGCTCGGCCATCCCTGCGGCGACCAGCTGCTGTGCGCGGTCGCCAACCGTCTGCGCGAGATGCTGCGCCCCGAGGATTTCGTCGCCCGCTTCGGCGGTGACGAATTCGTCGTGTTCCAGGAGAACATCTCCTCGCCGGAGGACGCCGCCGCGCTGGCGCGCCGGATCGTCGAACGGCTGAGCGAGCGCTACCGCATCGACAATCATCTGGTCGAGATCGGCGCCAGCGTCGGCATCGCGTTGACCTCGCCGGAGGGCGTCAGCGCGGACACGCTGCTCAAGAACGCCGACATGGCGCTGTACCGGGCCAAGGCCGACGGCCGCGGCACCTTCTGCTTCTTCCGCGACGAGATGGCGGCGACCGTCGAGGCGCGCCGCATCCTCGAGCTCGACCTGCGCAAGGCGCTGGCCAACGAGGAATTCGAGCTGTTCTACCAGCCGCTGGTCAATCTGAAGTCCGGCAAGATCACGACGTGCGAGGCGCTGCTGCGCTGGAATCATCCGGTGCGCGGCACGGTCTCGCCGGTCGACATCATCCCGGTCGCCGAGGACATGGGGCTGATCGTCGATCTCGGCCGCTGGATCCTGCGCCGCGCCTGCATGGAATGCATGAAATGGCCGGAGGGCGTCAACGTCGCCGTCAACTTCTCGCCGCAGCAATTCCACCAGCGCGACGTCTTGAGTGAAATCCGCTACGCACTCGAGGTTTCGGGGCTCCCGGCGCATCGGCTGGAGATCGAGATCACCGAATCCTCGCTGTTGCGCAATACCCAGCTCACGCACGACATCCTGTCGCAATTGCATGCGATCGGCGTGCGCATTTCGCTGGATGATTTCGGCACCGGCTATTCGAGCCTCAGCTACCTGCACAATTTCCCGATGCAGAAGGTGAAGATCGACCGCTCCTTCCTCGAAGGCATCGACGCCGACCGGCCGCTGACGCTGCTGCGCGGCGTGGCGCGGCTGTCGGCCGATCTCGGCATGGCGGTCGTGGTCGAGGGCATCGAGACCAATGATCAGCTCGAGCTGATCAGCGCCGACGGCACCGTGACCGAAGGGCAGGGCTATCTGTTCAGCCGGCCGGTGCCGGCAGTCCGGATTCGCCAATTGCTCAATGCCTCGCATGGCCGTCGCGGGGCTGAGGACCAGATCGTCATGGTGTCCTCGCGATCGATCGCCTGATCTTTCACTGCCTGCTCCTTCAACGCCTTGGCTCTTGTGCGCGCCCCGTGTTTTTGCGGGCCGCAAAGGTTAACCCTAACGTTTCTAAGCCTTTGCAATTCCGTTAATGAACCATTAATCTCGTCACACTCGCAGAAGTTGCTTTGGAGTGTAGGGGTACTGGATGACGTCTGGAGCTGAACCGCAAACGGTGCTCCTTCCGCGGGGAGCCGCTCTGTTTGACCGCATCGATTACCGCCTGATCGAAACTCCCGAGGACCGAGACAACCTCTATCTGATGCGGTACCGGGCCTATCTGCACGCCGGACTGATCGAGCCGTCGGAGTCGCGGCGCGTGACCGATCGCTTCGACGATGCGCCCAACACCTGGAATTTCGGGGTCTATGTCGATGGAGAGCTCTGCAGCTCCGTTCGCATTCACGTCCTAACGTCCGACTGGCGGATGTCCTACACGACCGAAGTGTTTGGCGACGTCCTGCATCCCCGCCTCGACCGCGGCGAAGTTCTCATCGATCCATGCCGGTTTGTTGCCGATCCCGAAAAGCACCAGCGTTTTCCGGAGCTGCCCTATCTGACGGTGCGGCTGGCTTTTGTGGCTTGCGATCATTTCAACGCCGACACCGGGCTGGCCATGATCCGGACCGATCATCAGGCGTTTTATCGTCGCATCTTCCTGCACGAGACCATTTCACCGGAGCCGCGCGGGTTTCCGGGCTGGCCCACCAAGAAGGCCGTGCTGATGGCGTCCGATTTCCGGAACCAGCGGGAAAAGGTGCTGACGCGCTTTCCGATCATGCGCTCCAGCGCTTTCGAGCGGCGCATGTTGTTTCAACGCAGCAGCCCGCGCCAGGCGGCCCCGCGCCCAGTGTCGCTGGCGACGCAGCGGACCCCGGACGTCGCCTCGGCGACTGGTTCTGCCCGCTAGGCCCCAGGTCTGGGCCGAGGGTCTCGACTGGATCTCCACGCCACGAGCCTAAAATTCCAGCAAACGCCGGCGTTTTTGCCGGTCGGCGCGGCTTGCCTTCACCGTCGCGCCACATTTACAACCCATTAACCATGACGGTTGCTTTTCGCTGGTTGGGGGCATTTGACCGGCTGTGGCAAGGTTCCATCAAGGTTGACGGAACGTTCGCTTAACCAACCCCCTGTAGACCGGACAGCAGTGGACGAAACGTGAGCGTGGAGGCTCCGGAATGAAACATCCTATGCGCATCCTCCAGGGATTGAAGCTGGCCGCGGTGCTTGCCGTCGCGTTGTCGATGGGTGCCTGCGCCAACAAGAACGCTGCCACGGATGCGATGGCCAACGCGGCGACGCCAGGCAGTCAGCAAGACTTCGTCGTCAATGTCGGCGACCGCGTGTTCTTCGAAAGCGACCAGACCGATCTGACCCCGCAGGCGATCGTGACGCTGGAGAAGCAGGCGCAGTGGCTCCAGAGCTATCCGCGCTACAGCTTCACCGTCGAAGGTCATGCCGACGAACGCGGCACCCGCGAATACAACATCGCGCTCGGCGCCCGCCGCGCCCAGTCGGTGCGTTCGTTCCTCGCCTCGCGCGGCATCGATCCGAACCGCATGCGCACGATCTCGTACGGCAAGGAGCGGCCGGTGGCCGTTTGCAACGACATCTCCTGCTGGTCCCAGAACCGGCGCGCCGTCACCGTGCTGAACGCGAGCTCCTGACACTCAGGCGCCGTTCATCTTCAGAAACCGATTATGCCGGCGCCCTCTCGGGCGCCGGTTTCGTTTCAGCGATCTGTGACGGAAACCCCTTTGTTTCAGTCACAGTTTTGGCGTACTCCCCTTCAATGTGTGGCGCGTCGAATGTTCGGTCGCAGGCCATTTCGCTTTCGTCGTCAGGGCAAGATGTCATCCAGATTTAAGGTCTTCACCGGCACCGTGGCGATCGCCGCGCTGCTCTCTTTGTGCTCGCCCGCCCTCGCACAGTCGGACGATGCAGATCCCGAGATGCGGATCGAGCGGCTGGAGAACCAGTTGCGCCAGCTCACCGGCCAGAATGAAGAGCTGCAGTATCGCAACCGCCAGCTCGAAGAGCGGCTGCGAGCGCTCGAGGGCGGCGCGCAAGCTGCGCCCGGCCAGACGCCGGTCCAGCCCAATGTCGCGGCCATGCCGCCCGCGCAAGCCGCGCCGGCCTATCGCCAGCAGCCGCCGCACCAGCAAGCGGCCCAGCCGAATTACGAGCAGCCGCAGATCGCCTCTCCGGCACCGATCGTTCAGGAGCAGCCTGCGCCCGGCGCGCCGGGCATGCGCCGCCGCGGCGATGCCTTCGACCCGAACCAGAGCCCGAATGCGCCGGGTGCGCCGCGCGCGCTCGGCGGCGGGCAGCAACCGATGCCTGCAGGTGCCCCGAGCGGCGCGCCCGGCGGCCGTGGCGCCGGCGAACCGCTTGATCTCGGCAACAGCGGCGCTCGCTATCCGCAGGCGACCGCACCCCAGGCTGCGCAGCCCGGCTATCCGCCGGCCCCATCCGGCTCTCCCGCGCCGGCAGGCGCCCCGGCGCTGACGACCCTGCCGCCCTCGGCCACGCCGCGCGACGAATTCGACCTCGGCATCGGCTACATGCAGCGCAAGGACTATGCGCTGGCCGAACAGACCATGAAGAACTTCTCGCAGAAATATCCGAGCGACCCGTTGCTCGGCGACGCGCAATACTGGCTCGGCGAGAGCTATTTCCAGCGCCAGCAATATCGCGACTCCGCGGAAGCCTTCCTCGCCGTCACCACCAAATACGACAAATCCGCCAAGGCGCCGGACGCCCTGCTGCGGCTCGGCCAGTCGCTGGCCGCGCTGAAGGAGAAAGAGGCCGCGTGCGCCGCCTTCGGCGAAGTCGGCCGCAAATATCCGCGCGCTTCCGCCGGCGTCAAAGCCGCGGTCGACCGCGAGCAGAAGCGCGTGAAGTGCTGACCCCGGAGCGATTGATCCTGACAAGATTGATGGCGCTGCGCTAAACATTCGGTCCATCCGCGGACGATTGCAGCGTCATGTCAGAGGACAATTCCCCGATCTCGGCGCGTGAGGCCAAGCGCCTCTTCGCAGGCCTGAAAGGCGCGCAGGGACTGTTGCTCGCGGTCTCCGGCGGGCCCGACTCGGTCGCGCTGATGTGGCTTGCGGCGCGCTGGCACCGCAGCCTTGCGCGCGGCCCGCGTCTCACCGTCGTCACCATCGACCACGGCTTGCGGCCGGAGGCGGCGCGCGAGGCGCGCGAGGTCAAGCGTCTGGCGACCGGGCTTGGCTTGCCGCATCGGACCCTGCGCTGGCGCGGCGCCAAGCCGAAAACGGGATTGCCGGCCGCCGCGCGCGAAGCCCGCTACCGCCTGCTCGTGCAGGCCGCGCGCATCGCCGGTGCGAGCCACGTGCTGACCGCCCACACCCGCGACGACCAGGCCGAGACCCTGTTGATGCGGCTTGTCCGCGGCAGCGGATTGGCCGGGCTGTCGGCGATGGCCCGTCTCACCGAGCGCGACGGCGTCGTTCTTGCGCGTCCACTGCTCGATGTCCCGAAGTCGCAGCTGATCGCGACCTTGAAGCGGGCGAAGATCGGCTTTGCCGACGATCCCACCAACCACGACGCTGCCTTTACCCGGCCGCGGCTGCGTGCGCTGCTGCCGCAGCTCGCGGCGGAGGGCGGTGATGCCCGCAGCCTGGCCCGGCTCGCGGCAAGGTTGGCGCGCGCCAATGCGGCCGTCGAGGTGCTGACCGATGGAGCCGAGCGCTTCCTCCGTTTGCGGGATCGCGGCGATGCGCCGCAGGCCGGCGTTCGAAGCTTCGAGGCCCCCATGTTTGCCGCCCTGCCGGAGGAGGTCCGGCTGCGGATCCTGCTGCGGGCCATCAACGCGTTCGGGCATGAGGGACCGGCGGAACTCGGCAAGGTCGAATCCCTCCTGGCCGTGCTCGATCAGGCCATTGCCGCGCGCGCACCCGCAAATGGCCGGCCGGCCCTGAAGCAGACGCTTGCGGGGGCCTTGATCAGCCTTGCCGGGGGACGGATCCGCATCGCGCCGGCGCCGGCCCGGCGCAAGCGTGGATAAGGCTGGATAAGGGCGGATCATCGCACCGGCCGTTTCGAGACCGCGCCGTGAGGACACCTTAACCAGGCAGGAAAAACCCGGATCCGGGCGCCATTATTTCAGCGGGAATCGGACTAAGATGGGCTAAATAGTCCCATCTCGTTCCCTTGGCAGCGACCGGAGCGACACCTAGATTGTATCCGTCTAACCGAGAGGATTCCTTGGGGATTTCCTCGCGCTGCCCAAATAACTGCCCAAGGCTCAGGCCGCGATCCGCGCGACCACGAAGGAAGATCGATGAACGCCAATCTGCGCAATTTCGCCCTCTGGGTCATCATTGTCCTGCTGCTGTTGGCGTTGTTCACGCTCTTCCAGAATCCGGGTCAGCGCGCCTCCTCGCAGGACATCGCCTTCTCCCAGCTCCTGAGCGAGGTTGACCGCGGCAATGTGCGCGACGTCGTGATCCAGGGGCCGGACATTCACGGCACCTTCACCAACGGCTCGAGCTTCCAGACCTATGCGCCGAGCGATCCGACGCTCGTGAAGCGCCTCTATGACAGCAAGGTGCAGATCACCGCGAAGCCGCCCGGCGACAACGTGCCGTGGTTCGTCTCGCTGCTGGTCTCCTGGCTGCCCTTCATCGCGCTAATCGGCGTGTGGATCTTCCTGTCGCGGCAGATGCAGGGCGGCGCCGGCAAGGCGATGGGCTTCGGCAAGTCGCGCGCAAAAATGCTGACTGAAGCGCATGGCCGCGTCACCTTCGAGGACGTTGCGGGCGTCGACGAGGCCAAGCAGGACCTGCAGGAGATCGTCGAATTTCTGCGCGACCCCGGCAAATTCCAGCGCCTCGGCGGCCGCATTCCGCGCGGCGTGCTGCTGGTCGGCCCTCCCGGCACCGGCAAGACCCTGATCGCGCGTGCGGTCGCGGGCGAAGCCAACGTGCCGTTCTTCACCATTTCGGGTTCGGACTTCGTCGAGATGTTCGTCGGCGTCGGCGCCAGCCGCGTCCGCGACATGTTCGAGCAGGCCAAGAAGAACGCGCCCTGCATCATCTTCATCGACGAAATCGACGCCGTCGGTCGTCACCGTGGCGCCGGCCTCGGCGGCGGCAATGACGAGCGCGAGCAGACGCTGAACCAGTTGCTGGTCGAGATGGACGGCTTCGAGGCCAATGAGGGTGTGATCCTGATCGCCGCGACCAACCGTCCCGACGTGCTCGATCCCGCGCTGCTGCGTCCCGGCCGCTTCGACCGTCAGGTCGTGGTGCCGAACCCTGACGTCGTCGGCCGCGAGCAGATCCTCAAGGTCCACGTCCGCAAGGTGCCGCTGGCGCCGGATATCAACCTCAAGACCATCGCGCGCGGCACCCCGGGTTTCTCCGGTGCCGACCTGATGAACCTCGTCAACGAAGCCGCGCTCACCGCCGCCCGCCGCAACAAGCGGATGGTGACCCAGGCCGAGTTCGAGGAAGCCAAGGACAAGGTGATGATGGGCGCCGAGCGCAAGTCGCTCGTGATGACCGAGGAAGAGAAGCTGCTGACGGCCTATCACGAGGGCGGCCACGCCATCGTCGGCCTCAACGTCGTCGCGACCGACCCGATCCACAAGGCGACCATCATTCCGCGCGGCCGTGCGCTGGGTATGGTCATGCAGCTGCCCGAGCGTGACAAGCTGTCGATGTCGCTGGAGCAGATGACCTCGCGCCTTGCCATCATGATGGGCGGCCGCGTCGCCGAAGAACTGATCTTCGGCCGCGAGAAGGTGACTTCGGGTGCGTCGTCGGACATCGAGCAGGCGACGCGTCTGGCGCGCATGATGGTGACGCGCTGGGGCCTGTCCGAGGCGCTCGGCACCGTGTCCTATGGCGAGAACCAGGACGAGGTTTTCCTGGGCATGTCGGTGTCGCGCACCCAGAACGCATCGGAAGCGACGGTTCAGAAGATCGACACCGAGATCCGACGTTTCGTCGAAGAAGGCTACAACGAAGCGACGCGTATTCTCACCGAGAAGCGCGCCGATCTCGAAGCTCTCGCCAAGGGCCTGCTCGAATTCGAGACGCTCTCCGGCGACGAGATCATCGACCTGCTCAAGGGCAAGAAGCCGAACCGCGAATCTGTGCTCGAGCCGACCACGCCGCGCGCCTCCGCCGTGCCTCCGGCCGGCAAGTCGCGCCCGCGGCCCGATCCGGATCCCGGCCTGGAGCCGCAGCCGCAGGCGTAATCGCGTACGGCAGATTGAATTGAAAAACGCGGCGGAAACGCCGCGTTTTTTGTTGGGTGGTGCTTTTCGAACGTGGGCAACTGAGCGTCTCGCGACGAACAGGTAGGTGCGCAAAGCCGCCCTTGCGCAGTGCCGACCATCTCTGGGGCGCCGCCGTTGGTGGCACCCTTACCTTTGCTGGCTCTCCGATCCTCGCGACTCATGGCCATTGGAGTCTGCGGTGATGTCGTGGCATGCTCTCCTCAAATAAAGGTGCGGCTCGACCGCGCAGACAAAGGGGAGGGCAAGCCGATGCGCTTTGCGAGGGCATTGGGCGCGCTTGGCGCCGTATCGTTCCTGATAGTCTCATTCCCGTCCGCTCCATCCGCCGCCGCGGAAATGCGCGGCGTCACCGCGACCGAGATCAGAATCGGCCAGACCATGCCCTATAGCGGGCCGGTGTCGGCCTTCGGGGCGCTCGGCAAGGGCGAGGTCGGCTATTTCAAGATGCTGAACGAGAAGGGCGGCATCAACGGCCGCAAGGTCAATCTGATCTCGCTCGACGACAGCTACGCGCCGCCGAAATCGGTCGAGCAGACCCGCAGGCTGGTGGAGAGCGACGAGGTGGCGCTGATCTTCTCCTCGATCGGTACCGCCCACAACACGGCGATCGCGAAATACCTCCAGTCCAAGAACGTGCCGCAGCTCTTCATCGGCTCCGGCGCCTCGAAATTCGCCGACGTCGCGCAATATCCGCAGGCGACGATGGGCGTGCAGGCGCCGTTCCGCTATGAAGCGCGGCTCTATGCGCGTTACGCGCTGGCGAAGAATCCGAACGCGAAGTTCGCCGTTATCTCGCAGAACGACGATTACGGCCGCGACTATCTCGCCGGGCTGAAGGACGTGCTCGGCGAGAAATACGATAGCGTCGTCACGGGCGCGACCTACGAGATCCAGGACCCGACCATCGATTCCCAGATCGTGAAGCTCAAGGCCTCGGGCGCCGATGTATTCGTGATCGCGGCGACGCCGAAATTCGCGGCGCAAGCGATCCGCAAATCCTTCGAGATCGGCTGGCGGCCCATGACGTTCCTGTCTAACGTTGCGGTGTGGGTTTCGACGGTGATGGAGCCTGCGGGACTGGAAGCCGGCACCGGCATCCTCTCCACCGCTTACGTGAAGGACCCCGACGATCCCGCCTGGAAGGACGATGCCGGCGTCAGGGGCTGGCGCGAGTTCATGACCAGATATTTGCCGGAGGCCGACCAGCACGACACCAATTACGTCAACGCCTACAACAGCGCCATGGCGCTGGAGGCGGTGCTGAAAGCCTGCGGCAATGATCTGTCGACCGAGAACATCCTCAAGCAGGCGTTTGCGATCCGCGATCTCGAATTGCCGATGCTGCTGCCCGGCATCAAGGTCAGTACCGGCACCACCGACCATGTCCCGGTCGACCAGATGCAGTTCATGCGCTTCAATGGCAAGAGCTGGGAGCGCTTCGGCGAACTGCAAACGGGCAATTGATGATTGATGAGGGATCGGCTTTTTGGTCGAACCAATGCGAGTCCGGAACTCGGATCATCTCTCTCGATCGGGGAAGGTTTGACTTCCTGGACGCCCAATTCAAAGCGCCGAGACGGATACTGAAACCCCGATCAGCCCGCGAACGCTTGCTATGTCTGCTACGCCCTCGGAAGCGAGGAGCGGCAACTCGCCTTGGCGCGTCGACCACGGGCCATTCGCATCGTTTGGCCGCGCGTCGACCATTTCCAGTCCACCCCCGAAAGGCGACATGAGGACAGGCGTTCGTTCGTTTGCGCCGGCCATAAGTGTCCGTGCAGTTCATAGACTTACGGTGTGGATGGGCGGACATGAGCCTGCTACGTTGACTCCGTTCGGGAAACGGAGGGAAGGAAATGGTTACACGAGCCAAAGCATGTCTCGGTGTAGCGGTGTTCGTTGCATACCTTTCCACCAACGCCGCCACCTTGGCGGGAGAATTGGTCAGGTTCGAAAGTGCTTCCGTTCACGTCGGCCAACTCCAACAGCGCCTGGCGCGCGAACGTGGCGAAACGCCGAAAGCAGCGTCTGAAACGATTGAGGGGTACCTGTCGAAACCTGAGGGCGACGGCCCATTTTCCGCCATTGTGTATCTCCACGGATGCGATGGACTTTCGGAAGACGCCCGAACGTACAACGCGCGGGGCTATGTGTCGCTTATGCTGGATAGCTTTGCGACCCGTGGCATCAAGAACGCCTGCACCCAGGTGACGCCGGGTCTGCTGCTTACCCGCCAAGGTGATGCTTTAGGCGCGCTATCCTATCTTTCCAATCTTCCCTTCGTCGATTCTCACCGTATCGCGGTTATTGGATATTCGCAGGGTGCAATGGTTGCGCTGCAGTTGGCGTCGAACCATCAGGCGGAAATCTTTGACGTCCCCCGGGATCGAAAGTTCAAGGCCGCCGTGGCCTACTACCCGCTTTGCGGCGTCGCTTCCGAGGAACTCATCGTTCCTGCATTGATCATGATCGGCGAACTCGATGACTGGACGCCCGCGACGGACTGCGAGCGTTGGATGAAGCGGCGGGCCGACAGGGGAGCACCCGTAAAATTGATCGTCTATCCCGGTGCCTATCACGCCTTTAATTCCCCGGCCTTCGCCGACGGCAGGGAATATCTCGGACATTGGCTCAAATATGATCCCACCGCGGCCGCCCAGTCAGTCCAGGAGATGCGGAGTTTCCTCGCTGCTCAATTTTCCCATTAAGTGACGGCGAGGCGAGTGCGCGGCATCGGCATCACGCATCGTCCGCCTCGGGTCAGCGGCGAAGTGGCCCGAGTGCCTGTTCAAGTCTGCTTCACCCTTTGAAGCGGACGTCCCATTCACGGGAGCTACGTTTTCACTTCGGCGGCGTCGCAGCCGCATTGTCCCGAACATGGATCACTGCGATATCGTCCGTATAGATCCGCTTCCAGCCCTTGAGCATGTCCAGGATCTGCGGTCCGGCCGCGTCGGCGGCCAATAGCGTTGCGTCGATCTTGTATTCGTCGAGCAGCCGCGGAAGCAGCTCGGGCTTCTTGCCCTCGGTCGCCTTGAAGAAGTCCATGACGAAATTCTCGCCATAGAGCTCGGCTCGGCCGTCGACGTAAACAGGGATGTCGCGCGAAATCAGATAGCCGCCGAACTGATAGGCGTTGAAGACGCGCTGGACCTTGCGTTGTTCGAGCAAGTCGACTGCCGCGACCGGAGTCTGCGTCATGGTGAAGGTGAAGTGGTGATGCTGCATGTAAAGCGAGGTCGAGGTCCAGCTCGCGGCGACGATCATCAGCGCGCCAAGCGCGGTGACATAGCGGGCCGGCCAGCGGTCGGCACCGGTTGCGTCCGGCTGCGGGCGCGAAGCCAGCTGGCCCAGCGGTTTTGCCAGCACCAGCGGCACCAGGAACGCGAACGCCTCGATGCTCCTGACGTGGGTCAGCGCGCTCCAGGTCAGGAACAGGATCAGGAAGATCCTGGGCGCCGAGAGCACGAGGCCGCGATAATAGCCGAACGCGATCAGACCGAGCAGGGCGCCTTCGAACGAGGAGAAGGTGGCAAAGTTCGCCGGCATCCATTCGAAGATCAGCGAGAGCAACTCGCCCAGGCCCAAGATATTGCTGGCGCCCAGCAGCGTTCTCCAGCCGTACGGCGTACAGCAGCTCGCGACCAATGCGCCGATGCCGAATAGCACCCAGCGCAGGAACAGCTGCAGCCGCCGTCCTTTCTCGGCGTGCTCGACGGCCTCGAGCGAAATCGGACCGATCAGCGCCAGACCGAGCACGAAGCCGCCATGCAAGTTCGCCCACAGCGCCATCAGCGGCAGCCAGTACCAGGACGGCGCGCTCCTGCGGTCGGCGGCCGCCATCAACAGGCCGACCCACGCCACCATGACAGGCAGCGCCAGGATATGCGGACGCGCCAGGACGTGATGCAGCGACAGCAGCAGGGCCAGCATCGCAAACAGCACTGCGCGCGGTGCCTCGATCTGCAGGTCGAGCAGATAGACGAAGATCGCGGCCGTGAGCGCGACTCCCGTCGCGGTGAGGATAACGGGACCTGCCCAGCCCAATTGCGCATAGGAGAGAGCGAACAGTACCTGCGACAGCCACGACGTCGAAATCCACGGCGCGCCCGTCCGCGTGAAGGAATAGATGTCCGTGTACGGCATGGCGCCGTGATCGAGGATCCATCGTCCGATCTTGATCTGCCAGAACGAGTCGGAGTCCTGAAGCAGCGTGTCGCCGACATACATGAAGAAGAGATAGGCGCCCGCACCGACGCACAGCGGCACCAGGGCTCGCGCACGACCTTGCACCGTGATGCTGTTGGCAAAGGAAAGGGACATGCCGCCTCGTCGTCCTGTTGTTTTGTCGGGGTGCCGAGCGATCGACATTGGACCACGGCGGGCATAATTCCGGGTAAACCGGGGATGCCGGGCTGGCTTGATGTCTCGACAATTTAACGGATCGTTTTAGATTTTGGTTTACCATCGGCGGATACACGCAAACCGCTCTGTGTTTCCGCAGTCGAATTAACTGCGGCGCAATTCTTTGCCACTACGTTCGGTTTCATGGTCGAGCGGCGCTGGGAAGCCCAAACAGACCAGATCAGTTGTAGCCTCGTGTACTCATTTGGAGCTCTTTATGAAGAACCTCGTTGCGAATTTCGCGAAAGATGAATCCGGCGCCACCGCCATTGAATACGGTCTGATCGCCGCCGGTATCGCGCTGGCGATCATCACTGTCGTCAATAACCTGGGCTCCACGTTGAACGCCAAGTTCAACTCGATCTCGTCCAGCCTCAAGTAAGACTGAACGAACCAAGAGTAGAAAGAGCCTTGTCCCGGACAAGGCTCTTTTCTTTTGTGCCAAGCCTTTTGTGCCAAGCCTTTCGTGCCAAGTCTTGTTCCGGCCAAGACTTGTTCCAGCAAAGTCTTGTTCTAGCGAAGTCCTTTCTTCGCCGAAGCCGTCGCGTCCATGCGAGTCCGCGACGGTTAAACGCCTGATCCGTGGTTCACGGTGATGAGGGTGGTTTCGCCGGTGCGTCGTCGCGGACGTGGATGACGGCAAGGTCATCCGCGTAGAGCCGCTTCCAGCCCGGCACGTGGTCCATGATCCTTGCGGCGGGAGTCGATCCGTTCAGCAGTGTGGCGTCGATCTGGTAGGTATCAAGCAGACGCAGCAGAGTCTCCGCGTTCTTGCCCTCGATGGCGTCGAAATAGTCAAGCACGAACTGCTCTCCATACAGCTCGGCACGGCCATCGATGAAGGTCTTGATATTGCGGAAGATCAGATAGCTCCCGATCGGCGCGGTGCTGAAGATGCGTTGCGCGTGCCGCTGCTCGAGCAGGTCGACTGCAGCCCGAGGGGTCGGATTGCCGATAAAGGCATACCGCGTCGGCGTGGCATAGGACCGCGTGATACTCCAGCTGGTCGCAACGATCACGAGCGCGGCGATCGCGGTCACTACAAAGGACGGCCGTGCTTCAGCCCGTGCGAGCACGACCGCTCTGGCCGCGCCCAATTGTTCGCTCAACGGTTTCGCCAGCACGAGCGGGGTCAGCAACGCAAAGACCTCGATGTTTCTGACGTGGTTGAGTGCCGCCCAGACCAGGCCGAGCAGCAGAAGAATGCGGGTCCACGGCAGCACCAATCCTTTGTAGTAGCCGAGGGCGATCAATCCGAGCAGGCTGGCACCAAACAAGTCGAACGAGCTGAAATCAGCGGGCATCCACTCCGAGATCTGCGAGAGCAACTTGCCTAGGCTGAGGATTTTCGCCGATGCGAGCGGCGTATTCCAGCCATAGGGCGTGCAGCAGCTTGCGGCAAGCGCAGCAAGCCCGAACAAGGCCCAGCGCGACGCCAGTGCAAAGCGGTCCTTGCGATCGGTGGACGCGATCGCATCGAGGCCGATGGGTCCAATCAGCGCCAGCCCCATGACGAAGCCGCCGTGAAGATTGGCCCATAGCGCCATCAAGGGAAGCAATAGCCACGAGGGCGCGGTGCGCCGATCGGCGGCCGCCAGCAGCCCGCCGACGAAGGCCAGCATGACAGGCAGTGCCAGCATGTGCGGGCGGGCGAGAAAGTGGCCCATCGACATGAAGAGGAGCGGGGTGACGAGCAGAAAGGCGCGCACAGGCTCCAGATAGGGCTCAAGCAAGTAGACGAAAATCGCCGCCGTCGCTCCGATCGCGAGCGACGTCAGGATAACTGCCCCCGACCAGTTCGACGGCTCGTAAGCCAGCGCGAACAGGACTTGTGATAGCCAGGAGCTCGAGATCCAGGGCTCGCCGGCTCGCGTGAAGGAATAGATGTCGGTGTAGGGCAGGGCGCGGTGTTCGAGAATCCACTGCCCGATCTTGATCTGCCACAGCGTATCGGTATCCCGCAGCATGATGTCGCCGATGCCCAGGAAGAACAGGTAGACGCCGGCGGCGATGCAGAACGGCAGAAGCCAGCGCGCAACACCGCGGACGGGCACGCTGCTTGTCATGGAAATCGACATCGGACTCTCGGGGCTGAAACGACAGCACGCAGCAGCGCGCAAGCATCGGCAACCTGAGCATGATCGCTTTTAAGTTGAGGTAAACCGGATCGTCATACCGCGGCCGCGCCAAGCAAGAATGCGTTTACCTGCTCTCCTCGCGTCGAAGTTTGCGTCGCGCGCATATGCTCATTTGCGTCTTGTGTTCCGCCCTGAATAGTTGTTCAGTTCTTGAGGGCGATTTGGGCGAAGATCAGCGAAAAAGCATGCGGTCGAGCTTTGCGCCGGACCGGATGCTGGGGACAGGAAGCGCGCCATGGTTTATCGGCGGACGCATCAAGTGGTGAAGCGCCTTGCGGCCCGGCGCAGTGCGATACTGGCGGCGGCGCGGGAGGCGGCGGCGGAAGGCGGGATGGCGGCGGTGCAGATTGCGCCGGTCGCGCTTCGCGCAAGCGTCGCTGCGGGTACGGTCTACCGCTACTTCCCATCCAAGGCCGATTTGATCTCCGAATTGATCGCCGAAGTCTCCCGCGACGAGCTCACGGCGATCCGGCGAGCCGCCGATGCGGCGCCGGGGCCGTCTTCGGCGCTGGCGGCGGCGGTGACCACCGTGGCGGTGCATACCCTGTCACAGCGCAGGCTCGCCTGGGGCATCCTGGCCGAGCCGGTCGATGTCGATGTCAGCGCTTCACGTCTCGCCAGCCGGCGCGAGATCGCAGGCGAGATGGCCTCGCGGATCGACGCCGCCGTGCGCGCCGGCCACCTGCCGGCGCAGGACACCGCGCTCGCCGCCACCGCGCTGCTCGGCGCCCTGCACGAGGCCCTGGTCGGACCGCTTGCGCCGGACAATCTCGACGATCCCGCCAGGATGCGCGATGCCGTGCAGACCGTGACGCTTTTGGCGCTCCGCGCGGTCGGCGTCATGGACGCTCGCGCCAGGGGTCTCGTCGTACAGCAGACGCTGCTGCCGGCGGCGAAAGCGCTGGTTGGGGCCTAAAACGTCAGCCTGATCGACCGGCGGACCTGATCGCGCCCAGGCCATTGCCAGAGCTCGCCTTTGCGAAAAACCCCAGCACATGCGCCGGACCCGCCGGCTACTGTGCATGGGGTTGTTTTCGACATTTTTGTTTGCCGCGTGTTAGCGGGCCTAGATATTCGCTTCGCCCTCGGGGCCGACCGAGGCGATGCGCACCATGTTGGTGGTGCCGGGGATGCCGAGCGGCACGCCGGCGACGATGATCACGCGCTGGCCCGCCCGGACTAAGCCGTCGCGGAACGCGATCTGGCCGGCGCGGCTCACCATGTCGTCCTGGTCGCGCGCATCTTCCGCCACCACACAATGTATGCCCCAGACGACCGACAGCCGGCGTCCCGCCGCGACGTTCGGCGTGATCGCCACGATCGGCGGCTTCGGCCGCTCGCGCGCCACCCGCACGGCGGTCGATCCCGAGCTGGTCCAGCAGATCAGGGCCGGCAGGTCGAGCGTCTCGGCGATCTGCCGCGCGGCGTCAGCGATGGCATCGCCGGCGGTGGCTTCCGGGGCGGGCCGCTGTGCCGTGATGACGGAGCGATAGATCGGGTCGCGCTCGACCTCCTCGCCGATGCGGTTCATGGTCGAGACGGCCTCGACCGGGAATTTGCCGGCCGCCGATTCCGCCGACAGCATGATGGCGTCGGCACCTTCGTAGACGGCTGTGGCGACGTCGGAGACTTCGGCGCGGGTCGGCACCGGCGACTGGATCATCGATTCCAGCATCTGGGTCGCGATCACCACCGGCTTGCCGGCGCGCCGCGCCATGCGTGTCATCTGCTTCTGCAGGCTCGGCACGCGTTCCAGCGGCAGCTCGACGCCGAGGTCGCCGCGCGCCACCATCAGGGCGTCGGAGGCGTCGATGATGTCGGCGAGGCGATCGATCGCCTGCGGCTTCTCGATCTTGGCCATCACTGCCGCACGGCCGCGGATCATCTTCTTGGCCTCGAGCACGTCGTCGGCGCGCTGCACGAAGGACAGCGCGATCCAGTCGACGCCGGTGACCAGCGCCGCTTCGAGATCGGCGCGGTCCTTCGGCGTCATCGCCGAGACCGGCAGGTCGGTGTCGGGCAGGCTGACGCCCTTGCGGTCGGACATCCGGCCGCCGACCACGACGCGCGTCACCGCGTGATCTTTCGAGGTCTCCTCGGCGATCAGCCGCACCTTGCCGTCGTCGAGCAGCAGCGAATGGCCCGGCCGCAGCGCGGCCAGGATCTCCGGATGCGGGAGCTGGACACGGGTGGTGTCGCCCGGCGTCTTGTCGGAATCGAGCGTGAAGGTCTGGCCGTTCTGGAGCTGGACCGCGCCTTCGGCGAAGGCACCGAGCCGGAGCTTTGGCCCCTGGAGATCGACCAGAATGCCGATCGGCCTGCCATAGCTGCTCTCGACGTTGCGGATCGTCGCCACGAGCTCGCGCATCTTGTCATGCGGGGTGTGGCTCATGTTGATGCGGAACAGGTCGGCGCCGGCCTCGAACAGGCGGCGGATCATCGCGAGGTCCGAAGAAGCAGGTCCCAGAGTCGCGAGAATCTTGATACGGCGAAGACGCCTCATGGCTTATTTCCAGACGGGGGCGAGGGAGCTGGCGGGAGGCCAGGCGCGGCGGGGGGCGTACCACCGGGCGGGCCATTGGGCAAACCCGGAACCCCCGGGCCAACCGGGCCGGGGAGACCGGGTACGCGCTGCTGTTTTGACGGCTGCTCGTTGGCATCGGTGAGCTGCACGGTCCAGGCCCGCTGCTCGCCGGTATCGACCTCGAAATAGCCGGTCCGGTCATAGCCGCGCGCGAGGCAATCCTCGGTGCCGCGGATGGTGAACTCCTTGTCGCGCGAGCACATGAAGGCCTGGCCCGACCATTCGCCGCCGCGGTCATAGTCGATGGCGTAGATGTAATAGAAACGGGCCACCAACGTTCCCCGCAGCAGGGTCTCGCAGGAACGGGAGGAGATGTTCCACCAGCCCTCGGTGGTCCAGCCCTCGGCATCCTTGTAGCCGAGCGCGATGCCGACCCGGCTCGACGTGTTGTTGCAGAGCCGGAAATCGGCCGAGGCTGGGCTAGCCCAGAAACATAGCAAGCCAACCACCAGCACCGGGACCAACCGGGCGAGCAGGCGAAGGGGGGAGCGGGGAGATTCGGCGATCATTGTCGCGGAAGCTATATCAGATCATTGACGATTTGGCGTAGGGCCCGGGAACTGCCCGAAGCCGGTTTCGCGCCCGTGTGCGCCGCGATATGGCAAAATCTGTGACAGGCCCCACCTGATCTCGTAAGGGTGACCCATCCAGGTCACAGCCAATTTCGCAAAGCCGAGGGATCCAGCCATGGCAATCGACGACAAAACCAGAACGGAACTCGAGGCTGCCGCTTTCCGGCGCCTGGTCGATCATTTGAAGACGCGGACAGACGTCCAGAACATCGACCTGATGAATCTCGCAGGCTTCTGCCGCAACTGCCTGTCCAACTGGCTCAAGGACGCCGCCGACGCCCAAGGCGTCGCCTTGAGTAAGGACGAGAGCCGGGAAGCCGTCTATGGCATGCCTTACGAGGCGTGGAAGTCGAAATACCAGGGCGCGGCCACGCCTGAGCAGCTCGATGCCATGAAGAAGGTTCATCCCGGGCACTGAACGGCCTCGCCGGCAGCCTGCTGCACAGTGCCTTGAGTCGCATCACACAACAGCTTTCTTCGACGCATCGTAGGAAGGTGTGGGCGCGCTGTGGACGAGCGCGATGCTGCCTTGAACCCGAGAGGTCCGAACCCTAAGGGTCTAACCAGCACGCGCGGTGAGGATGCCGGCGTCACCTCGTTTTGCCAGTTCCATTGGGAGTACCAAGATGGCCACCTCCGCCGCCGTCCGCGACGACGAGCCCGCGACGAAATTTGCCAAGGACCAGCTCAAGTCCATCATCGAGCGCATCGAGCGGCTGGAGGAAGAGAAGAAGGCGATCTCCGACGACATCCGCGACGTCTTCGCCGAGGCCAAGGGCAATGGCTACGACGTCAAGGCGCTGCGCACCATCGTGCGCATGCGCAAGCAGGACCCGAACGAGCGCGCCGAGGCCGAGACGATCCTCGAGACCTACATGCAGGCACTGGGAATGATCTGAGCTTATCGGTGTCGTCCTGGCTTTCGCCAGGGCGACACCATGTCGATCGAAGGAGACCGCGGTGACTGCGCCGCCGCTGCCGCGCGAGGTAAGCCGTGCCTACGACGCTTTTCCGGCGTCGATCGGCAAGCGCATGCTTTGGGTGCGCGAGCTGATCTTCGCGACCGCCGCGGCGCATGAAGGCATCGGCCGTCTCACCGAAACGTTGAAATGGGGCGAGCCCGCTTATCTCACCGAAGAGACCGGCAGTGGCAGCACGATCCGGCTCGGCCGCCTGAAGGACTCCGCGCACGCCGCGATTCTGTTCAACTGCAAGACGACGCTGGTCGATACCTTTCGCGAACGCTTTCCCGATCAGTTCGAATATCGGCAGACCAGGGCGCTGCTGTTGCCGGTGTCGGGCAAGCTGCCGAAGCAGGACCTATCGGTCTGCCTGTCGCTGGCGTTGACGTATCATCTGGATCGACGAAGGAAGAAGCGTTAGCGGCGCGCGAAGACCTCAGCGCAGCGAAGCCGTCCGCATGACGAACGACGTCGTCTCGAGCTTGGCGGTGGCGGTGCCCGAGAAACTGTCGCAGGACAGGCCCTGCATCGGATCGTCGGCAAAACCCATGGCGATCACGGATTGCGGCTTGACGAAGTAGGCGCGCATTGCGGCCGTGTCGAGCTCGCCCATCAGCGTGACCGACATCGCGCGGCTGGCGCTCGGCGACAGCATCACGATCTTGAGCCAGATGCTTTCGCCCTTGGCTGCGGAGAGCCGGGTCGCGGTTGCGACCAAGCCATCGATGCGCTTGCCGACCACCGTGTTGATCTCGGTCGCGGGCGCAAGGTTGCGCGACGCGGCGGTGGGACGGGCGGAGCGCGGGATCGGCGCGGAGGCGGCGACGACATTGGCGCGGTCGACCGGGGAGGCGGACGCCGGCGCGTAGGCCAGGGCCTGATAGGCGGCGCTGGACACGCTCGCGGTCGGCTGCGGATCGGTGGCGGCGGCAAGCGCCTGCCGGGCCTTCAGCGCGGCAATCTGGGCCGGCGTCGCCTGCTGCGGCGTAGCCGGGGCATCCCAGAAGCCACGGGCATTGATGATATCGGCGGGCGTCTCGGGCTTGGCGTCAGCAGATTTGCCGGCGGCCGGCTTGTCAGCTACGGGCGCCGGCTTCGGCTTGGGCAGCGCGACGATCTGCGCATCGGCCGAGGCGAGCTGGATCGTCGCTGCGACTGACGGCTTGGCGCGTGGCGTCGGCACCGGATCGGCCGGCTTGGTCGCGGCGGCGACCACGGTCGGCGCGACAGGCTTCGCGGCCGGAGCGGGCGCGCCCTCGTCATCCTCGTCGTTGCTCGCGGCGGCCGGAGCCGGCTTGCCCTTGAACAGGGCGGCAAAGAAATTCGACTTGCTGCCGGAATCCTCGCCGCTGCCGCGCCGCTCGATCTCGGCCTTGGCGAGCTCATAGCCCTTCAGCGGCGTGCCGTCGGTCGGGACATGGACGGTGCGTCCGTCCGGGAAGACCCGGGCGAGCTGGTCATGCGTCATGCGCGGCCAATGCCGGATGCTGCCGGTGTCCAGATGTACGAACGGCGAGCCGGAGGTCGGATAGAAGCCGACGCCGCCGCGCTGGAGGCGCAGGCCGGCGAAGCGGATCTGCTCCAGCGGCACGTTCGGGATGTAGAAATCCATCGCATGCCCCAGCATGTGCTGGCTGAAGCGCGCCACGCCGGAGGAGCGGCGGCGGAGCATGGAGTTGGTGGCGGGCGAGCGGTAGGCCGAGATGATCTGGATCGGCTGCTTGCCGTCGACGTCGCGATAGACTTCCCAGAGGATGTCGAAGAGGTGACGGTCCATGACCGTCTCGTCCTGGCTGCGCCAGTCGCGCAGGAAGTGGTTGAGCTGCTTCAGCGCCGCTTCGTCGTAGCGCCCGTCGCGCTTGAAGGTGACGGTGAGGTCTTCGCCGGAATGGGTGTGGTGGAAGGAGAGCGTCTTGGTCTCGTTCAGCGCGGCGGCGTTATGAACTGAACCCGCGGCAGCAAGCAGCAATACGGCAGCGAGGCCGATCCGTGATCCGGCCTTCACTCCCGCATGGGACAACGACAGCACAGCAAATTGGCGTGCAATACCAGTCAGCACGTTAGAGCCCACCCAGTCGACGAGCGTTCAAAATGGACTCTCCCGCTAACCCCGGTAGCGCGCGAAAGAGGGTGAACGCTTTGTTAAAGCGAGAAGGTTAATTCGACGTTGACCTTCCCGCCCCCAAACCAAGTCAGATCGCGAACCTAACCGGGTGAGTGTGGCAAAAAAACGCCCGCTGCCCGAGGTCAGGTGGAGAATGGTTAACGTTAAGCGACCCCATCCAGAGGATGAAGTCGCTGATTTTACTGCGGAATTTCAGGAAATCAGACCCAGGGCGGCCTGGCTCAGCGGGTGAACACCCGCTGCTGCTGCGGCGGCCGGCGACCGACCGGGGCCGGCGGCGGGGTCGGCGCTCCGAACAGGCGCTCGAAGAAATTCGGGCCGGACGAGCCGCCATTGGCCGCCAGGACGCCGTTCGGCAGCGTCGTTGCCGGGCGTGAATAGCTTGGCTGGGAGTGCGCGACGACGTTCTCGAGATCCTTGCCGCGACCGTTCTTCAGGATGTTGATCATGGTCGCGTCGCGGCCATAGACGTCCTTGCGGAATTGCAGCTTGCCGCCATCGTCCACGAATGCAGTCTGATAGGTGATGTTGACCGGGATCGGGGTCGGGAATTTCAGGTCGATCTCGCTCTTCCCGTACATGCTGCGGACGCGTTCCGGCGTGTACTTCTCGTTCGGCATCGCGATGTTGAGCAGGACCGACGCGTACTGATCCGGGTTCTGCACGCGCATGCAGCCGTGGCTGAAGGCGCGTTCGTCCCGGGCGAACAGGTTCTTGTCCGGCGTGTCGTGCTGATAGACCAGGAACTTGTTCGGGAAATTGAAGCGGATGCGGCCAAGCGCATTGGCTTCACCGGGCGGCTGCGAGATGTGCACGGAGCCGTCGCGGTTCTGCTCGAGCTTGAGGCCCATGCGCTGGAGCACGGTCGGGTCCTGCTGAAGTGCCGGCAGATATTCGTTGTAGACGATCGACGGCGGCACGTTCCAGGTCGGATTGACCGTGATGTACTTCATCGTCTCGGTGAGCAGCGGGGTCGCATGCGTACCGGGCTTGCCGGTGACGACGCGGGTGGTCCAGACCTGCTGGCCGCGCTGCATCACCTTCAGCGTGTAGTCGGGAATGTTGAGGATGACGTAGGCGTCGCCGAGCGAGGGCACGCCCAGGTCGCGCGGCAGCCAGCGCCAGCGCTCCATGTTCACCAGCACCACGTCGATCTGCTTGTCGCGCTTCGGGGTGTTGATCGCCTTGACCGTCTTGTCGTCGAGGATGCCGGTCGCCTTGAGCTCGGCGCTGTTCTGGAACTTGCGCACGGCTTCTGCGACCGCCGCGTCATAGCGGGTGTCGCTGGCGTTCTCAGTGATGCCGAGCTTGGCGCGCAGCTGCGGCACGCGCGGATCTTCAACGACGATTTCAGCCTGCTTCTTGCCGGCCGGGGTGTATTTCAGCGTCGGACCATCGGCGATCTCGATCGCCGGGCCGTTGCCCTGGCCGCGGAGCTCAGCGAGCTTCGCCTTCAGCTCCTTGTAGAGCTTCTGCGGCGGATTGTAGCTGTCGAGCGCCGCGGAGGCGTCCGCCGCCGTCGTGACCTTGGCGAGCACCTCGTTCGGATCGACCGGATGCTCGGGATAGAGGATGTCGCCGCTGACCTGCGACCAGTGCATGCGGCCGCTCTGGGCCTGGCGCGCATAGTCGAACATGCTGGCGGTGAGCTTGAGCTCGGCATCGGCAAGCGTATCGGGTGTCGTGGCGGCTGCGAAGTCCGGCAGCGGGTAATCGGCGGGATTGAGACCGTCGGACGCCGCGTCTTTCAGCCGCGCGATCACGCCCTTGGCCGCAGCGGTCAGGCTGCCGGCCTGGGTCCAGACCGGCGCGAAGTCGCGTGCACCGTAAAACTTCTCGATCGCCGCGCGCTCGTTCTTGCGGTCGAAATAGCGCGAAGTCTTGGCGCCGATGATGTCCTTGAGCTTGTCGGCGACCGGCTGGTCGGCCGCGGGAACGTTGCTCGCGGCCTTCACCGGCTCCGAGGACGGAGCCGCAGCGGTGGCGGGCGCGGCCGGCGTTGTCGCCGTGTCGGCCTTGGCAGGTTCGGTCTTCGCCGTCTCGCTCTTCGGCGCCTCGGTCGCCGGCGTGGTGGCGACGTCGGAAGGCTTGGTCTCGACCTTGTCCGGCGCGGGAGCGGCTTCGGCCTTCACGGGTTCCTTGACCGGCTCTTTTGCCGAGTCCTGAACCGTGGCGGTGGTGTCGAGCTTGATGTCGGATGCGGTCGGGGGCGGGACGTTTGCGGGTTCGGGGCGCGGGATCGCGGCTTCGATCGCGAGCTCGGCAGCGCTGCTGCGCGCCTGATCCTGCGCCAGGGCCGAGCTGGCCGATACCGTGAGGAAGGTCGCCGCGACCGTCATCAAGACACGGTCAAAGCCTGCACGGTGGTTCAAACAGTCACGCATTGTGTCGCACCCCTCGGGTGAACTGTCCCCCGTGGAACAGCTTCGTTATCGCCTATTGA
This sequence comes from Bradyrhizobium sp. Kon37, assembly GCF_055807535.1. Classification (NCBI taxonomy): domain Bacteria; kingdom Pseudomonadati; phylum Pseudomonadota; class Alphaproteobacteria; order Hyphomicrobiales; family Nitrobacteraceae; genus Bradyrhizobium; species Bradyrhizobium sp. Kon37. Next base: position 88,164 of record NZ_JBVVOY010000006.1, read on the forward strand.
GCTTCGGCTAAACCGCGCCGGCCTCTCGAAAGTTGCACGCCTGCACGCAACGAATCCTACGCAGACGATATACAGGCCCCGATTTCGCAGCCAGCGCTACCCGGGACAACTCACGACAAACTGACTTCAAGCAAGCCTCTTGGCAACGGATTGTGCTCTTCTGCCACGCGCTTTTCCCTGTGTCTGTCACTTCCAAGTCACGGTTCAAATCGCAGTCGAATTCCGTCGTCGTACGAACGGCTTACAGTCGTATCGCTCCGCCCGGACGAACCTCCGTTCGCGTCAGGCTCAGTGCGTCTCCTCACCGCTTTTGCCGCCATGACCGGGAACCCCGGCCTCATCGAGTTTGCGGTAGAGGGTGGACCGGCCGATTTTGAGGCGGCGGGCGACCTCGGACATCTGCCCGCGGTAATGCGAGATCGCGAAACGGATGATCTCGTTCTCGATGTCCTCCAGCGGCCGGACGTCGCCGGTCGCGGTCAGCATGGAGAGAGCACCCGCTTGCGGCAGCGGTGCGATCGGTATGTCGTTACCCGACACGACGGAGGGGGCCGCGATTGGCTCCAGCATTAGCGGCGCGGTCGGAATGTCTGTTCCCGGATGCGGCTGCGAGGCGATCAGGGGGAAGTCGTCGAGGCCAAGCTGGTCGCCCTCGCTCATCACCACGGCGCGATAGACCGCGTTTTCGAGCTGGCGGATGTTGCCGGGCCAATCGAGCTGGGCAAGGTGCGCAACGGCCTCGCCGCTGATGCCGGTGATGGGGCGGTTCTCCTCGGCGGCAAAGCGGGCCAGGAAATGCCTGAGCAGATGCGGAATGTCCTCACGCCGGGCGCGCAGCGATGGGATCGTGAGCGGCAGCACATGCAGGCGATAGAACAAATCTTCCCGGAAGTGGCCCTGCTTGACCCGCTCAAGCAGCCTGCGGTTGGTCGCCGAGATGATGCGGACGTCGACCTTCACGGGTCTGCGGCCGCCGACCGCTTCGACCGCGCCTTCCTGGAGCGCGCGAAGCAGCTTGACCTGCGCGCTCAGCGGCAGCTCGCTGACCTCGTCCAGGAACAGCGTGCCGCCATGGGCTTCGACGAACTTGCCGGTGTGGCGTTCGGTGGCGCCGGTGAAGGCACCCTTCTCGTGACCGAACAGGATGGACTCGACGAGGTTGTCGGGGATCGCGCCGCAATTGACCGCGACGAACGGCTTTGCCTTGCGCTCGCCGCTGCCATGGATGGCGCGCGCGAACATCTCCTTGCCGACCCCGGACTCGCCCTCGATCAGCACCGGGATCGATGAGTTTGTTGCTTTCTGCGCCGCGCGCATCACGCCCGCCATCGCCTCGGCGCGGGTGATGATGTCGGAGAAGGTCAGCCGCCCCTCGCGGCTGTGACGGATGCGCTGCAATTCGCCCTTGAGCGCGGACGAATTGAGCGCGTTGCGAAGGGAGACCTGGAGCCGCTCGAGGCCGACCGGCTTGACCACGAAATCGGCCGCGCCCGCGCGCATCGCCGAGATCACATTGTCGATGCCACCATGGGCCGTCTGCACGATGACGGGGATGCTGAGACCCGCTTCGCGGATTTTCGCCAGCACGCCCATGCCGTCGAGGCCGGGCATCACGAGATCGAGGATGACGCCGTCGATGGCCGCGTCAGGGGCGGTGAGGGCGGCAATCGCCGCGTCGCCGGAGTCCACCACGATCGTCTCATAGCCGCATTTCTGCACCATGTTTTCGACCAGCCGGCGGGCTACAGCGTCGTCGTCGGCGATCAAAATACTGGCAGCCATGGTGTTCCCCGCACGCTACTACTATCTGTCTCGAATCGGGGCACTCTGGCCGAAGCCGATTAACGCACTGTTAAATCCTGATGCCCCCGCCCGCCGTCGCGATTGTTGAACACAGGTTTCCCACACAATGAATTCGCGCTCCAAGTCTGCAGTTAAGAAGTCCGCCGCTAGCAAGCCCGCTCTCCGCAAGCCGAACACCAAGACATCCGCAGCCAAGGCAAAACCCTCCAAGCGTTCACTCGCCAAGCCTTCACTCGTCAAGCCTGCGAGCAAGACCGGCAAGCTTCCGGAGTGGAACCTCGCCGACCTCTATTCCGGGATCGATGCGCCGGAAGTGGCGCGCGATCTCGCAAAGATGGATGCCGATTGCGTCGCGTTCGAGACGGACTACAAGGGCAAGCTCGCAACAGGAACAGCAAAGGAAGATGGCGGAAAATGGCTCGCTGAAGCCGTGCGACGCTATGAGGCGATCGACGACCTCGCCGGCCGTCTCGGCTCCTATGCCGGTCTCGTCCATGCCGGCGACAGCGTGGACCCCAAGATTTCAAAGTTTTACGGCGACGTTTCCGAGCGCCTGACGGCGGCATCGACGCATCTGCTGTTCTTCGCGCTCGAGCTCAATCGCGTCGATGACGATATTTTGAACCGCGCGATGCAGGCCACCGAGCTCGCGCACTACCGTCCCTGGATCGAGGATCTGCGCAAGGAGAAGCCGTACCAGCTCGACGACAAGCTCGAGCAGCTCTTCCTGGAGAAGGCGCAGACCGGATATTCCGCCTTCAACCGGCTGTTCGACCAGACCATCTCGGGCCTGCGCTTCAAGGTCGGGCCCAAGGAGCTCGCGATCGAGCCGACGCTCAATCTGTTGCAGGACCGCGACGGCGCCAAGCGCAAGGCTGCGGCGGAGGCGCTCGCAAAGACCTTCAAGGCCAATGAGCGCACCTTTGCGCTGATCACGAACACTCTGGCCAAGGACAAGGACATCTCCGACAGCTGGCGCGGTTTCAAGGACGTCGCGGATTCCCGGCATCTGAACAACCGCGTCGAGCGCGAGGTGGTGGATGCGCTGGTCGCCTCGGTGCGTGCGGCCTATCCAAAATTGTCGCATCGCTATTACGCGCTGAAGGCACGCTGGTTCGGCAGGAAGCGCCTGGCCTATTGGGACCGCAACGCGCCGCTGCCTTTTGCGGCGACCGACGTGATCGGCTGGGGCGACGCGCGAAACATGGTGCTTACCGCCTATCGCGGCTTCTCGCCAAAGATGGCTGACATCGCCGAGCGCTTCTTCACAGACCGCTGGATCGACGCGCCGGTGCGTCCGGGCAAGGCGCCCGGCGCGTTCTCGCATCCGACCACGCCGTCCGCGCACCCCTACGTGCTGATGAACTACCAGGGCAAGCCGCGCGACGTGATGACGCTCGCCCACGAGCTCGGCCACGGCGTGCATCAGGTCTTGGCCGCCGGGAACGGCGCGTTGATGGCGCCGACGCCGCTGACGCTGGCGGAGACCGCGAGCGTGTTCGGCGAGATGCTGACCTTCCGGCGGCTGCTGGCGCAGACCAGGAGCGCGAAGCAGCGCCAGGCGCTGCTCGCCGGCAAGGTCGAGGACATGATCAACACCGTGGTGCGACAGATCGCGTTCTATTCCTTCGAGCGCGCGGTCCACACCGAACGCAAGAACGGCGAGCTCACCGCGACGCGGCTCGGCGAGATCTGGCTCTCGGTGCAGGGCGAGAGCCTCGGGCCGGCAATCGAAATCAAAGCGGGCTACGAGAACTACTGGATGTACATCCCGCATTTCATCCATTCGCCGTTCTACGTCTACGCCTATGCGTTCGGCGATTGTCTCGTGAACTCGCTCTACGCCGTCTACGAGAATGCGGCCGAGGGATTCGCTGAACGCTATCTCGACATGCTCGCCGCCGGCGGCACCAAGCATTATTCCGAACTGCTGCGCCCGTTCGGGCTCGATGCCAAGGATCCAAAGTTCTGGGATGGCGGCCTGAGCGTCATCGCTGGGATGATCGACGAGCTGGAAGCGATGGGCTGAAGGCGGCGCTGTCGATCCTACGTCGGAGCGGTGTGGATGGGACCTCGCGAAGGGTCCGTCAACGGAAGCGGGTCTCCGACGGAACTGTAGCGGCTCATTCGGCCATCTCGCAGCCGCAGCATGCTAGGCTGGTGGCCTCGAAATGCTTCGGGAGGAAGTTGAACGTTCGCCTGCGCCCGTAGACTAATCTTCTGCGTACTAATTCCTTCGTGTGCAATTTTTAATTGATTGTGCGAGGCGCTGGGGAGGCGGACGTGGCCAGCGAAAGCGATCGGCAGACGGAAGTCTTTGAGCCGAACTTGACGGCGGCAAACGATGAAACGGGGTGGTCCACCCAGTTCAGCCGGATCATCGAGACCGAATTCGCGGCCATCAACAGCCGGCGCGCGGCGTTGGAAGCCGACCGCATCAAGGGGCTCGACGCAGGCCCTCGCGAGGGTTCTTCGCCCGATTCCGGGAAACCTTTCGTTCCCGTCATCCCGGCAAAGCGCGACGTCAACGACGTCGTCGGGCTCGCGCTGTCCGGCGGCGGCATCCGTTCGTCCGCCATATGTCTTGGCGTATTGCAGGCCCTCAATCATTACGAACTGATCAAGCGCATCGACTATCTCTCGACGGTCTCTGGCGGCGGCTATATCGGCAGCTCGCTCAGCGCGACGATGACCGCGGCGAACAGGTTCGTCTTTGGCGAGCAGCCGCTTCCCGGCTCGACTGACCGTGCAAGCGAAATCAGCGACACGCAGGCCGTGGGCCATATCAGGAACTATTCCAACTATCTGATTCCGGCCGGTGCGCGCGACCTGCTGACCGGCATTGCCATCGTCGTCCGCGGGCTTGTCGCTAATGTTGGCTTCGTGCTGCCGGTGGTTCTTCTGCTCGTCGCGCTGACAATCATCTCGAATCCGGCAAGGTCGTGCCTCTATGCGCCCAATCTGTTCGGCGTCAACGTTCTTGACGGACAGGTCTTTTCCTTCATCGGCAATTATCCGGTCATAAAGACGTTCGGATTCTCTCTGGCCGGTGCCTTTCTCGCAGTTGTCTTTCTGATCGTCGGCGTGATTCATCGCATGATTTGGCCGGTCAATCGCCGCGAGTTCTTTACTTATCTCGTCGGCATCTCGCTCGTCATGGGCCTGATCTGCAACGCCGCGCACTACTTTCCGATCGCGCATTTTGCGCTCACGCTTTCCGCGACGCTGTTGGGCCTCTTGCTGTTCCTGCTGTGGGCGCTGCGGCGCTCGTTCCTGCCGGACGATCGTCTCCAGGAGTTCCGTGGCCATCTGCCGACCATGGGTGCGACTTATCTGGTGCTGGTTGGTGCGATCGCCTTCTTCGAATTCCAGCCCTTCATGATTGCGCAGATGTTTGGCGTGGCCGAGGGCAGCGGGACCGATCAGGCGGCGGGACTGGTTGCCGGTGTTGTGGTTGGGTGGGTCAAGTCACTTGCAGCGGTCACCACGCCGATTGCAGCTCTCGTGACGGTGTTCCGGCAGCAACTGGGCGGTCTTTTGAAGGGCGCGGGTGCGTCGGATCTCACCTCCCGCATCCTTGCCTATGTCGCCAAGGCGGCAGTCTGGATCGCAGGGTTGGCGCTGCCGCTGCTGATCTGGATCGGCTATCTCTATCTTTGCTTCTGGGGCATCGCGAACGACAAGGCGGTTGGCGCCAATAGCCGGCAGTGCGATGTCAGCGGTTGGAGCGCGGATCCCATGACCGGGCCGGTCGAAGCCGCGCCTGCCAGCCTGTCCGGCAAGGTTCAGTTCAACTCGGAAGCCAAGACATTGTCGGCCGAGATTGCCAGCAAGGACGGCGCAATCGTTGCGGCTCCGGCGAAGGTCGACGTGGCCTCGCACATCCCGCATTGGCTGCTGGCCGCAGCGAAGCCGTTCGGCGATCCCAATCCCGACCATTGGTCGATGACGCTGCTCGGCTATTACAGGATTTCCAACAACATCAACCTGCCGATGGGGGGATTGTATTTTACCGTCGCGCTCGTCTTATTGATCGTATCGCTCATCATGCGGCCGAATGCCAATTCGTTGCACAGGCTGTATCGCGACCGGCTGAGCAAGGCCTTTCTTTTCCGCCCCGACATGCCCAAGCGGCGTATGGCCAAGGACGTCCCGAGCCTCGATCAGGGGCGCGATTTCCCCGAACTCGACCTCAAGCTGAGCGATTTGTGCCCGAGAGAGACCGCACAGGACGGGACAAGGACCTATCAGCTGGCGGCGCCCTACCATCTGATCAATGCTGCGCTCAACATCCAGGGCTCGGATTATGCCAACCGGCGCGGCCGCAATGCGGATTTCTTTCTGTTCTCGCCGGTATGGTCCGGCAGCGAGGCGACCGGCTATTGCGACACCGCCAAGCTCGAGCAGAAAGAAAGCGGACTCGATCTTGCGACCGCGATGGCCATTTCAGGAGCCGCCGCCTCGTCCAATATGGGATCGAACTCGATCAGGCCGCTGACGCCGACGCTCGCGCTCTTGAATGTACGGCTCGGCTATTGGCTGAAGAATCCACAATATGTCGACGATCGGGAGCGGCCGCAGCATCGCTCGACACTGTATCTATGGTCGGAAATCTCGGGCCGGCTCTACGAGAATGCGGACGCGGTCTACCTGACCGACGGGGGGCATATCGAGAATCTCGGTGTCTACGAATTGTTGCGCCGGCGCTGCAAGGTGATCATCGCGGTCGATGCGGAAGCCGATGCGCCGATGAATTTCAGCTCTCTGATGACGTTGCAGCGTTACGCCCGCATCGATCTCGGCGTCCGGATCAACCTGCCATGGCAACCTATTCGCGATCGCACGCGCGCGCTGATGGCGCGCAATGCCGACCGGAAGACCGAGTTGACGGCGCAGGACAAGGCGGACGACGCTTCGCAGGATCACGTCCACGTCGCCATCGGCGTCATCGATTACGGCGCCGAGCAGAACGGCTATCTCATCTACATCAAATCCTCGCTCACCGGCGACGAGAACGACTACATCTGCGACTTTGCCCGACGCAACGACACCTTCCCGCATGAAGCGACGGGCGATCAGTTCTTCTCGGAGGAACAGTTCGAGGTCTACCGCGCGCTCGGTTTCCACATGACCCATGGTTTCCTCAACGGCGAGCTTCCGGTGTCCGTCGGCTCGGGAACAGGACGACGGACCGCGAACTTCACCAAGGGAGGAGATCCGGTGGTCGATGCGGTCCGCGAGGCGCTCGGTCTTCCGGCGTTGCCGCGACAGGCCGCGACCGCCACGGGCACCATGATCGATCAAGGCTGAGCGGCTCTCGCGCCGAGCTTTCCCGCCAATTGGAATTCCAAATGACCCGATTTGCCGGGAAACCGCGCCTGCCTGCCGTTGCCCTACCCGGAAGTTTGCGGTATCCCAGCCGTGAAATTCGACTTTCGACTGGGGACAATTCATGGCTGACCATAGCGAAGTGGCGTACAGCACCGCCGACGGCAACGACTACGTTGCCCACGAGCAGACCTACGAGGGCTTCATCACGCTGGTGAAGTACGGCACGGTCTCGGTCGCGCTTATCGTGATCCTGATGGCGATCTTCCTGACCTGATCCACCGCCTGCAGCACCGCCAGCGTCGTCGGTGCCCATAAAATTTGCAATCAAGCCGGATTGAAAACCGGTATCCAACGTTGCGGGAGTAACGCTAAGTTCGCGTGCGCGCTTCTTCCCGCGTCGCCGGAGGGCCTATGAAGATCGCCGTTGCCAAGGAAATCGATCCGTCGGAGCCGCGGGTCGCCGCTTCGCCGGATACGGTGAAGAAGTTCAAGGCGTTAGGCGCCGAGATCGCCATCGAGCCGGGCGCCGGCCTCAAGTCGGGCCTGCCGGACTCCGAATTCACCGCCGTGGGCGCCACCGTCAGCGCCGACGCGCTGAAGGACGCCGACATCATCATCAAGGTGAAGCGCCCTGAAGCCTCCGAGTTGGCGCAGTACAAGCGCGGCGCGCTCGTCATCGCTATCATGGACCCCTACGGCAACGAGGCCGCGCTGAAGACGATCGCCGATGCCGGCGTCTCCGCCTTCGCGATGGAATTGATGCCGCGCATCACGCGCGCGCAGGTGATGGACGTGCTGTCCTCGCAGGCCAACCTTGCCGGCTACCGCGCCGTGATCGAGGGCGCCGAGGCCTTCGGACGCGCCTTCCCGATGATGATGACCGCGGCCGGCACGGTGCCCGCCGCCAAAGTGTTCGTGATGGGTGTCGGCGTCGCCGGCCTTCAGGCGATCGCGACCGCGCGCCGTCTCGGCGCCGTCGTCACCGCGACCGACGTCCGGCCCGCCACCAAGGAGCAGGTCGAATCGCTCGGCGCGAAATTCCTCGCCGTCGAGGACGAGGAATTCAAGAACGCGCAGACCGCCGGCGGCTACGCCAAGGAAATGTCGAAAGAGTATCAGGCCAAGCAGGCCGCGCTCACCGCCGAGCACATCAAGAAGCAGGACATCGTGATCACCACCGCGCTGATTCCGGGCCGGCCTGCGCCGAGGCTCGTCACGGCCGAGATGGTCAAGTCGATGAAGCCAGGGTCGGTGCTGGTCGATCTCGCCGTCGAACGCGGCGGCAATGTCGAAGGCGTCAAGGCGGGCGAGGTCGCCGAGGTCGATGGCATCAAGATCGTCGGCTACACCAACGTCGCCGGCCGCGTCGCGGCGTCGGCCTCCAGCCTCTACGCGCGCAATTTGTTCAACTTCATCGAGACGATGGTCGACAAGACCAGCAAGGCGCTGGCCGTGAACTGGGACGACGAACTCGTCAAGGCGACCGCGCTGACCCGAGACGGCGCCGTCATCCACCCGAATTTCCAGCCGAAAGCGTAAGGAGAGCCGTCATGGAGCATATTGCACAGGTCGTCGATCCCTTCGTCTTCCGGCTGTCGATCTTCGTTCTCGCCGTCTTCGTCGGCTATTTCGTGGTGTGGTCGGTGACCCCGGCGTTGCATACACCGCTGATGAGCGTGACCAATGCGATCTCCTCGGTGATCGTGGTCGGCGCGCTGCTCGCGGTCGGCGTCGGCATGATTTCGAGCGGCTCAGGCTGGGCGCGCGGCTTCGGCTTCATCGCGCTCATTTTTGCCTGCGTGAATATCTTCGGCGGCTTCCTTGTCACCCAGCGCATGCTGGCGATGTACAAGAAGAAGGTGAAGTGAGCGGCGTGCACCTCGGGGTGACAAAGACAAAGGGGACCTGAGATGAACGCCAATCTGGCTGCAGTTCTGTATCTCGTGGCGGGTGTGCTGTTCATCCTGTCACTGCGCGGGCTGTCCAGCCCCGCCTCATCGCGGCAGGGCAATTTCTTCGGCATGATCGGCATGGCGATCGCGGTCGCCACCACGCTGGCCAGCCATCCGCCGGCGGACGGCCTCGCCTGGATCCTGGTGATCCTTGGCATCGCGATCGGCGGCAGCGTCGGCGCGGTGATCGCGCGCCGCGTGCCGATGACCTCGATGCCGGAACTGGTCGCCGCCTTCCATTCGCTGGTCGGCATGGCCGCGGTGCTGGTCGCCGCCGGCGCGTTCTACGCGCCGGAGGCCTTCGACATCGGCAGCCCCGGCAACATTCATCCGCAGAGCCTGGTCGAAATGTCGCTCGGCGTCGCCATCGGCGCGCTGACCTTCACCGGTTCGGTGATCGCGTTCCTGAAGCTGTCCGCGCGCATGAGCGGCGCGCCGATCATCCTGCCGTTCCGTCACATCATCAACATCGCGCTCGCGGTCGCCCTCGTCGTCTTCATCGTCGGGCTGGTGATGTCGGGCAGCGCGCTTGACTTCTGGCTGATCGTCATCATCGCGCTGGCGCTCGGCGTCCTCATGATCATCCCGATCGGCGGCGCCGACATGCCGGTCGTGATTTCGATGCTGAACTCGTACTCGGGCTGGGCCGCGGCCGGCATCGGCTTTACCCTCGGCAATTCCGCGCTGATCATCACCGGCGCGCTGGTGGGATCAAGCGGCGCGATCCTGTCCTACATCATGTGCCACGCGATGAACCGCTCCTTCATCTCGGTCATCCTCGGCGGCTTCGGCGGCGAGACCGCGGCGGCCGGCGGTGGCGGCGGCGAGCAGAAGCCGGCCAAGCTCGGCTCGGCCGACGATGCGGCCTTCATCATGAAGAACGCGCAGAAGGTCATCATCGTGCCCGGCTACGGCATGGCGGTGGCGCAGGCTCAGCATGCGCTACGCGAAATGGGCGACGTCCTGAAGAAGGAAGGCGTCGAGGTGAAATACGCCATTCACCCGGTCGCGGGCCGCATGCCCGGCCACATGAACGTGCTGCTGGCCGAAGCCAACGTGCCCTATGACGAGGTGTTCGAGCTCGAGGACATCAACTCCGAATTCGCGCAGGCCGACATCGCCTTCGTGATCGGCGCCAACGACGTCACCAATCCGGCCGCCGAAGAGGACAAGACCTCGCCGATCTACGGCATGCCCGTGCTCCAGGTCTGGAAGGCCGGCACAGTGATGTTCATCAAGCGCTCGCTCGCTTCGGGCTATGCCGGCATCGACAATCCGCTGTTCTATCGCGACAACACCATGATGCTGCTCGGCGACGCCAAGAAGGTCACCGAGAACATCGTCAAGGCGATGTAGCGCGCAGGCAAGCGGGCCATTGCCAAGCGCGCCGCCATGCGGCGGCGTGCGGCTGCTGTGACGTTCCGGCGCGCCACGGGCGAGGTCATGAAATTGCTGCGGAGCCGGCGCAAAGCCCAGAACGGGGGCCGGGCCGCGTCATCATGACCATCGTCAAGTGGATCGCCGTCCTGCTCGTGACCGTCTATTGCGCCGGTCTCGTCGTGCTGTATGTCAGGCAGCGCGAGATGCTGTTTCCGATCCCGCCCGTCGGTCGCACCACGCCGGACGCCGCAGGCCTCCCTGAGGCCGAAGAGCACGTCCTGACCACCTCCGATGGCGAAAAGGTCATCGTCTGGCACGTGCCGGCGAAGCCCGGTCGTCCCGTGATCCTGTATTTTCCGGGCAATGGCGATTATCTCGCCGGTCGCATCAGCCGTTTCAAGGCCATGACGGCGGACGGCACCGGCCTCGTCGCGCTGTCCTATCGTGGCTATGCCGGCTCGAGCGGGGCGCCGAGTGAGGCCGGCCTGCTGCGCGATGCCGCGGCAGCCTACGCCTTCACCACCGCGCGCTACGCGGCGGAACGAATCGCCGCCTGGGGCTTTTCGCTCGGGACCGGCGTCGCTGTCGCGAGCGCCTCGGAGCATCGTGTTGGAAAACTCATCCTGGAAGCGCCCTATACATCGACGGCCGACATTGCAGCTTCATCGTTCTGGTACGTTCCGGTGCGCCTGCTGATGCGCGATCCATTTCATTCCGACGAGCGTATCCCGCGCGTCACTGTGCCGCTATTGGTGATGCATGGCACCGATGACCTTGCCATTTCGATCGTGTTCGGAGAGCGTCTGTTCGCGCTTGCGCACGAACCGAAGCAGTTCGTTCGCTTTCCAGGCGGTGGACACGATAATCTCGATGCATTCGGTGCGATTGAAACGGCGAGGCGCTTCATTGCTTTCTAGACGACTTGTCGTTCGGCGCGCGAGCGGGTTCATTGCCGCGATCCTCGTGATGTTGTTGCCACAGCACGCATGGGCTGCGACCGGGCTCGACGGCGCGGCGATGGGCTGGCCCTATGCGCTGCCGTTTGCTGGCCTCCTGCTGTCGATCGCGCTCGGCCCGCTGCTGTTTGCACGATTCTGGCACCATCATTACGGCAAGATCGCCGCAGCCTGGTCGCTGCTGGCACTCGCCTCGCTGGTCATCCTTGCCGGGAGCATGGCGACGCTGGCGGCGCTCGTTCACGCCATGCTCGCCGAGTATCTCGGCTTCATCGTGCTGCTGTTCTCGCTCTATGTCGTGGCCGGGGGCATTCTCGTGACGGGCGACATCAAGGCGACGCCGGCGGCCAACGCCGGCATCCTCGCGCTCGGTACGGTGATGGCGAGCGTCGTCGGCACCACGGGGGCGGCCATGATCCTGATCCGCCCTCTGATCCGCGCCAACCGGCCGCGGCGCTACAACGCCCATGTCGTCATCTTCTTCATCATCCTGGTCGCCAATGTCGGCGGCGCGCTGAGCCCGCTCGGCGATCCCCCGCTGTTCGTCGGCTTCCTGCATGGCGTCGGCTTCTTCTGGACCACGCGGACCATCTGGCTGCAGACGGCGATCGTTGCCGGACTGCTGCTCGCGATCTTCGTCGTCATCGACGTCTGGCGCTTCCGTAGCGAACCCTTGCCCGGCGCTGCCGGCGCCGCGAAGCCGGTCCGCATCCGCGGCCTCGTCAACCTGGTGCTGATCGCTGCCATCGTCGCGAGCCTGCTGGCCTCGGCGATGTGGAAGCCCGGCATCGCCTTCGACATTCTCGGGACCACGCTGGAGCTGGAAGACATCGCCCGCAACGCGGCGCTGCTGGCCATAGCGGGCCTGTCGGTGTGGTTGACGCCGGACGAGCACAGGCAGGCCAACGGCTTCACCTGGGAGCCGATCCGCGAGGTCGCAAAGCTGTTCGCCGGCATTTTTATCGCGATCATCCCGGTCATCGCCATGCTCAATGCCGGCCATCACGGCGCGTTCGCCTGGCTGCTGTCGGCCGTGACGACGCCGGACGGCACGCCGCGCGAGGTTGCCTATTTCTGGTTTACCGGCCTGATGTCGGCGTTCCTCGACAATGCGCCGACCTACCTGTTGTTCTTCGAGTTGGCCGGTGGGGACCCGCAGGTGATGATGCACGAGCTCTCGGGTACGCTCGCCTCCATCTCCATGGGCGCAGTCTACATGGGCGCGCTCACCTATATCGGTAACGCGCCGAATTTCATGGTGAGCAGCATCGCTCGCGAGAACGGCATCGAGATGCCGAGCTTCTTCGGTTATTTCGTGCGCGCCAGCGCGGTGCTGATCCCGCTATTCGTGCTGCTGACGCTGCTGCCGTTCGCTCCGATCCTGCGCTGGCATTGAATCTGCCGCCCGATTTGCTACTGCTCGCCCAAGATGCGATGAATTTGCGCGAAGCAATTGGAGCCGGTGGATGAGCGCGCACAATCCGATGCCTCGGTCGGCCTGGATCTTTCCGGCGCTGGCGGTGCTGCTGTTCGCGGCCGTCAGCGCGACGGGCTACGTGTTTACGCTGTCGTTCGGCGGGCTCGTCTTCGCCCTCGTGCTCCTCGTCATCCTGTTCGGCACGGTGTTTGCCGCGGTCCATCATGCCGAAGTGATCGCCGAGCGGGTCGGCGAACCCTACGGCACGCTGGTGCTGACGCTCGCGGTGACCATCATCGAGGTGGCGCTGATCACCACGATCATGCTGGGCGACAAGCCGGCCCCGGAACTGGCGCGCGACACCGTGTTCGCCGTGGTCATGATCGTCTGCAATGGCCTCGTCGGGCTCTGCATCTTCATCGGCGGCCTGCGCTATCGCGAGCAGGGCTTTCAGCTCTCCGGCGCCAACGTTTATCTCAGCGTGCTGTTCGCGCTCGCGACCATCACCCTGATCATGCCGAACTACACCACGACCACGCCGGGCCCGGTCTATTCGGCGGTTCAACTCGGCTTCGTCGACGTTGTCACGCTCGCGCTGTACGGGGTGTTTCTCTACACCCAGACCGTACTGCACAAGGATTACTTCGTTCACGAACGGGCGGGCGGCGGCAGCGGCGAGGCGCATCTGTCGGGCCGGACTATGGTGCTCAGCATCGTGCTGCTGCTGATCGCGTTGCTGGCGGTCGTGCTGCTATCCAAGAAATTCTCGCTGGTCGTCGACGCCGTCGGGGCCAAAATTGGTGCGCCGCCTGCCTTTGCCGGACTTCTGGTGGCGCTCCTGATCCTGCTGCCGGAAGGCGTCGCGGCCGTCTCGGCGGCCCGCAAGAACGACCTCCAGAAGAGTATCAACCTCGCTTTGGGCTCCTCGCTGGCTACCATCGGGCTGACCATCCCGGCCGTCGGTGTCGCCACCTATGCACTCGACAAGGAGCTCACGCTCGGCCTGAGCGAGCAGGGCATCGTGCTTTTGCTCCTGACCTTCTTTTTGAGCATGCTGACCTTCGGTACAGGCAGGACCAATGTCCTGTTCGGGCTGGTCCATATGGTGGTATTTGCCGTCTACGTGTTCATGGTTTTCGTGCCCTGAACCGGTTTTCCGGATATGCCCCCAGGAGAGTTCCGATGCTTGCCGCCAAGTCCGAGGTTCAGGTCGACAATGAGCAGGTTCGGGTGACCGAGTGGCGGCTCGCGCCAAACAGCGCCACCGGGCATCACACGCACGGCATGGACTACGTCATTGTTCCCGTGGTCGCAGGGGAAATGACCATCGTGGCACCCAGTGGCGAGCGGTCCAAAGCACAGCTTGCGGCTGGGAAATCCTATTTTCGCAAGGCCGGCGTCCAGCACGACGTGCTTAACGAAACCGCAACCGAGATCGTGTTCCTTGAGGTCGAGCTGAAGCCGTAATTCCGGCGTACCCCTTTGCCATTGATCTGTCGCAGTTGATCCCTCACTATGCCTCAAAGTTCCCGCATCAGATCGCGCGGGGAGTGGCCGGAATGCTGAAATACATCGCTAAAATCTCGATGGACATCTTCCCCTCGGTGCTCGCAACGATCATCGGGGCGTACATCGTTAATCATTACATCAACGCCAAGCCGGCGGCGGATGCACCCGCGGCCGTGACGGCGCCGGCCGAGGCTGGCAAGAACGGCAAGCCCGCTGATGTGGCCAACCTCCCCGCGCCCGGCGTCAAGGCCAAGGGCATTTCCGAGAAGAAGGTGACAGACAAGCCGGCGACCGAGAAGGCTGCCGATCAGCCCGCTGCGGAGCCGAAGACCTCGACGGCGGACGTGGCACCGGCCGAGGCCTCGCCGCGTGGCAAGCCGTCCGCGCGCGAGAAGGCAGTCGCCAAGTCCACCCCGGCCGTCAGTGCACCCGCTCCCGCCACCCCGGTGGTGGAGGCCAATTCGGCGCCGGCTGCTGCCGCGCCGGCCGCAACCCCCGACGCCAACGATCTCGTGCGCGCCGCGATCGAGCGCCTACGCAAGTCGCCTGAGAGCAAAGCGGCTGAGGCCAAAGCTTCCGACAACAAGTCTTCCGAGACCAAGTCTTCCGAGACCAAGTCGCCCGAGAAGACTCAGGAGCCTGCGGTGCGTGAAGTCGCCCGCACCCCGGAGGCCCCGCGTATCATTCCCGTGGATACGTCATCGGTGCGTCCGTTGCCGCCGCCGATCACGGTCTCGACACCCGCAGCCGAGGCTTATGGCAATGGCGGCTCGTCGCAGGCGAGCCCGCCCTATACCGCCTCGGTCGGCAACGAGAACCCGAATCGGCTGACGCCCCCGGCTGATATTCCGGTCCCGATGATCGCGCCCCCTCTCGATCTGCGCGCCGATGCCGGCGCGTCCATGCCGCGGCCGAAGACCAATGTCGCCGACGACATGCTGTCGGGCGTCAAGTCCATGTTCCATTCCGTTCTGCCGAAGAGCGTCACCCCGGATTAAGACGGCGCCTGCGCTGCGCCAGAATCGTCAGCCGCCGACGCGGGCGAGGCCGCTGCGGGCGACGTCGTCGCGTGGACGAAGCGAGACCGCCTTGGCGTAGGACGCCGCCGCCTTGGTCCTGTCGCCCAGCCGTTCATAGGCTTGCCCGCGTATGGTCCAGACCTGGGCATTGTGGGGGTCGGCCTCGGAAGCCTCATCCAGGTCCGCCGCGGCTTCCTTGACCTTGCCGAGGGCGAGATAGCTGATGGCGCGGCCGAGCAGCGGCTCGACCTTCTGCGGGTTTAGGCCGCTCGCGGCGCTGAAATCGGCGATCGCGAAATCGTGCTGGTTCTTGCCCTGGTAGATCAGGGCGCGGCCATAGAGCGCCTGCGCATTGTAGGGATCGAGTCCGACCGCGTGATTGAATTCATCGAGCGCGGCCGCCGTCTCGCCGGACTTTGCCAGGGCCTGGGCCTTTGCCGTATGGGCCTGGGCTTCGCTGACATTGCCGGCGCTGACCACGTTCTCGGCGGTCGTGGCTGCCTTGGGTGCCTCCTGCGGCTTCTCCTTCTCTGGCGTCAGCGATCCCAGGTCGAAGGAGCAGCCGCACAGCGAAATCCCCATCAAGGCCAGCGCAAACGGCTGCAGCAAGATCTGGCATAACCGCGCCAAGCCGCGCTTGGGGAAAGGGGAGGCCATCTACGGTTCGCTCGCGCTGGTGCCGCATCGGTAGTGCCCCATCCCAGGAAGGCACCGTTCACAAAACAATAACGCGGGCCAGGGGCCCGCGTTATCGAAAACTGAAGTCTCTCAAATTCGGTAAATCAGCGCGGTCCGCGCGGACCAGCACTTGCACCTGCACCAGCACCGGGGCCACCGCGACCGCCACGATCACCGCCGGGGCCGGCGCCGAACACCGGCTTCGGCTTCATCGGCAGCAGGCCTTCGCGCTGCAGCTTCTTGCGGGCCAGCTTGCGTGCGCGACGCACGGCTTCGGCCTTTTCGCGGGCCTTCTTCTCGGAGGGCTTTTCGTAGTGACCGCGGAGCTTCATCTCGCGGAAAATACCCTCGCGCTGCATCTTCTTCTTCAGCGCCTTGAGGGCTTGATCGACATTGTTATCGCGAACGAGAACCTGCACGCGGCATCCTCTTCAGTGGATCGGATTTGAATTCTGGTAAGTCAAAGGGATGGCGAAACGCACAAGCCCTTAACCTTGAGGGCGCGGATGTATCAGACAAAACTTGGGATGTCCACCGGCCAAGCGGGGTTTCGGGCCAAGTTCAGCCATTAAATGAGGCGAAATACCTCTGTGCGGCCCTGATTTGGGAGATTTGACGCCAAGGGTGGGGCCGTTTCCGGAGCTTTGGTCCGGAATCTTTGAAAGCAGGGGACCACACACATGGATATGAAGAAATACGCGGCCGAGGCTATCGGCACCTTTTGGCTCACATTCGCAGGTTGCGGGAGCGCGGTGATCGCGGCCGGCTTTCCGCAGGTTGGCATCGGCCTGGTCGGTGTCTCCCTCGCGTTCGGGCTCAGCGTGGTCACCATGGCCTACGCGATCGGCCACATCTCAGGCTGCCATCTCAATCCGGCCGTTACCGTCGGTCTTGCCGCCGGCGGACGTTTTCCGGCCGGACAGATCCTGCCTTATGTGATCGCACAGGTCGCCGGCGCGATCGTGGCCGCGTGGCTTCTCTACGTCATCGCAAGCGGAGCTCCCGGCTTCGACGTCAGCAAAGGATTCGCGTCCAACGGCTACGACGCCCATTCTCCCGGCCAGTACAGCATGATCGTGTGCTTCCTTACGGAGGTGGTGATGACCATGATGTTCCTGTTCATCATCATGGGCGCCACCCACGGCCGTGCGCCCGCGGGTTTTGCGCCGCTGGCGATCGGACTCGCGCTCGTGATGATCCATCTCGTCAGCATCCCCGTCACCAACACCTCGGTGAACCCGGCGCGCAGCACGGGGCCTGCATTGTTCGTCGGCGGCTGGGCGTTGTCGCAGCTCTGGCTGTTCTGGGTCGCGCCGCTGATCGGCGGCGCGCTGGGCGGGGTGATCTATCGCTGGCTCAGCGACGAACCCACCGGCGTCGTCGCTGGCGCAAAGACGGCGTAATCGCAAAGCGGGATCGCGGCATGCGCCGCGGTCCCGTCAATCGCCGGTCGTGGGTCGCACTTCGGTGACGTGCCCCATCTTGCGGCCGGGGCGCGGCGCGCCCTTGCCGTAGATGTGCACGGTCGCGCCCGGCACGCTCAGCCACTTGTCATAGTCGTTGATCTCGTCGCCGATCAGATTGGTCATGGTGACGACCTCGCCGTGGCGCACGGGCTTGCCGAGGGGCCAGCCGGCAATGGCGCGGATGTGCTGCTCGAACTGCGAGACGGATGCGCCGTCGAGCGTCCAGTGTCCGGAATTGTGCACGCGCGGAGCGATCTCGTTGACCAGCACCTTGGGTCCGGTGCCGTTGGCGAGCACGAACATCTCGACGGCAAGCACGCCAACATAATCGAGCGCGCCGGCGATCTTGCCGGCAATGCTGCGCGCTTCCTCGGCGAGCACATCCGGGATCCGGGCGGGCGCTCGGGAGATCTTCAGGATGTGGTCGCGGTGCTCGTTTTCGGTGACGTCGAAACACTCGACCTGGCCTGTCGCGGAGCGGGCGGCGATCACGGAAATCTCACGTTCGTACGGCACGAAGGCTTCCAGGATGGCCGATTTGGTGGCGAGACTGGTCCACACTTTCGCGACGTCGTCGCCCTCGCGGATGATGGCCTGGCCCTTGCCGTCATAGCCGAAGCGGCGGGTCTTCAGCACCGCCGGAAGGCCGATCCTGGCGATAGCCTCGCGCAATGACGGGACCGAGGTGACGTCGGCATAGGCTGCGGTGCCGATGCCCAGCCGCGTCACGAAATCCTTCTCGGCGAGCCGGTCCTGGGTGGTCTCGAGGATCTTGCGGTTGGGCAGCACGGGACGGCGCGCATCCAGCACCATCGCGGCCGCGGACGGCACGTTCTCGAATTCGTAGGTGATGACATCGACGTCGTTGGCGAACAGCTCGAGTGCTTCGACATCGGCATATTCGGCGCAGGTCGCATTCAGGACGACGTCGAAGGCCGGTGAATCCGGATCGGGCGAGAACACCTGGCAGCGCAGGCCGAGCCGTGCCGCCGCCATAGCCAGCATCCGCCCTAATTGTCCGCCGCCGAGGATACCAATGGTGTCGCCGGGCTTCAGCTTCACCTGCTTTGCGTCAGTCACGCCTTGTCCTCCGGGCATTCGGCCACGGCCTCGGTCTGCGCCTTGCGCCAGGCGGCGAGGCGGTCGGACAAGGCCGCGTCGGACAAGGCCAGCACGGCGGCCGCCAGCAGCGCCGCATTGATGGCGCCGGCCTTGCCGATGGCGAGGGTGCCGACCGGGATGCCCGCGGGCATCTGGACGATCGAATAGAGCGAATCGATACCCTTGAGCGTCCTGGATTCGATGGGAACGCCGAACACGGGCAGTTCCGTCAGCGCTGCCGCCATGCCGGGCAGGTGCGCAGCGCCGCCCGCGCCGGCGATGATGACCTTGTAACCGGCCCCCTTGGCGCCCTTGGCGAACGCAAACAGCCGGTCGGGGGTGCGGTGTGCCGAAACGATGCGGGTGTCGGCGACAACGCCGAGCGCTGCGAGCGTGTCGGCGGTATGCCGCATCGTGTCCCAGTCCGACTGGCTTCCCATGATGATGGCGATTGGCGCGGTCATGACGTCAATTGTGCTCGAAAAACAGGAAGATAGGCCAGATTAGCGGTTCCGGCCGGTTGCTCGCAAGGCGGTGGCAAGGAGAAGGGAATGCACTATCCTGTCTTGGTGAATCCCCGCAAGCCTTCATTGAGCAGGATGCCCATGAAGAAACCAAAAAGGGCGAGCGCTGCGAAGGCCAAAAAGGGCCCGAAAACCAGCGCCGGTCGCTCCAAAGTTGCTCCCAAGCGTCTGGCCAAGGGTCGGGCCAAGAGTCCGACCAAGAGTCGGGCCAAGCTTCCGGCGCGGCGCGGGGCGTCGGCCGCTGGCGGCGCCAAAGGGGCTATGAAGCCGGCCGTCAACGCGACCATCCGCGACCTCCGGAGCAAGCTCAAGGGGGCGCTGCGGCGGGTCGCGGAGCTCGAGGCAGCCGCCGACACTGACTTCCTGTTGGAAATTCCGAACCGGCGCGGCTTCGAACGCGAGCTCGCTCGCGCCGTCGCCTACATGAAGCGCTACCGCGCCAGCGGCGCGCTGATCGTGCTCGACGTCGATCGGCTGAAGCCGATCAACGATTCCTTCGGCCATGCGGCCGGCGACGAGGTGCTGAGGGCGATTGCCACCACGCTGACGCGGCAGATCCGCGCCTCGGACGTGGTGGGCCGGCTCGGCGGCGACGAGTTCGCGCTGCTGCTCTGGAATCTCAGCGAGACCGACGCGAAGGCGAAGGCCGCGGCTTTCGAGCAGGCCGTCGACGAATTGTCCTTTGTCTTTCGCGGCCAGCACGTGAGCGCTGGCGCTTCCGCCGGCGTCGCCCTGCTTGGAGTGCAGTCCGACGCCACGCGGGCCCTGGAGGAGGCCGATGCCGCCATGTATGTGCGCAAGGCGCACCGGCGGCACGAGCCGCGCATCAGGCTCGTCAGCAGCTAGTTAAAGTGTGCCGAGGTCTTTCGGTACGTTGCCGAAGCTGCGGAGCAGTTTGGCGTCGCCGAATTCGCCGGTCATGGGATCGCCGCTGCGGCTGAACGCGACGGCGCCGGTGTGGCCGGCACTGTGCGACATGATCTCGGCGCGCCGTAACGCGGCCGCCGCGCTCTGGCATTCCTCGGCCGCACCTGCGACCGGCGAGCCGTCCTCGTCGGTCAGGAAAGGTAATGCAACGTAATAGGTGACATCGGACATGGTCGGCTCCGATAGCTGACAGTCAGGCGGCGCTGCTCTTGCTGCGCGAGGTCTCCGGAATGCAACCTGCGGAAACCGCCGCCTGCAATTCCTCCAGCTCGGCCTCCAGATATTCATTGGCCATGATCAGCGCCTTGATGGTGCTGCGCAGATTGCCGTCGCACATCGCGATCGCCTGATCACAGGCTTGTTCATAATGGCCGTTGTCGAGAAGGGCGGTTGCCGACATCTGCGTTTTCCTTGGACGGTTTTCCCGGGGGCGTTGGTGCCCAAATGTTCTTATTTTGTTCCTTTCGAGTCAAGCGGATTCACATGCGGCGGGTCGCCGTGAGCTGTCCTCCTGTGGATCAGGCGATGATATCGGGCGTGATCTGGTCTTCGATGAACGCGATACGGTCACGCAACAACAGCTTGCGTTTCTTCAACCGCTGTAACCGCAACAGGTCGGGGGCGGGCGATTGATGCAGTGCATCGATCGCCGCATCAAGATCTCGGTGTTCCTGGTGCAACCGGGCGAGCTCGGATTCGAGTTCGCGCGCATCTTCATTGGTCATGTCTGCGGTGGCCGAAAAACCGATAGGCGTGAGATTAAGGCTGTGGATGCCCTGTGGAAACTATCGTCCTTGCGCGCCGTGATCGCAAGCGATCTCGGGCTGTCCCGCGTCGATCTCCCGCGGGATATTTCTGCGGTCGCTCCGACGTTGCGCAAGCGCATTGATATCACGGATTTTTCCCGCGTGGTTCCCTTACTCACGCTTCGTTACATATGAATTTTCAAAAATGACAGTGCGACGACGGATACCCATCGACAGAACGAATCGGTGATGTACACTTCGTCGTCCGGTCGAATCCAAGGTTCACCCCTACCGAGGAGGTTTCGAATGACAATTCAGGCACATCTGGTTGAATTGGAACGGAAGCATAAAACTCTCGAAAACGAATTGCACGAAGCTCTCGTGCACCTTTCAACAGACGACCTGCAAATTGTTGAGTTGAAGCGCCGGAAGTTGATGGTCAAGGACCAGATCGAGCGTCTAAGGCACGGCGACACGCTCCACTAGTAACCCCCCCGTAACAGCGTAGAGTTGATCGCACCCTTCAAGCAGGGATGAGAGCCTTTGCGCTCATCCCTGCTGTAAGGTGCGCACCGTGCAAGGATTGCGCGGCTCCAGCGTCTTGTCTGGACGTGGTTCTTTACGCGTGACCGAACTTCAGTTCGCTTTGAGCGCTAAATGTTTGCGAGCTCCGCGACGTGATCCGCGATCGCGAGCGATGACGTCAATCCGGGCGACTCGATGCCGAACAGATTGATCAGGCCTTCGACGCCGTGATCGCGCCGGCCCTGCATCAAGAAATCCTGCGTGGCCACCGCCGGCGGCACGATCTTCGGGCGGATGCCCGAATAGCTCGGCATGAGCGCACCGTCAGGCAGCGTCGGCCAGTATTTGCGAATGGCCGGGTAGAAGCGCTCGGCGCGTGACGGGTCGACCTCATAGTCGATCGTCTCGATCCACTCGACGTCGGGGCCGAAACGTGCCTGCCCGGCCATGTCCAGCGTCAGATGCACTCCTAGCCCGCCGGGCTCGGGTACCGGATAGATCAGGCGCGAGAACGGTGCCTTGGCATTGCAGCTGAAGTAGTTTCCCTTGGCGAGGTAGGCCGTCGGGATCCGTTCCAGCGGCATGCCCTCGATGTTGCGCGCCACCGTGGTCGCCGAGAGCCCGGCGGCATTGACGAGGAGGCTGCATTGCAGCGTCATCGGCGCTTCGCCGCCCGCCTCGATCTCGATGACGCCGGCGGTCGCCTTGGCACGGATCAGCGGGGTATGAAACGCGAAGGCCGCGCCCGCGTCCTCGGCTTCGCCGCGCAGCGAGAGCATGTAGGCGTGGCTGTCGATGATGCCGGTCGACGGCGACAGCAGCGCGGCGTCGCAGGCGAGCGCCGGCTCCAGCGCACGTGCCGCATCGCCCGTTAGCAACTGCATGTCGAGCACGCCATTGGCCTCGGCATGCGCCTTGATCGATTGCAGCTTCTCGGTCTCTTTCGGATTGGTCGCGACGATCAGCTTGCCGCAATTCCTGTGCGGGATGCCGCGCTCGGAACAGTAACGGTAGAGCGCGTGCTTGCCGTCGACGCACATGCGCGCCATCCAGCTTCCGGCGCGGTAGTATATGCCGGCATGGATCACCTCGCTGTTGCGCGAGGAGGTGATGGTGCCGATGGCCTCGGCCTGCTCGAGCACGATCACCTCGCGCCCGGCTTGCGCCAGCTTTCGAGCCACCGCGAGCCCGATCACGCCGGCTCCGATGACGACGCAGTCGACCCTATCCATGGTTGTGCAGGACATCCGCTCGAAGCGACGAAGGCCTCACGCCTGGGAACGGCGGCGCGGGGGCGTTTTCCGTTAAGGAAGCATTTATCATGTCAGGGCAATTGCCGTATTTGATGCCACATTGTTCCGTTGCGCGTACAGGCGTTTACCCGATCCAAACCCGCCAGGCCAGACAATCCGACGTTGAAATCGCGGGTGGCTGATGGCTGAGAAGAACTGGCACGCGGGCAGCGCGCTTCCGATTGCGGTGCAGGCCGTCGTGTGCCTGGCCGCAGCGGTCGCGCCTGCGCGCGCCTTTGCCCTCTCCGACAGCTTCAGCCCTCCGAGCTATCTCGGCGAGCTTGATCCCAACGTGATCTGGGAAGCCCTGATCGCGGGCATTGTGATCTGTTCGTTCTTCGCCGCGATCGCGCTGTGGATCCATTCCTCGCTGCGCCGGACCAGGCGTCTGCAGCTGCGGCGCAATGCCTTCGTCTCCTCCGCCATGAACAACCTCAACCAGGGCGTGGTGATGACGGATGCGCAGCGGCGCATCATCTTCTGCAACGACCGCTATCTCGATATCTACGGCTTGACGCGGTCGGACATCTGGGCCGGAATGACCGGCCACGACATCCTCGAGCTGCGGCGCCAGCGGGGGGTGCTCGGTGCTTCCGACGACGAGTTCTACGAGAAGGCGGCAAGCCCGAACGGCTTGATCACCGAACTGCCTGACGGGCGCGCCATCCTCGTGAAGTATTTCGTGCTGCCCAACGGCGGCTCGGTGGCGACGCATCTGGACGTCAGCGAGCAGCGCAGGCTGTCCCGGCAGCTCGCCTCCACCAAGCAGTTCCTGGAAACATTGCTGGACCACGTGCCGGCCTGTGTGGCCGCGAAGAACATCGAGGATGGTCGCTACATCTTCGCCAATAGCGCCTATGAGCGCTTCTGGGGATTTTCGCGGGACCAGGTTGTCGGCAAGAATGCGCGCGAGCTTTTCGGGCCGAATTCGGCGGCCAGCATCGAGGCGACAGACCGGGCGGCGCTCATCGCGCCCTCCGGCCAGTACCGCAACGAATTCGAGGTCGAGCGCGGCGCGACCCAGCGCATGGTGGCCTCGATCCGGATCGTGGTCCGAAACGAGAGCAACAAGCCTGAATTTCTGCTGGTGGTGTTCGAGGACATCACCGACCGTCGCTCGCTGTCACAGGAGCTGGAGAGCACCAAGAAGTTCTTGGAGCTCGTGGTCGACAACATCCCGGTGGCGCTGATCGTCGAGCAGGTCAAGGACGGCCGCTACCTGCTCGCCAACCGCAGCGCGGAGACGATTCTCAACCGCAGGCGCGAGGAAGCCACGGGCCTGACCGCGTCTGACATCTTCAATCCCAAGGAAGCCAAGCTGATCATCGCGCGCGACGAAGCCGCGATCAAGAAGCGTGGGATGATCACCGAAGAGCACCCGATCTCTACCAAGGACGGGCTGCGACTGTTCCTCACCCGCCGCGCCACCGTGCTGAGCGACACGGGGGAGCCGCAATATCTGATCAAGACCCACGAGGACGTCACCGATCGCCGGCAGACCGAGTCGCGCATGGCGCACATGGCCTATCACGACGGCCTCACCGATTTGCCGAACCGTGCGGCTTTCCTGCAGGCGTTGACCCAGATGATCGAGGCCTGCGAGGGCACCGGCGAGGAGTTCGCGGTTCTGTGCGTCGATCTCGACGGCCTCAAGGAGGTCAACGACGTCTTCGGTCATGCGCACGGCGACAAGCTCCTGGTCGAGGTGGCCCAGCGGCTCCAGGACTCCGCGCGCGGCGGCGTGGTGGCGCGCCTGTCCGGCGACGAGTTCGGCCTGATCATCGACGGCAAACAGCCGGACGCAGGTCTCGCCCTGGCGCAGCAGATCGGTGCTGCGATCGCCAAGGAATTCCAGATCGACGGCCGTCCCGTCCGCGCCGGCGTCACCACCGGCATGTCGATCTTCCCGCACAACGGCGCCGACGCCGCCTCGCTGCTCGCCAATGCCGGCGCGGCGCTGTTCCGCGCCAAGCAGAAATCGCGCGGCACGATCAGCCTGTTCCAGCCGGAGATGGACCAGCAGATCCGCGATCGCCGCGTGCTGCACCAGGACCTCTCGATGGCAATCAAGAATGGCGAGCTCTCGCTCGCCTTCCAGCCGCAGGGGACTGCGGGCCACAGCGTCGCCGAGAGCGAGATCATCGGCTTTGAGGCGCTGGCGCGCTGGCAGCACCCGGTGCGCGGCCAGGTCTCCCCGGCCGAATTCATCCCGATCGCGGAGGAAAGCGGCCTGATCGTCGAGATGGGCGAGTGGATCCTGCGCGAGGCCTGCCGCGAGGCCGCCTCCTGGCCGACGCCGCTTCAGGTCGCGGTCAACCTGTCACCGGCGCAGTTCATGCACGGCGACGTGGTCGGGCTCGTCCATTCCATCCTGCTCGAGACGGGTCTCGCACCCGGCCGGCTCGAGCTCGAGATCACCGAGGGCGTGCTGATCGAGGACTTCGATCGCGGTCTTGCGCTGCTGCGCCGGCTCAAGGCGCTCGGCGTGCGCATCTCCATGGACGATTTCGGCAGCGGTTATTCCTCGCTGAGCTATCTCCAGGCGTTTCCGTTCGACAAGATCAAGATCGACCGCGCCTTCATCGTCAATCTCGGCCGCAACCCGCAATCGGCGGCGATCGTGCGCGCGGTGATCGATCTCGGCCATGGCCTGGAAATGTCGATCGTCGCCGAGGGCGTCGAGACGCTGGAACAACTGGTCTTCCTCGCCGAAGAAGGCTGCGACGGCGTGCAGGGCTATCTGCTCGGCAAGCCCCTGCCGATCGGGAAATATGCCGGCCTCGTCGGTCGCGCCGAAGTCATAGAACTTGCGCTCAAGACCGGTTAGAGCGTTTTCGAGCGAAGTGGATGCCGGTTCGCGTCAAGAAAACGCGCTAAATTAGAACCTAGAGCCCCGTTCCGATTTCATCGGAACGGAAATGGCTCTAGAGATGGCGAGCGCTTCGCTCCCATTCGACGGCTTCATGGCGGATTACGACCTTGCGATCATCGGCGGCGGCCTGAACGGTGTCAGCCTCGCGCGCGATGCCGCCGGCCGCGGCCTGCGGGTCATCCTGTTGGAGCAGGGCGATCTGGGCGGCGCGGCGTCCTCGGCAACACCGCGGCTGATCCACGGCGATCTCTCGGTCCTGGAACGGCGCGGCTTCCGACGGGTGCGCCGGGCGCTCGCCGAGCGCCGGACCTGGCTTCGGATCGCGCCGCATCTGGTTCGGCCGATGCGCTTCGTGATCCCGGCGCATTCCGACGAGCGCCCGCCATGGCTGCTTCGCATCGGCCTGCTCCTCTACGACAGCCTCACCAGCCGGAGCGGCCTGCCTGCAACGGCGACCCTCGACATCACGCATCATCCGGTCGGCAACGCGCTGAAACGACCATTCGGCACGGCCTTCGAATATTCGGATTGCGTCGTCGACGATTCCCGACTGGTGGTGCTCACGGCACTGGATGCGGCCGAGCGCGGCGCCGTGATTCGGACTGGAGCGCGCTGTGTGCGTGCCGATCGAACCGACACATGGCGGCTCGCGGTGGTCGACCGCGGCCATCGCCACGCGATCACGGCCCGGGCACTGGCCAACGCCACCGGCGGATGGACGTCGATGGTCGCCGAGACCGTGCTGCGGCAGCCGCAACCTGCCATGGCGGCGATGCAGATGAGCCAGATCATCGTCCCGCGGCTGTTCGATTCCGATAACGTCTACGTCTTCCAGAACAGCGATGGCCGGCTGATCTTCGCGAGTCCCCTCGATCGCGACTTTACGCTGATCGGCACAATCACGCACGATTTCACCGGCGATCCCGCGATCGTCGCGATGCGCGGGGCCGACGTCGGCTATCTCTGTGAGGCAGCCAGCCGCTATTTCCGCGAGCGCGTCGCCCCGACCGACGTGGTGCGTGCGGTCTCCGGCGTCAACCTGACGCTTGCGTCCGCGCGCCGGCGTGACGGCACCACGCTGTTTCACGCGCGGCGGCGCAAGGCGCCGCTCATCACGATGTTCGGCGGCGACGTCACCACCTCGCGCCTCCGCGCGGAGCGCGCGGTGACGAAGTTGACGCCGTTCTATCCGATGTCGCCGCCCTGGACCTCAGGCGCGGCGCTGCCGGGCGGGGATTTCGCCTGGGATCGTTTCGATACCGAGGTCGATCTTGCGCGTGACCACTGGCGCTTTCTCTCTGAGACGCAGGCCCAACGCCTTGTCGCGGCCTATGGCTCGCGGCTATCGGCTGTGCTTGCCGAGGCGAAGACCCGGGACGATCTCGGCCCCGCCTTCGGTCCCGAGTTGACCGGGGCCGAGGTGCGTTATCTCATGACCCACGAATGGGCGCGTTTTCCCGAGGACATCCTGTGGCGCCGCTCCAAGCTCGGCCTAACGATGTCGGCGCAGGAATGCGATGCGCTGGCTGCGTTCATGGCGAATCCGACGTGAACGAGCCGCCTCTAACCGGTTGAGTGAGCGACGATCGGCCGCTAGCGTGCGGCGGGATTGAGGTTGGCAGGGACCATGACTGACGAGTTGCCCAGAACAGACGCGGCTGCGGTCGGGGAGACGCAGTTCGCGGCCGGCGAGCCGCTGCTGCGCATCGAGGGCGTCGCCAAGACCTTCGGGACGTTCCGGGCCGTCGACGGCGTGTCGCTCGACATCAAGACCGGCGAGTTCTTTGCGCTGCTCGGCCCCAGCGGCTGCGGCAAGACAACGCTTCTGCGCATGCTCGCCGGTTTCGAAGCGCCGGATCAAGGGCGCATCCTGCTCGGCGGCAAGGACATCGCGCAGGCGCTGCCGCATGAGCGGCCGATCAACATGATGTTCCAGAACTACGCGCTGTTTCCGCACCTGTCGGTGCGCGACAACATCGCCTTCGGCCTGAAGCGCGCCGGCATGGCGCGCGCCGACATTGCCACGCGTGTGGCGGAGATGGTCGCGCTGGTGAAGCTCGACGGGCTCGAGAAGCGCAA
This sequence comes from Bradyrhizobium sp. Kon37, assembly GCF_055807535.1. Classification (NCBI taxonomy): domain Bacteria; kingdom Pseudomonadati; phylum Pseudomonadota; class Alphaproteobacteria; order Hyphomicrobiales; family Nitrobacteraceae; genus Bradyrhizobium; species Bradyrhizobium sp. Kon37. Next base: position 115,741 of record NZ_JBVVOY010000006.1, read on the forward strand.
GCCCGACCAGCTCTCCGGCGGCCAGCGCCAACGTGTGGCGTTGGCGCGTGCGCTGGCGCGGCGGCCGCAATTGCTGCTGCTCGACGAGCCGCTTGCGGCCCTCGACAAGAAGTTGCGCGAAAACACCCAAGGCGAGCTGATGGAGCTTCAGCGCCGACTCGGCATGACCTTCATCATCGTCACCCACGATCAGGAAGAGGCGATGACGATGGCGAGCCGGATCGGCGTGATGAGGGACGGCAAGCTCGCGCAGGTCGCTAGCCCGCGCGAACTCTACGAGGCGCCACGCTCGCGCTGGATCGCGGAGTTTGTCGGCGACGTCAACCTGTTCGACGCCGAGTCCAAATTACGCGATGGTCATCGTCTGGTCATCGGCACGCGCGACGCGGGCACGCTGGTGGTGGCGGAGCCGCGCGAGCCGTTCGGCGAGGGCAGATTATCGATTGCGATCCGCCCCGAAAAGGTCAAGCTCTCGCGCCGTGGTCCGGTGAGGGAAGCCGGTCATGAAACGGCAATCAACCAGCTCGACGGCGTGATCGCCGACATCTGCTATCTCGGCGGCGCCACCACCTACAAGGTGAAGCTCGACGCCGGCGGGATGGTGCAGGCTTCGGTCGCCAACAGCGCGCGCCTTGACGTCGACGCTTACAGCCTGAACCAGCCTGTCGTCGCCTGGTTCACGCCCGACGACTGCGTGATGCTGCCGTCATGAGCGCGCGCCGCATCTTCGCGCGACCGGCTCGCTTTGCCGCGATCGCGCCCTATGTCTGGATGGTGCTGTTCTTCCTGGTGCCGTTCGGCTTCGTGCTGAAGATCAGCCTGTCGCAGACCGCGATCGCGCAGCCGCCTTACGAGCCGGTGTTCGACCTGATGGCGGGATGGGGGGCGCTGAAGACCGCCTTTGCCGCGCTGTCGATCGACAATTTCAGGCTGCTCGTCTCGGACGATATCTACCTGTTCGCCTATGTGCGTAGCCTCACCGTCGCTGTCACTGCGACCGCGCTGTTGCTCCTGATCGGCTATCCCATCGCCTACGGCATGGCGCGGCTGCCGGCGCGCTGGCAGGCTGTGGCGATGGTGCTGGTGATCGTGCCATTCTGGACCTCGTTCCTGATCCGGATCTATGCCTGGATCAACATCCTCCAGCACGACGGCCTGCTCAACCAGATCCTGCTGGCGCTGCATCTGGTCAGTCAGCCGGTGGTGTGGCTCTCCACCGACAGCGCGATGTATATCGGCATCGTCTATTCCTACCTGCCGTTCATGATCCTGCCGCTCTATGCCACGCTGGCCAAAATGGAGCCGGTGCTGGAGGAGGCCGCCTCCGATCTCGGCGCGCCGCGCTGGCAGGTGTTCTGGCTGGTCACCTTCCCGCTGTCGCTGCCCGGCGTCGGCGCCGGCGTGCTGCTGTGCTTCATCCCCATCGTCGGCGAGTTCGTCATTCCGGATCTGTTGGCCGGCTCCAATTCGCTGATGATCGGCCAGACGCTGTGGCTCGAATTCTTCACCAACAAGGACTGGCCGGTCGCCTCGGCCGCGGCCATCGTGCTGCTGGTGGTGCTGCTGGTCCCGCTGCTGCTGTACGAACGACTGCAGAAGCGGCAGCTGGAACAGGTGCGGTGAGGCGATGCGCAAAGTCTCCCGCCTGTCACGCTTCAACGTCGCCTCGCTCGCGCTGGGTCTTGCCTTCCTCTATCTGCCGATCCTGATCCTCGTCATCTATTCCTTCAACGCCTCGCGGCTGGTGACGGTGTGGGGCGGCTGGTCGCTGCGCTGGTATCACGAGTTCTTCAATGACCGTGCCATGATCGAGGCGGCCTGGATGAGCCTGCGCGTCGCGGTTTCGTCCGCGACCATTGCGACCCTGATCGGCACGCTCGCCGCATTGGCGCTGTCGCGCGGCGAGCGGTTCCGCGGCCGCACCCTGTTCTCCGGCATGCTCTACGCGCCGCTGGTGATGCCGGAGGTGATTACCGGATTGTCGCTGCTGCTGCTGTTCGTGGCGCTGAATGCCGAGCGGGGCTTCTGGACGGTGACGATCGCCCATACCACGCTGACGATGTGCTTCGTCGCCGTTGTCGTGCAGTCCCGCCTCGGCTCGCTCGACCGCTCCTTGGAAGAGGCCGCGATGGATCTCGGCTGCGATCCCGTACGCGCGTTCGTGGCCGTCACGCTGCCGCTGATCGCGCCCGCGATCGTCGCGGGCTGGATGCTCGCCTTCACGTTGTCGCTGGACGATCTCGTCATCGCGAGCTTCACCACCGGCCCCGGGTCGGCGACGCTGCCGATCCGGATCTATTCGGAGGTGCGGCTGGGAGTGAAGCCCGAGATCAACGCGATCTGCACGCTGGTGATCGCCTTGATCGCTGTCGTCATCGTGATCGCCTCGCTCGCCTCGAAACTGTCGAGTTCGCAGGGCGAGAGCGCGGCGCCGCTTTGAGGGGGAGGGATGATCTTCGCCTATCAGGTCCTGGTGCATACGCCGGTCTGGGTCTTCGCACTGCTTGCCTATCTCGTCTGGCAAGGTGTGCAGGCGATGCAGCCGCGCACGACGCCGATCTGGCGAGCGCTGATCGTACCAGTCGTGTTCATCGTCTGGGGCGTCTCACGGATCGGCTTTGGACATCAGGACGGCACGTGGCCGCTGATCGCCTGGATCGCGGCGGCACTGGCGCTACTACCGCTCGGCGTGCTGACGCCGCGTCCGTTCGATGTCGATCACACGACCGGGGAGATCATTCGTCCCGGCGGCGCGTTTGCGCTGGTCCGCAACCTCATCGTCTTCGCCTCGCAGTATACGGTTGGCGTGATCTCGGCGATCGATGCCGGCGATCGTGCGCTGGCCGTCATCGTCGGCCGCGCCATCTCGGGCGCGACCGCCGGCTATTTCATCGGTTCGACGATCGCGCTGCTGATCGCGTATCGTCGCAAGAGCGCGGTGGGATGATCAATGTGACCGGGATGCGCGTTTCACAGTCTTGGTGCCTGTAGAACGCGATCGTGTCGCGGAGGCCGCGGCGGGCTCCGCGTACCGCGCGCGCACCGCGCCGTGGACGGCGGATCCAAGCTGCCGCAGCGCAAGGCTGTCGAGCGGAAATTCGAGCAGGATATGCATCAGGCTCAGCGCCAGCAGGAAGGTGAAGCCGAAGGCGTAATCGTAGAAATACAGCGCGGTCGAGACGGCGCTGGCGCCGGCCATCGCCGCCAGCCGCGCCTTTGGCACAGCGGTCCAGCGGATCACGTCGGCTTTGATGAACCAGTTGAGATAATGATAGGTGTAGACGAAGGCGAGCAGGCTGGTCAGCCTGACGTCGAGGACGAGTCCTGGCACCCCGAACAGCCGGCCGAGGGCCGGGCCGACATTGCCGAAGTAATCCTGTCCGACGCGCGCAAAGCTCGCGATCCGGATTTCGGCGGTCGGCGGCAGCAGCAAAATCGTGGCGAGCGCGACGAGATAGACGGCCACCAGCGCGGCCTGCGCGCGGCTACCGGACCGGTAGGCACCGAGCACCATGAAGATCAGCGTGAACAGGCAGACATGGATCAGGGTCGGAATCAGGATGCCGATCACCGCGAGTGACGACCCGCTCGAATACATGATCGCGGACAGCGCGATGGCCGCCATGAACAGCAGCATGCTTTCGATTGCCGAGGTGGTGGCCGCCAGCATGGCGCAGACGACCAGCGCGCCCCACATTGCGGAGCCGAACCAGGACGCGTTGTCGATCAGGGCCGCGACCACCGCGACAATCGCCAGGACAGCGGCAATCCCGCGGTGAGGCAGATAGTAGCTGCGATCGTGCAGCCATGAGATCTCGGTGAAATAGTGCGCCGGGCCGAGCACGACATAGGCCAGCAGCAACAGCTCGAACGGCACCAGATAGGACGCCGCGAGCGCGCCGAGCATCAGGCCGAGATGGAGTGCGTCGTTGCTGCGCATGAGCGCCCCGCTGGCTTTGCGGGCCGCAAGTTAGAGCAGGCGCTGACAACTTGCAATTGTCAGCTCACTTGCTCAAGCGCCGTGCTTGTGGCGTCCCGATCCGTCCTGCTGGGTCAGGACTTCACCGCACCGGCCGTGAGCCCGCCCACCATGTAGCGCTTGAAGGCGTAATAGACCGCGGCCGGCGGCAGCGCGTAGATGAAGCCGGTGGTCATCAACAGCTCCCACGGCGAGTCGTCGGCGGCGAGGAAGTTGCCGAGCGCGACCGGCAGCGTGATGTCGGTGTCCTTGGACAAGAGCAGGAACGCGTAGAGATATTCGTTCCAGGCCAGCAGCACGGCATAGGTGCCGATCGCGACCAGCGAGGGCATCATCAGCGGCACATAGACCAGGCGGAACAGCTGCAGCGTGGTCGCGCCGTCCATCACGGCGGCCTCATCGAGCTCGACCGGCAGCTTGTCGGACGCCTGCTTCAGCACCCAGATCGCGTAAGGCGAGGCGATCGTCACCATGGCCAGGATCAGCGACCAGTGATTGTTGAGCAGGCCGTAATTGCCCATGGTTCGATACATCGGCACGGCGAGGAACGCCGCCGGGATGAAGTAGGTGAACAGCGCGAGATTCATCACCCAGCGGCCGCCCGGCACCTTAAGGCGCGAGATCGAGAATGCCGCGGCGGTCGCGATGAATAAGGTCAGCGCGCCGGCGGCCAGTGCGATCACAGTCGAGTTCCAGAACTGGATCCAGAAGTCGCGCAGGAAATAGTGCTCCTGGTAGAACACAATGTGGAAGTTGTGCAGCGTTGGATGATCCGGCCACAGCTTGCCCGAGAACGCGTCCTCCTTCGGCGAGATCGCGAACAGGAACATGTGGTAGATCGGAATCATGGTCCAGATGAAGACCGGGATGCCGATCAGCAGGAGCTTGGCTTCGGTACCAACTTCGCGGAGGGTGGGAAGCTTCATCGCGACAACCGTTTCATCATGAAGTACATCAGCGGCAGCACGAACGGTATCGCGCAGACGATGGAGGCCATCGCGAGCGAGAGCTGGTCGAGCCGGAGATAGCGGATGCCGAGCGTCGACAGCACATGCGTGAGGTCGGCCGGCCCGCCGCCGGTAAGCAGATAGACGCTGTTGAAGTCGCCGAGCGTCCAGATCATCGAGAGCAGCGTGCAGGTGACGTAGAGCATCTGCATCGACGGCCAGGTGATGAAGCGGAATTTCTGCCACGGACTGGCGCCGTCGACCTCGGACGCCTCGTACAGGTCCTGCGCGATCGCGAGCCGCCCGGTCAGCAGGATCAGCGTCCAGAACGGCAGCGACTTCCAGATATGCACGGCGATCGCCATGGTCAGCGCGACCGTCGGATCGTTCAGCCAGTTCGGGCCGTCATCGCCGGTGAGGGAGAAGATGAAATGGTTGACCATGCCCCATTCGGGATTGAGCATGAAGCGGACCGACAGGATGGTCGGGATCGACGGCACCGCCCACGGCAGGATGAAGATCACCGACAGCCATTTGATCCAGGGGCGCTGCTGGGCGAAGAAGCCGGACAGGAACAGCGCGATCAGCATCTTCACGTTGATGCCGATGACCAGGAAGATCAGCGTGTTGACCGCGGCGCGCGCGAAGATCGGGTCGTTGTACAGCGCGACATAGTTCGCCGGATCGCGCGCCAGCCACAGGCCGTAGCCGACGGGATAGAGGACGAAGGCCAGGAAGACGAGTAGATAGGGCACAAGCAGCAAGATGCCCCAGACCTGCTGCGTGGTCAGGCGCGCCGACAGGGGAGGGGCCGGAATTGTGTCTGAGCCGGAAAGTGTGATCGCCATATCGCATACCCACCGAAAGCAACCGGTCGCGGAGAGCCGCGACCGGTATTAGCATATACCTTATTTCAGTCTGGGATCAGCCCGCGACCGCCTTGATGCGGGCGATCAGCTCGTCGACCGCCTTGTCCACCGGCACCTTCTCGCTGACCACGCGGTTCATCGCCTTGGCCCAGACGTTCTCGTTGTTCAGGATGGTGAACTTCCAGTTCTTGGTGAAGTCGAACGGGGCGGTGCCGCCCTTGAACTGCGCGTAGACCGCCTTGCGATGCCGGTCGGCCTGCCAGAACGGGCTCTCTTGGCTTTCCTTCGTCACCGGGAACCAGCGGCCGAGCGCACCCTCGATATAGGGGCGGACGTTCTCTTCCTGGAGCAGGAAGGCGATGAACTGCTTGGCCTCGGCCTTGTTCTTGGCCACGGAGAAGACCAGCCCGGTCTTGACGTCCGAGCGGTAGCGGATCGTCGAACCATCCGGAGCCTTCGGGAAGGACGCGGTGATGATGTCCTCGCCATAGGCTTTCTTGCCGGCGTCGCGCTGCTCCTGCGTGAGCGCCTGGTTCTGGGAGTCCTCGAACCATTTCGCCGCGATCGAGATCGTGAAGTTGTGGGTCATCACGATGGTCTTGTTGTGGAAGGCGACGTTGTTGTCGGGATCCTTCCAGGTCGTGGAGGACGGCGGCGTGCAGCCCTTGATATAGGTGTCGGTGTAGTCCTTCAGCGCGCTGATCAGGTTCTCGCGCACCTTGGGATCGTCGACCGTGAGCTTGCCGTCGTCGTCGACCAGTTTGACGTGGTAGGCGTCCATGAAGGTGTAGAACGACTGGAAGGCGTCGGTGGATTCGACGCCCATCGGCTGGCCGACGCCATAGATGCGCTGGCCCGTGGCCTTGCGGATTCCCGGCTGCACCTTGTCGCACCAGAACGTCCAGTAGCCCGCCCAGTCCGTCGGGATGTCGGCGAGCTTGAAGCCGGCCTTCTCCAACATGTCGTTCCAGATCTCGACATGCATGCTCTGCTGCTTCAGCGGGAAGCCGTAATAGGCCTTCTTCTTGGTGACGTCGTTGTAGAGGATTGACGCATCCAGCGTGTTCTGCACGAACCGATCCTTGATCGGCTCCATGATCTCGGAGAGGTCCTCGAGCTTGCCTTCGTAGGCCCACTTGCCCTGCACCTGCACGTCGTAGGTGTCGGAATAGGCAACATCGGGCACGGTGCCTGAATCGAGTGCGGCCACCGTCTTCGGAATCATGTCCTGGATCGCGTACTGCGACAATTCGACCTTGATGCCGGTCTTGGCTTCGAACTTCTTGATCGTGTCGAGCAGCGCGTCGTCTTCGGAGCGGTAGAAGCCCTTGCCCCACCAGACCGTAATCGTCTTCTGCTGCGCAAATGCGGGTGCAGCGGCTGCAAACAGCCCGGCCGCAGCGACCGCCAGTGATACTGCGCCAATAACCTTGGATTTCACGTTTTTCTCCCTCAAACGGCCGGTGTTTTTAACCGGTCGTATAAAACATTAGCGCATGGCCGCTATCCGATCTAGCGGCTTCTTGTCAGACATAGGTCGTGGGGGTGTCGGGCGAGAGGAGATGCTTAATGTGCGCATCGATCCAATCGCCGCATCAATTCGCCCTGATCAATTCGCGTGAGGTCTCAGGGCCCGAGCTGACATCCAAATACGCCAAACTGTCTCTTTAGCGGGTCCGACGGCTGGCATTGAATGCCTTCGATCGGCAGTCCCCTGCGATCGATCGGACACCAAGAGGCGTCGGTACTGGCCCAGTTGATGCCACGATCGAAAAACGTCGGTGCATCGAATCTCGCTTCGATCACCATTTTTCCTTCCACATCCATGAAGCCCCAATGCCCGCCCGATTGGGCCGGGACCAGGCCATCCTCGAGGCGAATGCCCATCCGTCCCTCTCGCGGTTTGATTAGCCAGGAGCCATGGGCATCAAGGATGCCGCGTTTACCCCCCTCGAATGCCATGGCCATATCAGGCCTGATGTGGCAGATGCGTTCGAAAGGCTGCTTGGTGATCCATGCACCGGTCGAGGCATCGATGATGCCGTTCCTGTCGTCCAGCCGCGCTAGAACCGAACCATTCGGTAAGCCTGGAGAGATCGCATCGAGCGTGGGTTCTATGGCCCAGGTAATGTCAGTTCTCAACAATCCGAACTTGTCCCCCCAACCGGCGACAGCAAGAGAGCCGACGAAAGGGCCGGCACGGTCAAACCGCTGTGCCGTCATCGGCGTGAGATCGGCTGCTGCATAGGCAAATTTACCGCCAATCTTGAGGATATAAGGTCCGTCGCAGGTCACCGGCCTCGATAGCTCACCCTCCTGCGGCTCGATCGACTTGCCTTTCTCATCAAGAATTCGCAGCTGCCTGTCGATCTCCCCGACGATGCGTCCATTGGCGCATCGCCCGACGGAAAAATCGAATAGGGGCGGGACAATGACCTTGGCGTTTTCATCGAGATAGCCATGCTTCTTCTCGTTCTGAATGTCCCACGACCATGGCGCAGTCCCCTTCAGAGATATGTTTTCGTATTGGGGCTGGACGACCCATTCGCCGGTGCGATCTACCAGGCCCCATCGGCCGTTCAGGCGGGCTGGGGTAAATTTCGCGCCGTGTACAAATTGATGGACGCTCTCGAATTTCGGCTCGATCTTGAGGCGTCCCGCGCGATCAATGAAACCCCAATGGTCATCGACCTTTGCGGGGGCCATCCCATCAACGAACGAACCAAGCTGCTGGAATTTTGGTTCGATCTCCCAGCTTCCGTCGGGACGTATCACACCCCATCCGGAATCGACCCTCGCCAGCATGAGCGCCGTACCTTCGGTGTCAAAAGGCAGGATCGCGTTGAGAGACGGCGGAACAAGCCAAGCGCTGGAGCGGTCCACGAGGCCCCATTTGCCTGTCGCTGTGACCGCTCTGCTGTCAGCGATCGCGCCGACGAACTCGAAAATCCCATGGCTGAACTGCTCCGTGCCCGCGATGCCTTCTGATGTGGTCCGGCCCTCGGTGGCAAAGAAGACCTTGTCGGTGAAGGGGATGACGTAGCCAAACTTCGGCTCGATCACGGTATTGCCGTCGAGGTCGATCAGACCGGATCGGCCGCCGACGTCGATCTGCGCAAATCCGCGCGAGAAGCGAGCTGCAATCGGATATTGCGGCTTTGCGATCACCTGACCGCTTGTGTCGACATAGCCATAGCGACCGTTCGATCGCACCAGCGCGCGCCCTTCACGGAAGGTATCGACCCAATCGTATTCAGGCGGCACCGCAAGCGTGCCGTCGCGGTTCACCGCGCCGCAAAGCCCATCAGGAAATCCGCACGACGGCAGTGGGAACGAAGGGGACAGGCCGAAGCCGTTTGTGCCCCTGTTCGCACGAGCCACCGCGGCGTCGAAAATGACCTTCCCGGCAGGAAGGAGAAGAGCGGAGGGGCGATCAACAGACTCCGGTCGTGAAACGTCTTGCGCATGCGAGGCGCTCGCGACGGTGACCAGCGCGAGTGCCGCAATAACGGCGGCCACCCGGCATCTTCCAAAGCTTCCCATTGGGCGATGTCTCCTCCTGCTTCAACCTCAGGTATGAGACCATCGTGGCGAAATACGGACGGCTCTTATGCGTTGGCGGAGGCGTTCCGCGTCCGCGATCCGCTCAGGACTAGTTCGACTTCGCGCCTTCCTTGGCGTTCTCCGCGGTCGGCGCTTCGGCTGGTGCGGGACGTTTTCCGGTGCCGGTGATGCGCTCGATGGCGGAGCGCACCGCGTCGCCCGGCTTGCGGTCCTTCAGCATGTCGAGCAGGGGCGCAGAGGCCGGCGAGCGGCGGATCAGGCTTTCCGGATCGGGAAAGACGAGGGGGTCGTCCCAGGGGCCCTGCACCACGAAGGGCAATTCGAACCCCGACGCGCTGTTGAGGCTGGCCACGCCCTTCATGTCGTATTCGCGCGTCGGCACCGAGGCGGTACCGGTCATCGTGATCTTTGCCGCAGGTCCTTCGACGCGGATGTCCTCGGCGGTGGCGATGCCATCGGAGAACTTCACCGCGATGGTGAGATTGTCGTAAGGGGTGGAGCCGTTGCGGAAATTGCCGCCGCCGGACAGCGGCCGCCGCTCGAGCCGCTTCAGGAGCTGCTCGGCATTGAAGCCCGCGATCGCGCCGTCATGCCCGGTCACGGTGGCGCTGCCGTCGAGCGACTGCACGAGGCCGAACGGGCTCGAGCCGGACGCCAGCAGCGAGACGTTGATGTTGCCGCGCCCGGACAGCTTGTTGATACCGAACAGCTCGGAGGCGCAGGCCTGAAGGTCGACGTCGGTGAACTGGAACTGCGCCTTGATGTCGGCGACGGTGTCGGAGCGCGCGATGCCGAACGAGCCCTTGGCGATGCCGCCATAGACCTGGGCCTCGCCGACCGAGAGCGCCAGCGTGCCGTTGCGCAGATTCGCGCCGATCGCGGTGCGGCCGAGTTTCGACGCCCCAACCGTCAGTTTGGCGGCCGACAGGCGCATGTCGAGGTCGGTGGTCGAGAGGGCGTTGAGGTCGAACAGCTGCCTGTTCCAGTCGCGCGCGCCGCTCGCGAGCAGGCGGAAGGTCGAGATATAGGGTGTGAAGTCGAGCGCGTCGGCTGCGAGCGTCGCCTGCAGCGTCTGCCGGCCGTTATTGGCGTAGGTCATCACGCCCTCGGCGGTGTTGCCGTCGAGCTCGACATTGACGTTGGTGAGCGCGATCGAGGCGCCGACGACATTGGCGCGCGCCTTCAGCGCGAAGCGGCCGAAGCCGCCGCTGGCGGGCTGCGGCTGGCCGGTCCAGCGCAGCGCGTTGCGCAAGGACGGGCTGTCGATGGTGAGCGTGCCCTCCATCATCGGGCTGGTGCGGTTGGCGACGCTGCCGTCGAAGGCGAGCTTGAGCGGTGCGCTCGCGATCCGCGCCTTCAACCCCGAGCGCTCGCCGGAGAGCGCGGCGACGAAATCGGAAAAGCTGATCGAGCCGTCGACCCGTTCGCCGCGCCAGTCGAACTGTCCGGTCGCGGCGAAGGAGCGCGAGATCGAGGGCCAGGCCAGCGACAGGTCGATGTCCTCGAATTTTTCGGTGCCGTGCGTGGCGGCGTCCTCGTAATCGAGCACGCCGTCCTGGATCCGGATCTCGGAGAACGACACTTGATTCTCGGCGCCGGGCTTCATGGTGCGCGCGATGGTCTGGATGAACGGCGTCCAGTTGCTCTCGCCGTCCGGCTTCAGGCTGACATGGATGCGCGGCCGCAGCAGCGTCAGGTCCGCGATCTCGAACCGTTGCAGCAGCAGCGGCAGCAGCCGCAGGTTCGCGGTGAGCACGTCGACATGGAGCGCGGGATCGCTGGTGCCGCCGCCCTTCAGGCCGACGTCATGGAAGGAGATGTAGCTTGCCGGCAGAACCGAAATGTCGATCGCACCTGCGACATTGACCTCGAGTCCGGTGACGTCGCGGATCTGCGTTTCCACCGCCTTGCGCAGCGCGTCGCGGTTGATGAGCCATGAGGTCGCGATCAGGGCGATCAGCGCCACGCCGAGCAGCGCCGCGATCGGCGTCCCGAGGCGCTTCATTCCTTGGGCCATGGTCAATGGCATGTCCTGATCGGGTTGGTCGCTGGAGCCAGAAGGCGGGCCGGGAAACCTGCGCGCCCCCACGCCCAAGACCTATTGTGTTAAGTGCCGCAACTTGATGGGTTTTCTTGTCGCTTTCAAGGCCACGGGAACGGTTGCGCCCACGGCTTGGGCAGCTTCTATCACCCAGGGGCGGAGCGGAGAACCCCGTATCATTGACGGCTTCGGACGATTTCGCCTAATAATCGCCGCCACTAAGGCGCGACGCCTGCAAGCCGAAGGTTCACTCGAGGGTAATTTGCATGAACAAGGTCTATCCCGACGCCAAGTCGGCTCTCGAGGGCGTTCTGAAAGACGGCATGATGATCATGTCGGGCGGCTTCGGCCTCTGCGGCATCGCCGAGACGCTGTCGGACGCGATCCGCGACTCCGGCGTCAAGGACCTGACGGTGGTCTCGAACAATGCCGGCGTCGACGGCATTGGCCTCAGCCGCCTGCTCGAAACCCGCCAGATCAAGAAGATGATCTCGTCCTATGTCGGCGAGAACAAGCTGTTTGCCCAGCAATTCCTCGCCGGCGAGCTGGAACTCGAATTCAATCCGCAGGGCACGCTGGCCGAGCGCATTCGCGCGGGCGGCGCCGGCATTCCGGCCTTCTACACCAAGACCGGCGTCGGCACGCTGATCGCCGAAGGCAAGGAAGTGAAGGAATTCGACGGACAGAAATACCTGATGGAGCGCGGCCTGTTCGCCGACCTCGCCATCGTCCACGCCTGGAAGGGCGACACCGCCGGCAACCTCATCTACCGCAAGACCGCGCGCAATTTTAACCCGATGATGGCGACCGCCGCCAAGGTCACGGTGGCCGAGGTCGAGCATCTGGTTCCGGCCGGCGAACTTGATCCCGACCACATCCACACGCCCGGTCTTTTCGTCAAGCGCATCGTCGAGGTCGGGACGGCCAAGAAGCGCATCGAATTCCGCAACACCCGCCCGCGCACCGCCGCTTAAGCGTATCAGGAGATACACATGGCCTGGACCCGTGAACAGATGGCTGCGCGCGCCGCGAAGGAACTGCGTGACGGCTATTACGTCAATCTCGGCATCGGCATCCCGACGCTGGTCTCGAACTACATCCCTGACGGCATGGACGTCAGCCTTCAGAGCGAGAACGGCATGCTTGGCATGGGCCCGTTCCCCTATGAGGGTGAAGAGGACGCCGATCTCATCAACGCCGGCAAGCAGACCGTCAGCGAGCTGCCGTCGACCTCGTATTTCTCGAGCGCGGATTCCTTCGGTATGATCCGTGGCGGCCACATGGATCTGTCGATCCTCGGCGCCATGCAGGTGGCCCAGAACGGCGATCTCGCCAACTGGATGATCCCCGGCAAGATGGTCAAGGGCATGGGCGGCGCGATGGATCTCGTCGCCGGCGTCAAGCGCGTCGTCGTGGTGATGGAGCATTCGGCCAAGGACGGTCCAAAGCTCCTGAAGCAGTGTAATCTGCCGCTGACCGGCGAGGGCGTGGTCGACATGGTCGTGACCGACCTGGCCGTCTTCACCATCGACAAGCACGGTAACGGCGGCATGGCGCTGATCGAGCTCGCCGACGGCGTCTCGCTCGACGAGGTCAAGGCCAAGACCGACGCCGAATTCCGCGTCGCGCTGAAGAACACGTAAGGTTTTCGCGAAGGGGGCGCGCATGACGATACGGTCTGCGCGTCCCGAAGACGCTGATTTCATCGCACAAACCATCCTGTTATCGCAGCGCGGCTACCGGCCGCGCGGCTGGTTCGACGTTGCGCTCGGTTGGCCTGAAACACAGTGCCGCGAATTCATCGCGCGCGTCGCAGCCGCCCGTGCGGTGTCGATGTGGCACGTCTCGCAATTTGTGGTCGCCGAGATCGATGGCAAGCCTGCTGCCGCCTTGTGTGCGCTACCGGCGGCCGGCACGGGACCCGCGGCTTGGCGTGCGATCGAGGAAGTCGCAGCCGCGTCCGGACTCGCCGCTGCAGAGCTGGAAGCCATTCGTCAACGTGGCGGCTACACGCGCGCCTGCTGGATTCAGGGCGGTGACGGCGATTGGATGATCGAGTATGTCGCGACTGATCCCGCCTATCGTGGTCGCGGCCTGGTGCAGTCGCTGATTGCGCATGCGCTGGAGAAGGGGCGGGCGGCTGGATTTGCCCGGGCGACGATATCGTTCCTGATCGGCAACGAGCCCGCCGAGCGCGCTTATGCCAAGGCCGGCTTTGTCCTTGCCGAGGAGAAGCGCGATCCTGCCTTCGAGGCGATCATCGGTGCGCCGGGCTTTCGCATGTTCGCGCGGGCGATCTGAGCACGCCGCGCGAGCGGTGACGGTTGAGCGCCGGGCGCGCGCCGCAATCTCGTCATTGCGAGGAGCTCTTGCGACGAATCAATCCAGACTGTCTCCGCAGAAAGATTCTGGATTGCTTCGCTGCGCTCGCAATGACGGAATATGAGGCGCCGGCGTCGATCTTCCCTCGCATGTAAATCCGCTACGACCTCGCTGCCCACGTCTTGCTCCATCGCGCCGACACGCTTGCGACCCACGACGTTTCCTCTCGCACCAGGCGGAAGCCGAGATTGGCAGGCGGTACGCCTTGCGCGCAGCCGCCGGCGCGGGCGTCGCGGATGAAATCGGTAACATTGGCGCGGTGGGCACCTTCGGCGACGCGCACGCCGCAGTTCACGGTCGGTTTGCCGGCATTGCCGGCCGCGTCGACCCGCGAGCGCACGAAGCAGGTCGAGGTCCACTCCCAGACATTACCGGCGAGATCTTCGATGCCGTGCTCGTTCGAACCGAACTTGCCAAAGGGATAGGCGGTCGTGTCGAAGAGGTCGCGCTCTGATTCACGCTCGTAGCGACCGATCCAGCGCTTCGATGGATCTGCTGCGTCCACCGGAAGACCGTCATCCCTGAATCTGGAGCCGGCCGCAAAGGCCCATTCCGCGTCGCTCGGCAGGCGGTAGCTGTGACCGGTCTTCCGCGAGAGCCAACCCGCATAAGCCTCGGCATCGTGCCAGCTCACCTGCACCGCGGGTCGATCGGAGGCGACTGCCACGCCGCGATCAAGCGCGCGGCATGCTCCCTCCTGCACGCAGATCTGATAGTCGGATGACGAGACCTGATGCCGCATGATGTGCAGCGGCTTCTCGAACCGCATTGCGCGCAGCGGCGCTTCCGCCTGCTGCCCGCCACGGGCGAAATCGCCGGCCTCGCGATAGGACAGGCTGCCTGGCGCGACCCTGACGATGGCGGGCTCCGTCGCGGTGCCGTGGGTCCGGATGTCCGATACCAGCGGCGCCACTGCGATCGGCCCCGCAAGCCCGGCGGCGCAGGCGAGCAGCAGCTTCAGCTTGAATGCGATCAGCATGGTCATCCCCCAAGGAAGAAGGGGCCGGTCATCACCGGCCCCTCGTCGCGTCTAGTTGGTGTTGGGGGCCGGGATATCGGCAGGGGCCTTCACCTGCGTCATCAGATCGTCGTTCCACTTGCCTTCGACCTTGAAGTGCGCGGTGGCGCCGAGGTCGGCGGCCTCGATCAGATTGTGCGTGACATAGGCGTAGATGCCGGGCTGCATGAACTTGTACAGCGCAGCGCCCGCCGAGCCGCCGCGGATGAACCAGGTCTCGAGCCCGGTCTCCGGCGCGTTGGAGAACTTGCCGGTCTCCCAGACATAGTCGCCATGGCCACCGATCAGATGCGGACGGCTGTCGCGATTGGCCTGCGAATGCACGATCAGCACGTTCTCGCCGACATTGGCGGTGAGCGCATTCTTGCCGGTGAGCGCGCCGACCTTGCCGTTGAACACGACATGGGAGGGGATCAGCTTCTTCATCACCTCTTCGGTGTCGGTGAAGGCTTCGCCCGGCGATTCATAGGATTTGAAATTGCCCTTGTCGTCGCGCGGCACGTACATGTCCTGCTCGCCGACATAATAGACCTTGTCGTATTTCAGTGCGTGGCCCTTGCCATCGTTGAGGCCGTCGCGCGGCAGCACCATCACGGCGCCGTTCATGCCGGAGACGACATGCCAGGGGATCATCGGGCCGCCCGGTGCGCAATGGTAGACGAACACGCCGGTCTTGGTCGCCTTCCAGCGCAAGACGACCTGCTCGCCTGGATTGACCAGCGTGAGCGCACCGCCGCCGAGCGCACCGGTCGCGGAATGGAAGTCGATGTTGTGCGGCATGGAATTGGTTGCGGGATTGACCAGCGTCGTTTCGACGTAGTCGCCCTCATGCACGACCATCATCGGACCCGGCATCGAGCCGTTGAAGGTCATCGCCTGGAAAGTGGTGCCCTTCTCGTCGATGACGACCTTCTTCTCCTCGATCGTGAGCGTGAACTCCACGATCTTGGGGCCCTGCTTGGTCGCTTGCTCATGCGCGTGCACGAAGGGAGGAGCGACCAGCTCGACCTTCTGGCGCGGCAGTTTGAGATCGTCGGCAGCCAAGGCGGGTGTCGCCAGCATCAAGGCGGTGGCGGCGGCGCTGATCAATGCGGCTCGGCGGGTGAACATCGGAAGCATCCTTCATCTGAAATGGTTTTGATGACGGAATGCAGTGTGCGCCGATCGCGGCAAGCGTGTTTGCGCTGCGACAAGCTTTTGCCGTATTCGCCTCCGGTAGAATCCTTAGGAGTTTGTCGAAGATCGCATCGGCGATACCAAAGACGCGATGGCGCCCGACGTCAGCCGCGTCGGCCGCAAATCGTTCGCATGTTCAATTGCGTTTATTGCGAATGGATTGTTGTCGACTAGAGCAACTGGATCGCAATCCAGACCGTGCCCCAAACCGCGAGCGACAGCGCGGCGAGAACGGCGGCCGTGATGACCATTACGCGTACCAGGTGGCTGGCGCCAACGGTGGGCGTCGTGGGGACGGGACGAAAATCGTCGAAGCGCGGGATATGGCCGCGAACGCCGGTGAGCCACAGAACGAGATCGAGCGCGAACGACGCCATAACCTGTCTCCAGTGGGCAATAATCAAATATCACCATGGCGCCGATCCCGTGCTCGGACTTTGAGCGAGCGCAAGGTAGCGCACCCGAAAACGGGTAATTTCCTGCCATCCGGGATGCGCCGCCCCGCTGCGCAGCATTGATTGACGAATGGGTAAGATATGAGGGCCGATCTTGCGGCGAGCTACGGCGAGGAACGACTGCCGCGCTACACGAGCTACCCGACCGCACCGCATTTCTCGCCGGCGATCGGCGAGGGCGCCTACGCCCAGTGGCTGGCGGAGCTCCCGGCGGCAGCCAGCGCGTCGCTTTATCTACACGTGCCGTTCTGCCGCGAGATGTGCTGGTATTGCGGCTGCCATACCCAGATCGTCCGTCGAGACGGTCTCATCACGGCCTATCTGCGTACGCTGCGCAGCGAGATCGCGCAGGTGTCCGAGACGATCGGCCGGCGCATCAAGGTCGAGCACATCCATTTCGGTGGCGGCACCCCGACGATCATGGCGCCGGAGGCTTTTGCCGAGTTGATGGCGGCGATGCGCCAATCATTCTTCGTGCTTCCGTCGGCCGAGATTGCGGTCGAGATCGATCCCCGCACGCTGACGGCCGACATGGTCGAGGCCATGCGGCTCTCCGGGGTCAATCGCGCGAGCCTGGGCGTGCAGAGCTTCGACCCCGTCGTGCAGCGCGCGATCAACCGTGTGCAGAGTTTTGAGCAGACGGCTTCCGTCGTCGACATGCTCCAGCGCGCCGGCATCAACGGGATCAATTTCGATCTGATCTACGGACTGCCGCACCAGACCGTTGCTTCGTGCCTGGATACGGTGCGACGTTCGCTCGAGCTTGGGCCCGACCGCTTCTCGGTGTTCGGCTACGCGCATGTGCCTGCTTTCAAGAAGCACCAGCGCATGATCAACGAGGCCGTGCTGCCCGACGGCCTGGCGCGCCACGACCAGGCCTGCGCGATCGCCAATGCGCTGAAAGAGGCCGGTTATGTGCAGATCGGGCTCGATCATTTCGCGCGGCCGGACGATTCCATGGCTGTGGCCTTCGAGCAACGCACGCTGCGGCGCAATTTTCAGGGCTACACCACCGACAAGGGCGAAGTCCTGCTCGGCTTCGGCGCGAGCGCGATCGGACATTTGCCGCAGGGCTATGTCCAAAACGAGGTGCAGATCGGCGCCTATGCGCAGAGCATCGCCGCGGGCCATTTGGCCACCGCGAAAGGCTATGGGCTCACCGACGACGACCGGCTCCGCGCCGACATCATCGAACGCATCATGTGCGAGTTCAGCGCCGATCTCGGCGACATCTGCGCGCGTCATGGCGCGGAGGCCGGGGCAATGCTGAAATCGGCATCGCGTCTGAAGCCGCTGATTTCCGACGGCGTCGTGAGACTGGACGGCGACCGCATCGCAGTCGCAAAGGACTCGCGCTTTCTCGTGCGCAGCGTCGCAGCCGCATTCGACGCGCATCTGGATCCGGCGAAGCAGTTGCACAGCCGGGCGGTGTGAGATCACCTTACCATCATGCCGGAATGACGGGCCAGCTTGCGCTTCGACAAAGAGACTCTCGCCCGCTCCGCTATCGTGGTTTCGGAACGGAGTTGTTGTCCATGCCTTTTGGATCCGACGATCTGGTCGATGACATCATGCGCACGGCGCCGCACACGATCCGGGTGTTTCTCGCCTTCAGGATGGCTTGCGTGGGCTGTCCGATCGCAACCTTCCACACGGTCGATGACGCCTGCCGCGAGCATGGCATCGATCGCGACAAATTCCTCGCCGCGCTGTGCGACCGCGTGCCGGCGTGAACCGGTTTGGAATTCGCGTGGGCCGCGCGCGGATTTCCGGGTGAGGGGCGCTTGCGCCGTAAGCGGAAGCACCCTTCACCCCTGGCTTCACGCCGCGCCGCTGTCGGGGCTCCGCTCCGCCAGCACGACGATCCCATGCGGATCGCGCAGGATGATGCGCTGACGGCCGCTCTCGACCAGCCCCTGCTGTTCCCAGCCGCTCAGGATGCGGCTCACGGTGTGCAGAGTGGTGCCGGTCATCTGCGCGATGTCCTGGCGGCTGATCGGGAAATCGATCTCGATGCCGTGGTCGAGCTTCTTGCCGGATTGTTTGGCGAGGCGCAGCAGCGCATGCGCGACGCGCTGCTCGACCTGCTGCGTCGACATTTCCAGGATCCGGGTGTGGCTCTCCTGCAGCCGCGTGCCGACAGTCTGGAGCGTGTTGGCGGCAAGCGAGGGAAATCGCTCGACCAGTCGCGGCCATGCCGAAGTCGGCCAGATCAGTGCGACGCTGTCGTCGACCGCGATTGCCGTGGCCGGATAGCGCGCGGCCCCGATCGCCATCGCGAGACCGAACGTTTCGCCTGGCGCGACATATCGCACCACGATTTGCTCGCCGGTCGGTGTGGTCTTGGCCGCGCGAACATGGCCGTGCAGCAGCAGGAAGAACGATTGCGCGTCCGCGCCCTGCTCGAAAATGGCGCTGTTCTTGGGATAGCGCACTGAGCGGGCCTCGCGCAGGATCTCCTCGAGGTCCTCCGGTTTGACACCCCCAAACAGCGGCAAATGCGCAACCAGCGATGTGTCGACCTTGGCCATTCTGCCTCCTTGGCGCTGGAAGTGTGATGACACCTGCAATCGTCAGGGTGTTTGCGATAGCTCAAAAACGAGCCAGCCGGACGGCAGTATTTTTCCAGGCGACGATTTGAATCGACTGGAGTTGACCCATGGCTGGCGCCCGATCCCGCAACTTTGAGGGCTGGCCGCTGTTTGCGAACAGCTTTCGGCCGTTTTTCCTGCTTGCCGCCATCCAGGCAGGGCTTTCGATCCTGGCATGGCTGCCGATGTTCTACGGCGAATTGTCGGTGACGTCGGCTTTTGCGCCGCGCGACTGGCACGTCCATGAGATGCTCTACGGCTTCCTGCCGGCGGTGATTACGGGATTCCTGTTCACGGCGATCCCGAACTGGACCGGGCGGCTGCCGATCCAGGGGACGTCTCTGGGCGCGCTGCTGGCGGTCTGGATCGCTGGCCGGGTCGCGGTGACGCTGTCTGCCGACATCGGCTGGCTGTTTGCGCTTGCCGTCGATGCCGCCTTCCTGACATTGGTCGTCGCCGCTGCAACGCGCGAGATCATCGCCGGAGGCAACTGGCGCAACCTTCCTGTGGTGGTGCTGGTGCTCGTGCTGCTCGCCGGCAATGTCGCCTTCCACCTCGAAGCGCATTATGCGGGTGCGGCCGATGTCGGCATCCGCGTCGGCATCGGCGTGGTCGTTGTGATGATCTCGCTGATCGGCGGCCGCATCATCCCAAGCTTCACCCGCAACTGGTTGGTCAAGTTCAACCCTGGCCGCCTCCCGGTGCCATTCGGTCGCTTCGACGGTCTGGTGATCGGCTGCAGCGCGCTGGCGCTTGTCTCATGGATCGTCGCGCCGTTGAGTACGGTCACCGGGGCGGCGATGGCGCTCGTCGGCGGGCTCCATTTGGTGCGGCTTGCGCGCTGGGCCGGTGACCGCACCTTCCGCGAGCGGCTGCTCCTGATTCTCCATGTCGGCTATGTCTTCGTGCCGCTTGGCTTCCTTCTGCATGCTTTTGCCGTCTTCGGCGCGTTGCCGCCGAGCGCAGGCATCCACGCCTGGATGGCCGGCGCGGCCGGAACCATGACGCTCGCGGTGATGACCCGTGCGAGTCTCGGCCATACCGGACAGGCGCTGACGGCTTCGCCGGCGACCCAAGCCATCTATGCCGCGATCATCGTCGCGGCACTGGCGCGGGTCGCGGCGGTGGTTTGGCCGGCGCACGGCGATGCATTGCTGCACCTTGCCGCCTGCGGCTGGATCGTTGCGTTCCTCGGTTTTGCCATCGCGTTCGGTCCGCTGCTCGCCGGCAGCTGTCGCCGCGCCCTCGCCATCATGGGCATGCCCGTCGCGGCACGCTGAATTCAAGCCGCGGTCGATGATTCTAATGGCCGGACGCCTTTGCGCCATGCGGTGATGGTGCAGCCGAAATGGCCGCGGAACCAGCGGGCCATGGCGCTCTGTGCGGAGAAGCCGAGCTGCACGGCGATGTCGGCCAGCGGCCGGCCGGGGTCGTCGATCAGCTGGACCACGAGATCGGCGCGCTGCGCGTCGTGAATGGCCGAGAAGCTGGTGCCGGCTTCGGCGAGATGCCGGTGGATGGTGCGGCGGGTGCAGGCGAGGTGCTCGGCGACGCGCTCGACCGTGCAGTCGCCGCCGGCGAGCAGGAGACGCACGACCTCGTCGACCTTCTCCTCCCAGCTTGCCGGCCGCGTCTCGATCGCCTCGATCCGCTTGCGCAGATAGCTCGCAATCAGCGGATGCGCGCTCGGGATCCGGCGCTCCATGTCGTGTGCCGACAACAGGATGGAATCGTCCTCCGCATTGAAGGTCACACGGCAGCCGTAGAACTCGCGGTAGCGCTTGCGGTCGTGCGGCGGTGGGTAATGCAGGTGCACTTCCTGCGGCCGCCAATCGCTGCCGAACAGCGACTGGATGATGCGATGGACGCTGCCGAGCGCCATGTCGATCGACTGGCGCGGCGCGGTCGGCTGTCGGCCGCGCAGGTGCAGCGTGACGGTGACGGTCTGCTTGTCGCGGGTGACGTCCAGCCTCATGCCGTCGTGATGGATCGGGATGAAGCGCGAGAAGGCTTCGATGGCTTCACCAACGGTCGCCTGTTCGCGCACGATCAGGCCGACTGCGCCGAAATTGGTCAGCCCGCCGCGCTCGGCAAGCCGCAAGCCGAAATCTTCGGCTCCGGACGCCTCTGCCGACAATTCGAGCAGGCGGCGCAGGCCAGTGACGGCAATGGGCGTATCGGGCTTGTCGAGGCAGGCCAGCGGCAGCCTGACCTTGCGCATCATTTGTTTGGGGTCGAGCCCGACCGACCGGGCGACCTCCGGGTAATAGCTCAAGCCTGCGCTACGAATGAGGTCGGTCATGCGACCCGTTCCTGCCAGCCATCCCGCAGATGTCCCGAAATGTAAAGTTTATGTCCCGATCCGTCAAATCCGGGAACCGGGTGGAACATACATAAGTGAAACCGAAGCACGGGCGTGAATGCCGTGCATATGACGGCGCGGCGCGACGAGGCCCCGCTGCCGTCTCGGACCATTTGACCAAAGACATTGCTGGATCGGAATTATGCCGGGGAACATGCTTTCCAAGGGTGAGGTATTCGTCATCGACACCGATGCCGCCTCCCGCGAACAATTGTCCACCGCGCTCCAACAGAGCGCATACCACGTGATCTGCTTCGCCGACGGCGCGTCTCTGCTCTCGGAGGCCAAGGCGCGGATGCCGGCCTGCGTGCTGCTGGAGATGCCGCCCGATCGCTCCGGTCTCGACGTGCTCAAGCGCCTGCGCGAGGAAAACTGCATGGCGCCGGTGCTGGTGACCGCGACAAACGGCAGCATCGCCATGGCGGTCGATGCCATCAGGAGCGGCGCGGCCGACTTCATCGAGAAGCCGTTCCGCACCCGCGACATCGTCGACCGGATCGATGCCGCCATCGACGAGTTCGCACAGCCCGGCTCCAACCGGCAGCGCTGGTTGCTTGGCTGCGAACCCCTGACCGCGCGCGAAGGTGACGTGCTCGAGCATCTCGCCGCCGGCCTGACCAACAAGGAGATCGCCCGGCGCATGCATCTGAGCGCACGCACGGTCGAGGGCTATCGCGCCGGCATTCTGAGGAAGGCGGGCGCCAAGAACGTCACCGATCTGCTCCGCCGCATCTTCGGGCAGGGCTCGCTCGCGCAGGATTAACGGCTCCGTCGCGGGCTGACGACACGTTCCGCGGCCATGGTGCCGCAGCGGCGGCGCCCCACGGAAACCCCAATCGAACCAGTTCCTTCCCTGCCGCGTCCAACCATGTTGGCGAGGCATTGGATCGTACGCCCGGCTGGCGGCGGCGATGACTTGGAGGAGGGACTTGATGCGCATCACCGCAAGATGTTTGGCGACGACGAGCCTGGTTCTGGTGACCACGGCATTCCCGTCGTCGTCATGGGCCGCCGAATTGGACGCCACGTCGGCCATCGATACCGTCACCGTTTACCTCGATGGCGCGACCGTGACCCGTGTCATCGCGGTGGACCTGCCGTCTGGCGACTCGACGCTCATTGCCAAGGACTTCCCGCTTGGTCTCGATACCTCCTCGATCCGCGTGGAGGGTGAGGGGGGAGCGAAGCTCACCATCGGCACGATCGATGCCCGAACGCCGCGTGCGGCGCCGGTCAATCTGCCGGAGCTGGACAAGCGCATCGAGGCGCTGACCGACCAACGAGCCGACCTGCAAGGCGCGATCGACTCGGCCAATGCGCGGCGCAAATTCGCGGAACATTTTGCGGAAGCTTCCCCCGTAGGCATCGGCGACAAGGGCGAAGCGCGGCCGATTGCCGAATGGCGCACAGCCTTTGCCACCGTCGGCGAGGAAATTGCGAGCGCCGATACCGCCGTTCGCGACGCCACGCGCAAGATGCGCGAGATCGATCGGCAGATCGCCCAGCTCGAAGTCGAGCGCAAGGCCAAGCCGCCGAGCAAGCTCGAAGTCCGCATGGACATCGCCGCGCCGGCAGCAACCAAGGCGACGTTGAGGGTCACCTACAATGTGCGCAATGCGCGCTGGCTGCCGCTCTATGACGCCCGGCTCGACACCGGGGCGAAGGATCGCAAGCCGCAACTCGAGCTTGTCCGCCGTGCCGAGGTCACGCAATCGACCGGCGAGGACTGGTCGAACGTCGCGCTCGGCGTCTCCACGGTCCGCATCGGTCGTGGCGGCAGCGCGCCGGAGCTGAATTCGCTGGTTGCACAATATCCGCAAGTCCCGAAGCCGCGCGCGCTGGGTTCAGTTTCGGATTCAGCAATGCCTGCGGCGGCGCCAATGCAGCAACGAAAGATGGAAATGTCCGCGGCCAAGGCGGCCGACGATATCCGCGAGCGCGCCGAAGAACAGCAGGCGGTCGCCGAAATCGGCGACTTCCAGGCCACCTACAAAATTCCCGGCCGCGTCAGCCTTGGCGCCGCCGAGGGCGCCAAGAGCCTGCGCATCGCCTCGATGACCGCGCCCGCCGATCTCATGGTGCGCGCGGCGCCGGTGATGGACCCCACCGCCTTCCTCGAAGCCAGCTTCAAGCAGACCGACGACACCAGTCTGCTGCCGGGCAAGGTCGCAATCTATCGCGATGGAACCTTCGTCGGCCGCGGCAAGCTCTCGGCTTCGGCCAAGGACGATATCGTGCGGCTCGGCTTCGGCGCCGACGACAAGGTCCGGATCGAGCGCGCGGTGCTGAAGCGCAACGAAGGTTCGGCAGGCCTGCTGGTCACGACGTCGAAGACCGACGAGCGATCGTTCAAGACGACGATCCGCAACGGTCACGACTTCCCGATCAAGGTCGCGATCGAGGATCAGTTGCCGGTCAGCGAGAACGAGGACATCCTCGTCGAGATGCTGCCTGCGACCACGCCGCCGACCGCAAGCAACATTCGCGACCGGCGCGGCGTCCTGGAATGGTCGTTCGACGCTAAGCCCGGCGAGGTCAAGGACATCAACTTCGCCTGGCGCGTTCGCTGGCCGAAGGACAAGAGCATGGTGATCGTGCCGGCGGGTTAAACGTCCTGCAAAGGCGGCGCCGCGCGCATCGATTGCGGCAACACGTAAGGTACGCCGTCGTCGTCCCGATGGACGACGGCGTCGATCTCGAAGATGTCGCGGATGGTTTTGCGTGTGACGATTTCGGCGCGCGGGCCGTCGGCGGCGAGCCGGCCGCGGTTCAGCACGACCAGCCGGTCGGCAAATCGGATCGCGAGGTTGAGGTCGTGCAGGATCGCGATGACGGCGGTGCCAGCCGCCGCGCGGCGGCGCGCGGCTTCGACGAGGTCGATCTGATGACGCAGGTCGAGGCTCGAGGTCGGCTCGTCCAGCAGCAGAAGGCCCGGTCCGTGCTCGGCCTCGCCGCAGGCAAGCTGCACCAGCACGCGGGCGAAATGGGCGCGCTGCTGCTCGCCGCCTGACAGCGTCGGCAATTGCCGTTCACGAAATTGCGTAAGGCCAACCTCGTCCAGTGCGGCATCGACGAGCGGACCGGGATCGCGCAAGCTGCGGTCGCCCGCGCCCATCAGCACGATCTCCCCGACCGTGAAGGGGAAGGTGACGTTGATGTGCTGGGACAACATCGTGCGGCGCGCGGCGAGTTCGCGCGGCGTATAGCTGCGGAGATCGCGCTGCTTCAGTCGCACCTCGCCTTCGCTCGGGCGGAGGTCGCCGGAGAGCAGCCGCAGCAGGGTCGACTTGCCGGCGCCGTTCGGACCGATGATGGCGATCATCTCGCCGGCCCCCACGCTCAGGCCGACGCCATCGAGCAGCCTCGCGCGGCCGGCGCGCTTGCCTAAAGCACGTGCTTCGATCACGGCGCTCATAGCGAGGCGAGCCCCCGCTGCCGCAGCAGAATCCCCAGGAAAACCGGGGCGCCGACCGCGGCGGTCAAAATGCCGATCGGCATCTCCGCCGGCGCCACGATGGTGCGCGCCAGCGTGTCGGCGCCGACCATCAGGATCGCGCCGAGCAGCACCGAGGCCGGCAGCAGCAGGCGGTGTGCAGGGCCGATGACGAGGCGCAACAGATGCGGCACGACGATGCCGACAAAGCCGATGACGCCGCTGATCGACACCGCGACGCCCGTCATGGCGGAGACCATGACGATCGAGATTCGCTTCAGGCGCTCGACGTCGACGCCGCCGTGAAAGGCGTCGGCCTCGCCGAGCACCAACAGATCGAGACCGCGCGCGATGTAGGTGCAGGCCGCGAGCGCGACGACCAGGATGGGCGCGAGCACGGCCGCCTTGGTCCAGCTGGCGCCGCTCATCGAGCCCAGCAGCCAGAACGTGATGTCGCGGAGCTGGCGGTCGTCGGCGACGAACACCAGCAGGCCGATGCCGGCATTGGTGATCGCGGTGATGGCGACGCCGGCGAGCAGGAAGATCGCGATCGAGGTCCGCCCCGAGCGGCTGGAGATGCCGTAGAGGATCGCGGTCGTGACCAGCGATCCCGCGAAGGCAGCAAGCGGCAACAGCTCGGTCTGGAGGAAATGCAGCGTCTCGCCGAAGCGCGAATCGGTGAAGACGATGGCACTCGCGGCCGCGAGCGCGCCACCGCTGGAGACGCCGACCAGCGCGGGATCGGCAAGCGGATTGCGAAACAAGCCCTGCATGATCGCGCCGGCCGCAGCGAGCAGGCCGCCGACCATCGCGGTCGCCGCGATCCGGGGGATGCGGATCGACCACAGCACGAGCTGGTCACGGGCGGTCATGGCATCGGCGGCTGCGTTGCCGGCAAAGCCGAGCGCGGCAGGCAGCCGCGACAGGGGAATGCCGGCCGCGCCGACGGTCAGCGCAACGATCGCGATGATCGCGAGCGCTGCGAGGAGCAGAGGAAGCGCAATCGACGCGAACCCGCGTCCGCTGCCGGCGCGTTGCCCAGTGCTACGCGCCCCGGTTCCGACTGCGACACTCATTGCCGGCAGTTCGCCGCCGACAAGGCCGAGGTGAACGTTCCGCCCCGGTCGCCCAATGCCGGATAGAGCCGGACGGAGAGATCACGCGCCGCCGCCGCGGTGCGCGGCCCGAAGCCGAGCAGATAGAGCCCGTCCATCGTGATGAAACTCCTGGTGGCCGCGACCGGCGTCAACGCAAAGCCGGGATGGGCATAGATCGCGTCGGCCTGGAGTGAGTCCTTGCCGCGCTCGATCGACAGCACGACATCGGGTTTCGCCGCTACGATCGCCTCGTCGCCGATGATCTTGTAGCCGTCGTAATCGTCAACGGCGTTGGCGGCGCCCGCGAGCTGGATGATCTCGTCGGCCGCGGTCTTGTGACCGGCGACCATGGCGCGTCCGTTCTGGAGCGACATCACGAACATCACGCGAACCGGCTTCGTCACCTTGGCACGCAGTGCGCGGAGCTGCGCGAGATCGGCGCTGACCGCGGCGCTCAGGCATTCGGCGCGCGCGTCCACGCCCATGGCATGGCCGACCAGTCTTATTTTCTCGATCAGTCCGTCCTCGGTGAAGGTCTCCGGCACCAGCACCAGCGGCACCTTCGCCGTCTCCAGGAGCTCCATGGTTTCGCGCGGGCCCGATCCCTGGATCGCCAGGATCAGCGTGGGGTTGAGGCCGAGCACGCCCTCGGCTGAAATCTGGCGCATGTAGCCGACATTGGGTTTGTCGCGCAGCGCAGCTGCCGGATAAAGGCTCGTGGTGTCGACGCCGACCAGCCGGCTCTCGAGCCCGAGCGCATAGAGAATCTCGGTGATGGCCCCGCCGATCGAGACCGTTCGCGCGAAATCGGCGACAACGACATCGCGGTTGCGCGCGTCATGCACGACGATGCCGGCGGCGTGCGCGCTGGACGCGAGTGCGATCGCGCCGGAGAGCAGGAGATTCGTGAGGGTGCGACAAAATGCCATTGCAAATCACTTCGTCAGGATCAGCTTGTTTTGCGAGGTCAAACGCAGGCGATAATTGTCCTCGCCATGCGCGATGATGATCTCGCGCTCGGTCGCAAACAGCTCGCGGCTGTCGATCCGACTCTCTCGCATGGTGAGGGTTCTCGTTGTTGCGGAAGGGCTTTGTGTCGGCCCCGCCGCATCGCCGCCGCTGTCTCCGGACGTTGCTGACATGTTAGGTGTGATGCGCTTTCGAAATTTCAGATGCGTCTTGCTTGTATAAGCGGCGGGTAGCGCATTCCAACGGCGACGATTTACAATCGATATAAACTGCAACCTGATGTCATTGACCGTCGAAGTGTTGCCACGTAACCAATTATGGCAGCGGACAGCTTGTCCGCGTCTCGAGAACATCAGCCAGCCAGTCGTTCGCCCTGCGAACGCACGCCAGCCAAAAGACTCCAAAAAGTGAAGTGCAGGCTGGGGCTGATATGGCTGACGGGGCTAGGTATTCGCGCGCCCTTATTTTGGGCGCGTCGGTGGTTTCAATTGCGGCATTGGTGACGGAGAGCGGCCTTGCGCAGACGGCTCAGCCGCGAGCTGAGAGTGTGTCGCCGGAGCGGCCGAAGCAGGCCAAGCGCAAGCTGGCCAAGCCGCCGGTCGCGCAGCAGGCGGCGCCTGATGTCACGAACGCCCGCGCCCAGGCTGGCGGCGTTGCGTCCGTTCAAGCGCTCGACACCATCACGGCCGCGGCCTCAAAGACCGAGGAGCGTGCCGTCGATGCGCTTGCACCGGTCAGCGTCGTGACGTCGGCGCAGATCGAGGCGCGGCAGGCCAGTACTGTCGGCGATCTCATCTACAACGTGCCGGGCGTGTGGGTTCAGAATCGCGGCGACGAGCCGTCGACCTCGATCAACATCCGCGGCTTGCAGGATTTCGGCCGTGTCGCTGTCGTTGTCGACGGCGCGCGGCAGAACTATCAGCGGACCGGTCATTTCGCAAACGGCTCGTTCTTCCTCAATCCCGAGCTGATCGGCGGCATCGACATCGTCCGTGGCCCCACCGCCAATATCTACGGCTCCGGTGCGATCGGAGGTGTGGCGTCGTTCCGTACCAAGGACATCGAGGATGTCGTGCGCGCCGGAGAGCGATGGGGCGTGGACGTCAAGACCATTCTTGGCAGCAATTACGGGCGTGCGCTCGGCTCGGCCTTCGGCGGCGTCCGCGTCAACCCTGACGTCGACGTATTCGCAGGCGGCACCTACTCCACGCAGGAGAACTACAAGGATGGCACGGGTTTCGAGGTCGCCAATACCGGCAATCGCCTCACGAGCGGCATCGCCAAGCTGACGGTGCGGCCTGCGGACGGACACGAGGTCAAGCTCGGCACGATCTTCCAGGAAGACATCTACCGCGTCGGCCAGCCGCCACGTCGCGCCGGTGATCCCAACTCGACCAATGCGAGCGGCACCAACAATCTCGGTGGCACGTCGATCTACGCATCCAATGTCAAGAACTACACCACGACGCTCGGCTGGAAATATTCACAGCCGGACAATCCGTGGGTCGATTGGGACGCGAAGGTGTACTGGAATCGCACCGAGAACGATCAGGTCAAGACCGCGCATACGAGCATAACGCCGTCGGTCTATTGCGGCGGCGCGCCCGGAAATGCCGTGTCCGGCTGTATCGGCAGCAATCGCGGATATCTGCTCGACACGATTGGCGTCGACGTGCACAACACGTCGCGGTTCGAGACCGGAAGCTGGCGTCACGCGTTGACCTACGGACTGGATGCGTTCCAGGACAAGGTGTCGTCGCGCGACACCACCGGTACGTCGGAGGTCACGACGCCCGGCGGTCAGCGCACGGTCTCCGGCGGCTTCGTGCAGTGGAAGGCGAACTATACCTCGATGCTCGAGGTGATCGGCGCGCTCCGGTACGATAATTATCAGCTTTCCTCGGCTTCCTCGTCCTCCGGCGGCGATCGCTTGTCGCCGAAGATCACGGTTGCGCTTGTTCCCACCGCGATCGTGACGCCGTATGTCAGCTATGCCGAAGGCTATCGCGCTCCATCGATCACGGAGACGCTGGTCAGCGGGCCGCATTCGGGTGCCACGATCAACGACTCCTTCTTCCGCTGTCCGTCAGGCACGCCGGGACCGGGCGCGGATTCGACTTTCTGCTTCGTGCCCAATCCGAATCTGCGGCCCGAGGTCGGTAAGAACAAGGAGATCGGCTTCAACATCAAGAAGAATGACCTGTTCATTCCGGGTGATACGCTGCGCGGCAAGATCAACGTGTTCCGCAACGACATAACGGACTTCATCGATCAGGTCGCCTACGGAAATCCCCTGGTCGTTCCCACCGGTCCGCCGCCGGCACCGAGCCTCACCGTGCTGCCGTTCCTGCAATATCAGAACGTGGCGTCGGCGCGCATTCAGGGCGTGGAAGCCGAGGCGATGTACGACGCAAATCTCTGGTTCCTCGGTCTCTCCGGCACGTATCAAAATGGCAAGAACCTGCAGACGGGGTTTGGCCTGTACAGCATTCCACCGCAGAAGGTCACCACGACGGCTGGCGTGCGCCTGCTCGACCGAACCCTGATCCTCTCGGTGATGTGGACATCGGCCATCGCCAATTACGACATCCCGCGGAGCTACACTCCGGCGACGTCGTACGATCTCGTGAATCTCTATGCCCAATATCAGCCGACGTCGGACCTCACGCTCAATTTCTCGGTCGAGAATCTCTTCAATCGGTACTACCGGCCTTACGCCGTTCCGGTCGGCAGTACCGGCGATACGCAAAACGACGTGAAGTGGGCCAGCGCCGGGGCGGGGCTCGTGATCAAGGGAGGCCTCAAGTACCACTTCGGCGGTACCTAAAGAGACTGCCAGCGATCCCGATGGGATCCGCATCGGCCACCAAAGCCACGCCGATGTCTCCGGCGTGGTTTCGGTGCGTTCTGAAGACCCGGTCGGCGTTCGCCGATCTGCATGACTGACAGGAGAAGAATTGAATGTTCATCGCCATGAACCGTTTTCAAGTGAAGAAGGGCGCAGAGACCGCGTTCGAAACCGTTTGGGCTACCCGCGAATCCTATCTCGGCAGCATGCCGGGCTTCGTCGAGTTTCATCTCTTGAAGGGCCCCGAGGCCGAGGACCACACGCTCTATTCCTCGCACACCACCTGGGTCGACAAGGCGGCGTTCGAGGCCTGGACGCGCTCGGACCAGTTTCGTCGTGCCCATGCCCGCGCCGACAATCCAACCGGAGAGAGCCTCTATCTCGGCCATCCCAAATTCGAAGGTTTCGAGGTGATCCAGAGCGAGCGCAGGGCCGCGGCCGCCTGATGCAGCGCGAAGCACGAAAGGAGCTGGACATGCTGGGTACGGATCTCGCCGATCTCAAGGCGTATATGGCCGACAACCCCGGTGCGGTGATCGAGGACGTCGCGCGCGAACGCAAGGTCACGCCGCGCGCGGTGATCGAGGCGCTGCCGTCGTCGATGGTTCGGATGGGGGGCGGCGAGCATTTCGCCGCCGCCATGCAGGATATCGCCGCGTGGGGCGAAGTCACGCTGATCGTGCACACGGACGATGCTATCTTCGAGTTCACCGGCGCGATCCCAGCGGGCGAGATCGGCCGCGGCTATTTCAACCTGATGCAGCCGAAGGGCCTGCACGGCCATCTCCGGCACGAGCGCTGCGCGGCCGTGGCCTTCGTCGAGCGTCCCTTCATGAGCAAGACTTCGGCTTTCGTCGCTTTCGTCAACGCCGACGGCGGCATCATGTTCAAGGTCTTCGTCGGCCGCGACGAGACCCGGGCGCTGCGTGCGGATCAGCTCGTGCGGTTCCGCCAGCTCGCGGATCAGATCGCGGCATTGCCCGCGGCATAGCTTCCTTTTGTCTGTCGGGAGATCAGGATGCAGGGCAATTCCAGGCTGCGGCACGCCATCGTGACCATCGTGCTGGCGCTCGCGCCGGCGCCCGCCTTTGCGATCGACGAGGCGCTGTTGCCGCGCAATTTGTCGCCCTGGGGCATGTTCGTCAGCGCCGACATCATCGTGAAGACGGTGATGGTGGGGCTGGCCGTCGCCTCGCTGGTGACGTGGACCGTGTGGCTCGCCAAGACCATTGAGCTTCGGCGCAAGGGCGCGCTCGCCTTGCAGTGGACGCGCGCGCTTGAAGGCAACATCAAGCTGACCGAGGCGGCAGAACAGACCGGCGATGCGCACGACGCCGTCGCCCAGCTCATCCAGTCCTGCGCGAAGGAAGCGGAGCTCTCCGGCGGCATCCTCGACGACGGCCTTCAGGAGCGCGTGGCGCTGCGGCTGGAGCGGGTCGAGGCCGCGATGTCGCGGCAGATCGCGCGTGGCACCGGCGTGCTCGCGACCATCGGCGCCACGGCGCCGTTCGTCGGCCTGTTCGGCACGGTCTGGGGCATCATGAATTCCTTCATCGGCATCTCCGAGAGCCACACCACGAGCCTTGCGGTTGTCGCGCCCGGTATCGCGGAAGCGCTGCTCGCGACCGCGCTCGGCCTCGTCGCTGCGATCCCGGCGGTCGTGATCTACAATCACCTCGTCCGCGGCATCGCCAACTACCGGGCGCTGCTGGGCGATGCCTCGGCGCAGCTCATGCTGCTGGTGAGCCGGCAGCGCGATCACAGAGAGTTCCGCATGGCGCGGGCGGCGGAGTAGGCCATGGCCGCGAAGCTCGGCGCACGGTCGGGATCGCCGCTCAAGCGCGGCGATCCAGGTGATCTCGACGTCACCCATGAGATCAACGTCACGCCGTTCATCGACGTGATGCTGGTGCTGTTGATCATCTTCATGGTGGCCGCCCCGCTCGCCACCGTCGATATCGGCGTCGAGCTGCCGGCGACCGCGGCCGAGCCGGCACCGCGGCCTGACAAGCCGGTCTTCCTCACCGTGAAGCCCGATCTCTCGATCGCGGTCGGCGAGGACGTCGTCGCCCGCGATGCGCTCAGTACCTCGCTCGATGCCGCCACCAAGGGCCGCAAGGACGAGCGCATTTATCTGCGCGCCGACAAGGCCGTCTCCTATGGCGACCTGATGGAGGTGATGAACAGCTTGCGCAACGCCGGCTATTTGAAAGTTGCGCTGGTCGGCCTCGACGGTCGCAGCTGATGGCCGCGAACGCCTTTGCCCTGCACGAGCCGCTTGGCGAGCGCGAGGGCGCGCGATGGAGCGTAGCGGCAGCGGTGATCGTGGCGTTGCACGTCGCGGCCGCGCTTCTTGCGACGAGCTGGCTCAAATCGCAGCCCGAGCAGGGCGTCAGCCTGCCGGCGATCATGATCGACATGGCCCCGGTGACGTCGGCACCGCACTCGATGCAGGACGACGTCGCGCCGGGACCGTTGATGCAGGAGGCCGACGCCTCGCCACCGGAGCCGGTGCAGCAGCGGGCCGCCGAGGAGACCATCGCGCCGACGCCGCCGCAGGAGAAGCCGGACGTGGTCGCACCGCCGGAGCAGAAGCTCGAACTGACACCGGCCAAGCCGAAGCTGGTCCGTCGCGAGGCCAGGAAGCCGTCGGAGGCGATGCCTGCACCGCGCACCAGCGCGCCGCCGCGCGCCGAGCGTGAGGCGCCGATGGCGTCCGCGATGAGCGCCGGTGCGGTGGCCTCCGTGATCGCATCCTATAATCAGCGGGTCCGCGCGCATTTGATGCGCTTCCACCAATATCCGTCCGGTGGCGGCGGTCAGCGCGGCGTTGCCAGGCTCAGCTTCACCGTCAGCCGCAGCGGGCAGGTTACGTCCGGCCGGCTCAGTGGCTCGTCCGGCGTTGCCGCGTTCGATGCCCAGGCCATGTCGATGGTGCGCCAGGCCTCGCCGTTTCCGCCGATCCCGGACGAGATCAAGAACGGTTCGATGAGCTTTACGATTCCGGTGGAGTTCACGGTGCGATAAGTCCTCCGCTGTCATGCCCCGGCTTGATCTAGGCATGACCCGCGTTGAGAGAGCGCTGGCTTACTTCGCTTTCAGAAAATCCGCGACGTCGAGCAGCATGAACTCGTCGTCGTCGGCCTTGTTGGGATCGCGGCTGGACGAGAACGGCAGATTGTTGTCGTTGCCGACGATGATGTGGGTTTCGTCGACGCGATCGACGTTCTCGATGGTGAAGAACGGGAAGGTGTAGACGCCGTCATTGAGCGGCTTCCTCGCCTTCTTGTCGGGATCCCTGATCTTCAGGAGGTCGATGTAGCCGACCTTGCGCACGGGCTTGCCGACATTGGCGTCGGTAAGCTCGATCTTGTAGACGCGCTTGAACTTGGCCACGTCGGGGAAGCAGTTCTCGCCGCGGGTGCCTTGCGGGCAGGCCTTGTCGGGCGTGCCTTCGCCGTTGTCGCGCTCGATGATCAGGCCGGCGCTCGGGTCGATCATGTTGAAGTCGCCGATGGCATTGCCGTTCTGCTCGAACACATATTGCCAGTAGCGGCCGGTGAACTTTTCCGCGGCGACATCGAATTCGAGGATGCGCGAGGCTTCCTTGCCGTCGACCTTCTCCCAGTCTTTCTTATCGGCGTCCCAGAGCGGCCCCTCGAGCAGGCCGTAGAGGAATTTGCCGTCCTTCGAGGCGGCGAAGCCCTCATAACCCTTGGAGCGTCGGAGGTTGACGTTGCTGTAGGTCGCGCCCGGGGCGCCCGGGGTCGCCACCGCCCAATGATCCGGCGATCGCACGGGCTTGCCGTCGGCGACCGTCTCGAATACGGCCAGAATCTTGCCGGTCTTGTCGGCCTTCAGGATGTAGGGGCCGAACTCGTCGCCGATCCAGAAGGTGTCGCCGATGATCTGAAAGCCCTCGGTGTCGAAGTCGGAGCCGGTGAGATAGCGCTTCTCGGTATCTTCATGCACGATGCGGAACGGCACGCGTCTGTCGGGATCGTGCAGGAACACGGTCTCCAGCCGCTCGATCTTGCCGCCGGCCCAATCCATCTTGTAGCGGTTGAGGTACAGCATCGAATCCGGCGAGTTGGCGCGCGCGCCCATGCCGTTGTCGGTGATGACCCAGAAGGTGCCGTCGCCCATCGACTTGATGCCGGAATGGCCCTGCAGCGGCTGGCCCCTGAACGGCAGCGACACGCCGGTCGCCCGCTCATAGGACTTGCCCATCACCGTGCCGAGCGCGTCGACCCGCTTGCCGGTGGTGTATTTGCCGGATGTCTTGAGATCGGCGGGCGCGTCAGCCGGCGCGTCGATGAACGTAGCAGCCGGCATCACCACATGGCCGGCGAGCTTGGCGGGGAATTCGCCTTCGCTCTGCGCGAGCGCGGAGCTCGCGGTAAGAATGATCGTTGCGACGGTCCCAAGAAAAGTCGCTCGCATGTGCGTCTCCTGTTAACGGAGGCCGTCTTATGCGGACCGCGCATTGCAGTTTTGTGAAGCCGGGCTATTGCGCGGTCGCGGTCTACCTCTTGACCGGCGAACGTCGGGGCGAAGGGCCGTGGAATTTCGAGCCTAAACGCCCTGAAAGACCAGCCGGGTGAAGAAGCCGGGATCGATCACAAATTGCCCCCATATCGCGTCGAACGCCGCGGTCGGCTTCGCCGCAACGGTTTCATCGCGCGTTCGTCCCTGCTTCTTGAGGCGGGCGACGTTGTCGCGGATCCCGACGAGCATGTCGCGAAACGCCTGGAATTCGACTTTGTTGCCGACCGGTTTGCCATGCCCGGCGATGACGATCGTGTCCTTGTCCATCGCCGCGAGATTGGCGTCGCATGCCCCAATCATCCCGTCGATGCTGCCGCCGGTCGAATAGTCGATGAACGGATAGATGCCGTTCCAGAACATGTCGGCGACGTGAACGATGTTGGCTTCTGCGAAGGTGACGGAGATATCGCTGTCGGTGTGCGCGGGCCCATAATACTTCAGGCCGATCGAGGTTCCGTTGAGCTTAAGCTCGCGGCTGTCGGTAAAGACTTCGCTGGGGATGCCGCCCGCGCCGAGCGGAAGGAAATTGTAGTCCCAGTCCTCGACCCGCTGCACTTCGGCAAGGTGTTTGCGGGTGTTTTCCTGCGCAATGATCTTGGCGCCGGCTGCATGCAGCCATTCGTTGCCATCGGCATGATCGAAATGCCAGTGGGTGTTGACGAGATGGGTGACGGGATCGGCGCCGAGATCAGCCAGCGCTTTGGTGAGCTGGGGACGTGAGACGCGGATCCCCGCATCGATCAGGACCTTGCCGTCGGGCCCGGTCAGCACGGCAATGTTGCCGCCGGAGCCTTCCAGCACGGTGATGTTGTTTCGGAGCTTGTGCGTGACGATCGGCGATATCGCAGCGCTGTCCTTGATCAGGCTGACGATGCCTCGCGCCTCTGCGTAGGCTTGCCTCGGGCTAAGCCATCCCGAAGCGGCGGACGCTGCGGCGCCGACGCAACACAGGCAGAAACCGCGTCGAGACAACGACGGGAGCTTTGGCGAACGCATGCAATTTTCGCTTTCTCGAGCGACAATCGACGGCGCCAATGATCGACCCCGCTGTCAGGATTGAGCGTGGGGCCAATGCAGCAAGCAGTCTATCACGATAGCACGATCCACTGCGCTTGCGCGCGGCCACGAGTTACTCCTTGACCGCCCCCGTCAGCGACGACACGTAATAATCGACGAACAGCGAGTAGAAGATCGCAACCGGCAGCGAGCCGAGCAGCGATCCCGCCATCAGCGCACCCCACTGGTAGACGTCGCCGGTGACGAGCTCGGTCAGGATCGCGACCGGCACCGTCTTGTTGGCGCCGCTCTGGATGAAGGCGAGCGCGTAGATGAACTCGTTCCAGGACAGCGTGAAGGAGAAGATGCCAGCCGAGATCAGGCCGGGCACGGCCAGTGGCAGCGTGATCCGGCGCAGGATCTGGAGCCGTGTGGCGCCGTCCACCAGCGCGCATTCCTCGAGCTCGTAGGGGATCGACTTGAAATAGCCGATCAGGAGCCAGGTGCAGAACGGCACCAGGAAGGTCGGGTAGACCAGGATCAGGGCCAGCGGTGAAGCGAACAAGCCGAACTGCACGACCACGGTCGCAAGCGGAATGAACAGGATCGACGGCGGCACGAGATAGGCAAGATAGATGCCGAGGCCGACATAGGGACTGCCGCGGAAGCGCAGGCGCTCGATCGCGTAGGCGGCCAGCGTGCTCGCGATCAGCGACAGCGTGGTCGCGCCGACCGCAACCAGCATCGTCGTCCATAGCCAGCGCGGATAGGCGGTATTGAACAAGAGGTGCTTGATGTGCGCCAGCGTCGGCGAGGAGATCCAGAACGGATTGTGTTCCTTGTAGTTCATCAGCTCCGCGTTCGGCTTGAACGACGTGATCGCCATCCAGTAGAACGGAAACAGGAGGATCAGCACGAAGCATCCGAGCGGCAGGTAGATCATCATCAGCCGCCGCAGCCCGGAATCCCAGGCCATGGTGTCCGGCGGTGTGGTGGCGACGGCGGCCGGTTGGGCGGCGGTATCAGTCATTGCTCTCTCCCTGCTGCCATTTGCGGCGCGCCAGGCCGAAATAAGAGAACAGCGTTGCGAACACGAGGAACGGGATCATCGACACCGCGATCGCCGCGCCCTCGCCGAGCTCGCCACCGGCAATGCCGCGCTGGAAGGCCAGCGTGGCCAGCAAATGGGTCGAGTTGCCGGGGCCGCCACGGGTGATGGCGTAGACCAGCTGGAAGTCGGTGAAAGTGAAGATGATCGAGAAGGTCATGACGATGGCGAGGATCGGCATCATCATCGGGAAGGTGATGTAGCGGAAGCGCTGCCAGGCGCTGGCGCCGTCGAGCATCGCGGCCTCGTAGAGCGAGGGCGAAATGGTCTGCAGACCGGCCAGCAGCGAGATCGCGACGAAGGGAATGCCGCGCCAGATGTTGGCGGCGATCAGCGAGAAACGCGCCGGCCAGGGCGAGCCGAGGAAGTCGATATTGGTGGTGCGCCAGTGCAGCACGTCGACCAGCAGGTAGGAGATGATTGAGAATTGCGGATCGTAGATCCACCAGAACGCCAGCGCCGAGAGCACCGTCGGCACGATCCATGGCATCAGGATGATCGCACGCAACAGGCTCTTGAACGGAAAATGGTTGTTGAGCAGCAGTGCAAGCCAGAAGCCCAGCGCGAACTTCCCGAAGGTCGCGATCCCCGTGTAGACCACGCTGTAGAACACCGCGTTCCACCACAGGGAATCGGTGAGCAGATACTGGAAGTTCTCCAGACCGACGAAGACGCCTTTTCTGCCGATCGTGGTGTCGGTGAAGGCGAGCCAGATGCCAAGACCCAGCGGATAGGTCAGGAACACCGTGAGCAGCCCGATCGCGGGTGCGAGGCACATCACGATCAGGAACGGCTTGTAGTCGAACAGGCGCACCAGCCAGGAGGGCTGCCGTCGTGCGAGGGCGAGAGTGGGAAGTGTGGTCACGGACATCGGGTCGTTGTCCTGTCGTTGAATGCCGCCACACCGTCATTGCGAGCGAAGCGAGGCAATCCAGTCTGTTTCCGCGGTTGCAGTCTGGATTGCTTCGTCGCTACGCTCCTCGCAATGACGGCCGTCTTGTGCTCTGGCCTTACTTCTGCCGTCGGAAGTACCGCTTGCAGCGCTGCTCGGCTTCCGCGGCCGCGGCTTCCGGTGTGGCAGCGCCGGTCGCGACGGATGCGAACATCTGAATCAGCACGTAGTCGGCGCTCACGGCGCCGGTCGCGGTCGAAATCGGGCCCGCGTAGCCGTCGTAATAGGTGCTGTTCATGGTGTCCTTGAACAGCTTCACCTTGGGGTCCTGCGACCACACGGCCGCCTCGGCATAGGCGGCCAGCGGCTGGGACCAGTAGCCGGAATTGGCGTTGAGCCAAGGCTCGTACTGGTCCTTTTCCAGCATGTATTGCAGGAAGGCCTTTGCGGCGTTGGGATACTGGCTGTGCTTGAATACCATGGCGTTCAGCGTCAGGCCCGCCATCGGCGAGACCTTGGCCAAGCCCTTCGGCAGCAACTGATGCTCGCTGTCGTCGGCGATCGCCTTGGTCGCCGGATCGTTCTTCAGCGAAAAATACAGCGAGACGCCGTTGGCGGTCAGCGCGATCTCCTGCGCGGCGTAGGCGCGGTTGTTGCTGACGTCATTCCAGGACGTCGTGCCGGCGATGAAGGTCGGGTAGAGCTGCTTGACCCAGTTCAGCGCGGCGATGGTCTCCTTGCTGTTGATGACGACGTTGCCCTCTTCGTCCAGCAGGGCCGCGTTGTGCGACCATAGCGCCCAGCTTGCGAACCCGTTGCCGTCTCCCTTGGCATTGCCGAGCGCGAAGCCCGCCGGCTTGCCGGCCTTCTGAAGCTTCTGGCACAGGTCGAGGATTCCGGCATGGTCTTCCGGCACCTTGTCGAAGCCGACCGATTGCAGGATCGACTTGCGGTAGATCACGGGACCCGCGGTGGCTCCGAACGGCAGCCCGATCCAAATGGGGCTCTTGTTCTTCTTGCCGTAGCGCTGCGCCAGCGGCAGCCAGCCGCCGTAGCGTTTGCCGAGATAATCGGCGACGTCGGTCAGCTCGACCAGCTTGTCGACATAGATGTGCGGTGCGTCGGAAAAGCCGATGATGATGTCGGGACCGGCGCCGGAATTCGAGGTCACCGCGGTCTGCTGGTTGATGTCCTCCCAGCCGACGAAATCGACCTTGACCTCGACGCCCGTTTCCTTGGTGAATTTTGCCGCATTGGCGCGGAACACATCCTCGTCGGCCTGGACGAAGCGGACCGGTCGCAGCATGCGCAGGGATGCGCCTTTCTCGATCGGCAGTTTCGGTGTGGGGACGTCCGCGGCCTTGATCGCGGATTGCGCGTTTGCCGGAGCACCGGTTGCCGCGATTGCCGCAGCGGACAGGCCCAGCGCCAAGGCATCACGACGTGTGATGTCGTTCCTCATCGGTTCCTCCCTATGTGTTTCCCTTCCCGGCGTTGATCGCCGGTGAAGGGTCTTTCCGGTTGCCGGCGCGTCTTCGCGGCCGTCCCGCCTAGCTGTTCGGGCCGCGGTCCATGCTGACAGGCTGCCAGCGGCGGAGCGCGGTGTCTTGCAGCACCGACGGATTGACGCAGCTTACCGGCCACATGCCCTGAAGCACCAGTGACAATTCGTAGCCCACCCGGCGCTTGCGCGCCTCGTCAAACCGTGCCGAGGCGGAGGCGACATGGGCGGTCAGGGTGACGTTTTCCATGCCGAGCAACGGATTGTTGTGCGAGGGCGGCTCCTTCTCCAGCACGTCGAGGGCGGCATGGGCGATCCAGCCCTCCTGCAGCGCCTTGATCAGGCTTTCCTCGTCCACGGTGGCGCCGCGGCCTGTGTTGATGAAGACCGAGCCCTTCTTCATCTGCCGGAAGTGCTTCTCGGTAAGCATGTGATGCACTTCGGGCCGGGCGGGGGCGTGCATCGAGACGAAGTCGGATTGCGACAACACCTCGTTCAGCGTCGCCGGAATCACGCCGTGGTCGGACATCAGCGTTTCCTGGATGAAGGGATCGTAGGCCATCATCCGCAGGCCGAACGGAGCTGCGCGTTTCGCCACTGCGCGCGCGACGCGGCCGAACGAGATGAAGCCGAGCGTCTGGCCCATCAGCCGCGGGATCTTCGACAACGCCGGCCTGCCCTCGGCCCAGCGGCCGCTGCGCACCATCCGGTCCTGCTCGACCAGCCGGCGGAAGCCTGCGAGCAGCAGCATCATGGCATGGTCGGCGACCTCCTCGATGAAGGTGTCGGGGATGTTGGTGACGGGAATGCCGCGCGCGGTCGCGGCCTTGATGTCGACGCTGTCGACGCCGACGGAGCCCAGCGTAATGACCTTGCAGCTCTCCAGCGCGTCGATGATGGTCTTGGTGATCGGGATGCCCTTGGCGTAGATGGCGTCCGCAGTCTTGGCGGCGGCGATGAACCCGGCTTCGTCGGCAGGCGCCTCGACGATCTCGGCGTCGATCGGATCGAGCGCCTCGCGCTCGTAGGAATAATCGCTGCTCGCGACCGTGAAGCTCGCGCCCTTCGGCGTCACGATCCTGTATTTCGGCATGTCCTGCTCCCGATTTTGGTTTCTTGTTGTGACCCGCCTTCGCGCGGGCCTTTGCGTCTTTTACGCGAAATCGGGCCGGTTGCGTACAATTCCCGGTTGTCGTTTGAGCGATTGTACGACCGGTTCGACGTCTTCTCCGGGCTTTTACGGGGCGCTCCGTAACAGGTTGCTAAGGGCTCGCCACTAAAAGTTGATTCAATTGCGATCGATTCCCTCGCGCGTCCTTATCCCTTTGTTGCCGGAGCATCCCGTGAAATTGAGCAATCTGAAGATCGCCCCCAAGCTCGGCATCCTTGTCGGCGTCACTTTGTTCGGCTTGTGCATCTCCGGGGTTCTTTCCGGCTATCTGATGAAGCAGGAGATGGTGAACGCGCGCATCGAGCAGGCCAAGGCCATCGTCGACATGGGCCGCAACTATGCGGTGGCGCTGAAGAAGCGGGTGGATGCGGGCGAGATGACGAAGGATGCCGCGATGGCTGATCTTCGCCGCTACGGCAACGCGATGACCTATGACAAAGGCGCCGGTTATCTCTTCGGAACGTCCTATGACGGTATCACGCAGCTAGCGCCAGATCCGAAGCAGATCGGCAGCAACCGCATGGAAGTTCTGACCAATGGCCGCAAACTGTCTTGGGAGCTGATGAACGGCGCGAAGGCTAACGGTTCGATCCTGCTGACCTATGAATATGCGAAACCGGGCCAGGAAGGCTTGATCCGGAAGATGGGCTACGCGGTGGCCGTTCCCGAACTCGAGATGTATCTCGGCACCGGCGCCTATCTCGACGACATCGACGCAAAGATGGGCCCGGTCTACTGGCTGCTCGGTCTCGCCATGTTCGGCATCGTCATCGTCGCCGGAAGCGTCGCCTGGCTGCTCGGCCGCAGCATCAGCGGTCCGCTGGTTCTGCTCGGAGCCCGCATGAAGGATCTCGCTGAGGGCAAGCTCGAGGGCGACATTCCCGGCGTCGGCCGTGGCGACGAGGTCGGCGCGATGGCATCGACCGTCCAGATCTTCAAGGACAACGCACTGCGCATTCGCGACCTCGAGAAGACCGAAGCCGATGCCAAGG
Source organism: Bradyrhizobium sp. Kon37 (assembly GCF_055807535.1). Classification (NCBI taxonomy): domain Bacteria; kingdom Pseudomonadati; phylum Pseudomonadota; class Alphaproteobacteria; order Hyphomicrobiales; family Nitrobacteraceae; genus Bradyrhizobium; species Bradyrhizobium sp. Kon37. Next base: position 156,680 of record NZ_JBVVOY010000006.1, read on the forward strand.
ATCGTGTCGCGGCGGAACGTCGCAGCGCGATGGAGGGCATCGCCAGCGACTTCGAACGCAGCGTCAACGGCATCGTCCGCTCGGTCTCCTCGGCCGCGACGGGCATGCAAGCCACGGCTCAATCTATGACCGCGACCGCCAGCGACGCCTCTTCGCGTGCGGCGACGGTCGGCGCGGCCTCGCAGAGAGCGTCGGGCAATGTCGGCACGGTTGCCGCCGCCGCCGAAGAGCTGTCGAGCTCGGTTGCGGAGATCTCCCGCCAGGTCACCCGCTCGACCGAAGTGGCGAGCCGTGCCGTCAACGACGCCGAGCGCACCAATGCCACGGTGCAGGAACTCTCCACCGGCGCCGAGAAGATCGGCGAGGTGGTCAAGCTGATCCACTCGATCGCGGCGCAGACCAATCTGCTCGCCCTCAACGCCACCATCGAGGCGGCGCGTGCCGGTGAATCCGGCCGCGGCTTCGCCGTCGTCGCTTCCGAAGTCAAGGCGCTCGCCAACCAGACCGCCAAGGCCACCGAGGAAATCTCCGCCCAGGTCGCGGCGATGCAGACCTCGACCAGCGATGCGGTCGCCGCCATCGGCGGCATCACCCAGACCATCGCCGAGATGAGCGAGATCACCGCGGGCATTTCCGCGTCGATCGAGCAGCAGGGCGAGGCGACCCGCGAGATCGCCCGCAACATCCAGTCGGTCGCCGCCGGCTCGAGCGAGATCAACGCCAATATCGGCAGCGTCACCTCGGCTGCGGAAGCGACCGGCACGGCGGCAAGCGACGTGCTCACCAACGCCCGCGAGCTCGACAGCCAATCCGGCGCGCTACGCAGTGCAGTCGACGGCTTCCTCGCCAAGATGCGCGCGGCGTAAGTTCTTGCACTGAATTTGTAGGGTGGGCAAAGACGCGAAGCGTCGTGCCCACCTTTTCTTTTTGAGTTCGCGGTAACTTCTCGGTGGGCACGCTTCGCTTTGCCCACCCTACGAGACCGGTCTACTGCTTCTCGATCCCCGCCTCGCGGATCAGTTTCTCCCACAACACCAGCTGCTCGTTCACGAACGTGCCGAGCTGCTCCGGCGTGCCCGAAAACGCGTCCATGCCGAGGGTGGCGAGCTGGGCCTTGATCTCCGGCTTCTCGACGATCTTCCGGATCTCGGCATTGAGCCTTGTCACGATCTCCTTGGGCATGCCGGCGGGGCCGAAATAGCCCTGCCACGACGAGATGTCGAAGTCCGGCACGCCGGCCTCCTGCATCGAGGGCAGGTTCGGCACCAGCGAGGAGCGGTCCTTCGTCGTGACGGCGAGCGCGCGTAGCGCGTTGCCCTGGACATGCGGCAGGCCGGTCAGGATGTCCACGAACATCATGGAGACGCGGCCGCCCATGACGTCGTTGAGCGCCGGCGGCGAGCTCTTGTAGGGCACGTGCAGGAGGTCGAGCCCGGCATTATGCGCAAAGGTCGCACCCGACACGATCGCCGAGGACGAGCCCGAGGCGTAGCTCAGCTTGCCCGGATTCGCCTTGCCGTAGGCGATGAGTTCGCCGACGGTCTTGGCCGGCACCTCCGGGTGGATCACCAGCATGAAGGGCAGGTCGCCCGTGCGCGCGATCGGCGTGAAGTCCTTGACCGGATCGTAGGTCAGGCTCTTGAGCAGATAGGGATTGGCCGAATGCGTGGTGTTGGTGGTCACCAGCAGCGTGTAGCCGTCGGGCGCGGCGCGCGCGACATAGGTGGCGGCGATCATGCCGTTGGCGCCCGCCTTGTTCTCGATGACGATGCCGACGCCGAGTGCCTGCGACAAATGCTGCGAGATCAGCCGCGTCGTGGTGTCGGTGCCGCTGCCGGCCGCGAACGGCAGCACCAGCGTGATGTTGCGGCTCGGATAGTTGTCGGCCTGCGCAGCGGACGCGGCGGCGAGACAAAGGACGGCCGTGCCGATGGCACGCAGGTTTCGGATCAACGCTGAAAGCATGTCGGTTCGTTCCCTCTTTTTTCGTTGGCGGGGAACCTAGCGTCTCCTCGTCGAAATCGGAAGGCGCGAGTTTGTCGCGAGATCTCGCGGTGCGGAATTACTTCACCGCAGAGCCCTGGCGCGAGGCGATCACGACGCCGGCGAGCACCAGCAGGTAGCCGATCAGGTGGAATGGCTGGATCTTTTCGCCGAGCAGCAGGATCGCCATCGCCGAGCCGAACACCGGCACCAGATGGAAGAACGGCGCGGCGCGATTCGGGCCGATCAGCGCCACACCCCGGTTGAAGAACAGATAGGCCAGCGTCGAGGGAAAGATCAGGATGTAACCCAGCGTCGCCAGCGTCACCCCGTCGAATTGCAGGACGCGGCCGCTCCAGGCTTCCCAGATCGCGGTCGGCAGCAGCATCGTCGCGCCGCAGCAGGTGGTGAAGGAGAGAAAGGAGAGTTGGTGGATCTTCGGTCGCCGCGGGATGAAGGCGGAGTAGATCCCGAACGCCACCAGCGAGGAGGCGAACATGATGTCGCCCCTGTTGAAGCTGATGCTCGCGAGCGCAGCGAGATCGCCGCGCAGGATGATGATCAGCACGCCGAGAAGCGAGATCCCGATGCCGGCGAGCTGCGCACCGGTCAGCCGCACGCCGAACAGCACCAGCGACCACAGCGCCACGAACAGCGGTCCAGCCGACTGGATCAGCAGCGCGTTCAGCGCTTCCGTGTACTGCATCGCCCAATACGAGATCGCGTTGTTGAAGGCAAAGCCCACCAGCGACAGGAACAGCATCAGCGGCAGGCTCTTGCGCAGATTCGGCCAGTCGCGCTTCAAATGCGGCCAGGCGAACGGCAACAGGATCAGGAACACGCCGAACCATCGGATCGTGGTCACCGTCAGCGGCGGCACATGCGCGCCGACGTGGCGCGCGAGCACGATGTTGCCGGCCCAGAACAGCGAGCTCAGGCTGAGCAGCAGATAAGGCTGGTTGTTGAGCCAACTGGCTGGATTGGAGGCCGGTGGCGCGGGCGGAGCGATCGTCATTGGCGTTGGTTAGAAGCTTGCGCCGGATTTATGTCGTGACACAAGTCACGCGGCCGCAATGCTACAATGCAGGCATGACCAGAGGAGGCGGCATTGGCGGTTAATATGTTGAACATCGATGGCCTGGAGCGGCTCGATCGGCATGCACCGGTGGTGATGCTGAACCTGATGCGCTTCCACGCGCGCTCCGGCGACGGCGACGGTTCCGGCTGGGACGCCTATTTGCGCTACAGCGCGGTCACAGTGCGGATGATCAAGGCGCGCGGCGGCACGTTGCTCTGGACCGGCGACGCCAAGGCGGTCGCGCTCGGGCCGCAGCAGGGCAACAACTGGGATTTCGCGGCGCTGGTCCATTATCCCACAGTTGCGGCCTTCATCGACATGATGACGTCGGAGGCCTACGAGAGCGAGGCCGATCCGCACCGCGTCAACGCCTGCGCCGAGCACGTCATCATTGCGATGAACGAAGCGTACAGCAAGTTCAAGACGAAATAGCGCCGCCTGCCGCCGTCTTACTTCAGTCCGTCTATAGCCGCGTGACACGCCGTCTGCAGCAGGCGGCAGACCTCCTCCGTCGACCGCTGCCGGCTCAGCGCTGCAAAAGTCGGATAACTCGTCAGCACGAAGATTAGATCGACCGTGTCCCGCATGGCGCGCTTTGCCGCGTGCTTGCCGACGATCCGCGACAGCAGCGTGGTCAGCAATTCGCGCCGTCGCTCGTTACGCTCGATCAGCGCCTCGCCGAATTCCGGATCGGTCGCGATGGCCTGGTTGAGCCCGCCGATGGCGGGATCGCGTCCCCAGAACGTACAGAAGATTTCGATGACGCGGTCGAGCGCGGCGCGCGGATCCGCCATCGTCATCACCCCGGCCAGTTCGAACAGTCCGCCCTGGTGCGCGATGTCGTCGAACACGGCCTCCAGCAATCCCCGCCGCGATCCGAACTGGTTGTAGACGGTCAACCGCGTGACGCCGGCCGCCTTCGCAACGACGTCGAGGGAGAAGTTCGCAATGCTCGCGTCCTCGCGCAGGAGTCGCGCGCCGGCCGCGATGATGCGCTCGCGCGTCGCCGCCGCCGCGGAAGCCCGCGCGGAGCTCACATAATTGCGCTTAGGCATCGCCTCGCCATTCTGTTGACGTATTGACTATACATGTAGTATATCGAATTTAGAAGCCAGTTCGGAGCTTGCCATGCAGACTGCCCTCGTGATCGCCTTGTCACTTCATGTGTTGTCGTCCGTGTTCTGGGCGGGATCAAGCTTTGCGCTGGCCCGCATCGGCGGAGTTGGCGGTGAGCAACTGGTCTTTCCACAACTCGGCGCGGCGACGATTGCCATCCTGACCGGCGGTTATCTCGGGCATCTCGTTCATTCCCACAGCTTCGGCACGACCGAGCAGGTGCTCGCGGTCGGTGCTGTCTGCGCACTGATCGCGGCGGGTGTTCAGGCGGTCATCGGTCCCCGTGCGCTCGTGGCCCTGCGTCGCGGCGCCGGCAAGCCGGAGGACCTCCGTGCACGTATCGCCGCCGCCCAACGTGCGGCGGCGGGCCTGCTGGGCATCGCCGCGCTCTGCATGGGCGCCGCGCGCTACATTTGAATGCAGTTTCGGGGAGGAGTGTTGAGAGCTCTCCGTTCCCAATGACAGACCCTGGCGCGGCTTGCAGTCGCTTTCGAAGGAAAAGCAATGTCCAAGATGATTCTCGTCAACCTGCCTGTACGCGACCTCGCCGCCTCGACGGCGTTCTACGTAGCGCTGGGTGGCGCGGTGAACCCTCAATTCTCCGGAGCAAATTCGACCTCGCTCATGTTCACGGATGCGATCGGCGTGATGCTGCTGACCCACGACCAGTATCGTGAATTCACCCAACGCGAGATCGGCGACGCGCGGCGCCACAGCCAGTCTATGTTCGCCCTGACGGTCGACGACCGCGATGCCGTCGATGCAACGCTGGCCCGCGCGGTGGCTGCGGGCGGTCGCGCCGATCCCAATCCGGCGCAGGATCTCGGCTTCATGTACAACCGACACATTGAAGACCCGGATGGCTATGTTTGGGAGATGGTGTGGATGAACCCGTCGGCAAACGCTTGATCGCGGCGATCGAACCGAGCCCCAAGCCTAGCTCGCCTGCTTTCGTGACGCCACGAACACGCCCGCCAGCACCAGCGCGAAGCCGATGAAGTGGAACGCCTGGGGGTGCTCGCCCAGAAATGCCATTGCCATGATCGAGCCGAACACCGGCACGACATGGAAGAACGGCGCCGCGCGGTTTGCGCCGATCAGCCGGACACCGCGATTGAAGCAGAGATAGGCGAGCGTCGAGGGGAACACCGCAACATAGAACAGGGTCAGGAGGTTCGGCCCGTCGAGCTTCATCACGGGGCGCGCGGACAATTCCCAGATCTCCAGCGGAATGAGACAGGCAGCACCACAGCCGAACGTGAAGGCGAGGAACGACAGGCCGTGCATCGGCGGCCGCTTCAAGGTCAGCACCGAATAGAGCGCGAAGATGATCAGCGCGACGACGAAGATGAGGTCGCCCTTGTTGAAGTCGATGTTCGACAGCGTGGTGAAATCGCCATGCAGCAGGATGATCAGCACGCCGCACATCGACAGCAGCACGCCGAAGGCCTGCGCCACGGTGAGCCTGATGCCGAGGATGGCGAGCGACCACAGCGCCACGACGAGCGGCGCCGCTGACTGAAGTAGCAACGTGTTGAGCGCCTGCGTATGCTCCAGCGCCCAATATTGCAGCGTGTTGAAGGCGCCGATGCCGGTGATCGAGAGCGTGACCATCAGGCCGATCTTGCCGCGGATCGCGGGCCAGTCCTGCGCAAGGTGTTTCCAGGCGAACGGCAGCACCAGCAGGAAGGCGAAGAACCAGCGCAGGAACGACAGCGTCACCGGCGGGATGTGACCGGCGGCGAGCCGTCCGACGATGGCATTGCCGGCCCAGCACAGCGCAGTGATGCTGAGCAGCAGATAAGGCTGGTTGGCGATCCAGTTCTGGGCCGACGTGGCAGCGCCGGTGGTCTCGTCGGTGGCGGACATTGGAGTGTTGTGGCCCCGCGTCATGCGCCAAGCCTCCAGCCCGGCGGCACCCGGGCCGGTTCGGACCCGGCCCGTTCAAAGACACGGAAATCGAGGTTGCATCAACGGGGGCCGGATGCATCGCGACCATGCAGCGGCGGAAGCAGCCTCTCACGCTTTGGTCGAAGCATTGCACCGGTCGCGAAGGTTTCTGGATTTTCAGGGGATATCAAAGGGTTGGAGTGCGCTCACGGCCTCGAAAAAGTCCCGTTCTTGCTTGCCTAGAGGGGCTGCATCCTTTATCCGGTTGGCTGCCTCGCGTTCGAGCGGCCCCGGCCGTGATTGGGCTGGGCGCATCTAACAGATTGCATAGGGATTACCCGCGAATGGCCAATGTTGTCGTCGTCGGCGCCCAGTGGGGCGACGAAGGAAAGGGCAAGATCGTCGACTGGTTGTCGGAGCAGGCGGACATCGTCGTCCGTTTCCAGGGCGGCCATAACGCCGGCCACACGCTGGTGATCAACGGCAAGACCTACAAGCTGGCGCTGCTGCCCTCGGGCGTGCTGCGCGAGCAGAAGCTGTCGGTGATCGGCAACGGCGTCGTGTTCGATCCCGCCGCCTTCCTCGACGAGGTCACCAAGCTGCGGTCGCAGGGCGTCGCGGTCAGCCCGGACAATCTGCGGGTTGCCGAGAACGTCACCCTGATCCTGCCGCTGCACCGCGAACTCGACGCGCATCGCGAATCCGCCAATGCGGCGACCGCGATCGGCACCACCCGCCGCGGCATCGGCCCGGCCTACGAGGACAAGGTCGGCCGCCGCGCCATCCGCCTGATGGACCTCGCCGATCTCGATACGCTGCCGCACAAGATCGACCGGCTGCTGGCGCATCACAATGCATTGCGCCGCGGACTCGGCCTGCCGGAGTTCGACGGCAAGGAGATCCTGAAGGAATTGACTGCGCTCGCGCCGCAGCTCCTGCCCTATGCCGAGACGGTGTGGCGGTTGCTCGATATCGAACGGCGCGCCGGCAAGCGCATGCTGTTCGAGGGCGCGCAAGGCGCGCTGCTCGACGTCGATCACGGCACGTACCCTTACGTCACCTCGTCCAACACGGTGGCGGCGCAGGCCGCGACCGGCTCGGGCCTCGGCCCCGCCGCGGTCGGCTATGTGCTCGGCCTCTGCAAGGCCTATACGACCCGCGTCGGCCAGGGCCCGTTCCCGACCGAGCAGGACAACCCGATCGGCCGCAAGATCGGCGAGCGCGGCCGCGAGTTCGGCACCAATACTGGGCGGCCCCGCCGCTGCGGCTGGTTCGATGCGGTTCTGGTTCGCCAGGCGGTCCGGACCTGCGGCATCAACGGTCTGGCGCTGACCAAGCTCGACATTCTCGACGGGTTCGACACGATCGAGGTCTGCACCGGCTACAAGCTCGACGGCAAGGAGATCGATCATTTCCCGGCGGGCGAGGGCGCCCAGGCCCGGGTCGAGCCGATCTACGAGACCATCGAAGGCTGGAAGGAGCCGACCGCCAATGCGCGGTCCTGGGCCCAGCTGCCGGCCCAGGCGATCAAATATGTCCGCCGGATCGAGGAATTGGTGGGGTGCCCGGTCGCACTGCTTTCCACCAGCCCCGAACGCGAGGATACTATCCTGGTACAAAATCCGTTTGAGGCTTAACGATCTCTTACCGGGACGCGCGTATAATTGAGTAGAAATGGCTGATTACTATCCGCTGATCGCCCGCGCTATTGCCGCCCTGGACCCCAACGCTCCCGGCGAGAGCCGTCGCGCGCTCTACGAGCGGGCGCGCACGGCGCTGATCGCGCAACTGCGCAGCGTGCAGCCGCCGCTCTCCGAATCCGAGATCACCCGCGAGCGGCTCTCGCTGGAAGAGGCCGTCCGCAAGGTCGAATCAGAGGCCGCCCAGCGTGCCCGCGAGGCCTCGCGCCCCGGTGGCGGCGCGCGCAGCAGCGGCAGCGGCGATGCCTTCCGCCGCGCCAGCACCCGCGCCACCGAGGGCAATGCGCCCGCGCCCCAAACTTCTGCCCCGCCGCGCGCCCGTCCGGCTCCGCCGCCGCCGCGCGCCGACCGGCCCTCCTTCAACGTCGATGACCAGGGCGACGCCCCGCGTGCGCCGCGGGCTCCGCGTTTCGACGCGCCGCGGCCGCAGGGTCCGTCGGCACCGCCGTCGATGCCGGAGCCTCCGCCGGCCGGACGTGATCGCGCCGGTGGGCGCCGTCCGCCGGACATGGGACCCCCGCCGCCGCTGCCGCCGGCACCGGGCGTGCGCGGCTTCCGCGACATTACGGCCGACGCCAACGATCTCGGCGGCGCCGCCGCGCAGGCCAACCGCGCGGCGCGCCGCACCTACGCCAACGTGCCGTCGCCCTCGCCGGAATTCGACCGGCTCGAGCCGAGCCTGGAAAATCGCGCCGCCGGGACGGACGCGCCCTACTCCTACGACGAATCGATCGAGGAGGCCGAGCGCTACGCGCCGCAGTCGCAGCCGCCGTCGCAACGTCCGCACATCCCCGTTCTCGACCGCGAACCCAAGAAGAAGCGCGCCCGCACCGGCTCCGTGTTTCCGTTCAAGAGCGCGATCGCCGTCGGCATTGTGCTGATCCTGGTCGGTGCCGGCATCCTCTGGGGCAAGCAGCTGGTTCAGACCGCGACCAACCTGTTGAAGTCTTCGCCGACGCAGGTGGTGGAGGCGCCCAGGGATTCGTCGCAGCCGCAGAGCAGGCCCAAGATTCCGGATCGCGTCGGCCAGCCCTCGGCCAGCGACCAGCCGGTCGCGCCGGTGGCGCAGAAGGTCGTGCTCTACGACGAGGATCCATCCGATCCGAAGGGCAAACAATATGTCGGCTCGGTGGTGTGGCGGCTCGAGCCGATCAAGGCGTCGGGCAACCAGAAGGCCGACGTCGCCGTGCGCGCCGACATCGAGATCCCCGACCGCAAGTTCAAGATGACGATGTCGTTCCGCCGCAACACCGACTCCTCGCTGCCGGCGAGCCACACCGCGGAGCTGACCTTCGTCCTGCCGGCGGACTTTTCGGGCGGCGGCGTCGCCAACGTGCCGGGCATCCTGATGAAGTCGAACGAGCAGGCACGCGGCACGCCGCTCGCAGGCCTCGCGGTCAAAGTCACCGACGGCTTCTTCCTGGTCGGCCTCTCCAACGTCGACGCCGACCGCAGCCGGAACGTCCAGCTCCTGAAGGAGCGCTCCTGGTTCGACGTGCCCCTGGTCTACGCCAACCAGCGCCGCGCCATCATCGCCATCGAGAAGGGCGCTCCCGGCGAGCGCGCCTTCAACGACGCCTTCGCGCAGTGGGGCGATTAGATCTCTAAACCGTGAGACCTCGGCCCGCATGGTTCGAGACGCCCGCCTTGGCGGGCTCCTCACCATGAGGGTTTGATATCTCGCCGCGAAACGAGACCTCATCCTGAGGGCCCGCCCCTTGGGCGGGCGTCTCGAGGGATGCCGCAGCTACGCTCTCTCTACTGCGCCGTCGCTTCCCGCTTGCGCGATGTCGCGGCGGCGTGCTCGCGGTCCATCACGGCGCGGCAGCCGGGGCTGACCTGAGCTTTCTTCTGCACCATGCAGGCCCTGATCCTGGGGATGTCGGGGATCTCGCTCGAGCACAGCCGCATGGCATCGCCGGAGCACATCTGCTGCGCTTCGGACGAGAAGGAAAGGCCGGGCGATGTCTGGAAAGCGATGGCTGCGGTTGTGACGGCGAAGAGAGTTGCGATGGTCTGGTTGCGTGTCATGCGGAATGCGTCCCCGAGTTCCGTGGGTTGAGCCACTTGGTTTTGGGGCGCCGCACGCGGCTTGATCTGCCGCATGTCACAGCCTTCACGCCGGGACCTCAATCCCGGATGTGGTCGCTCGATCTCTCGTGATGTTCGAATCGAAAAGTGCTGCGCCGCCCGAATCAAGTATGCGCCATTGTCACGCGGCTGCAATGGCAGGCGAAAAGGAATTCGCAATTGTTGCGCGCACGTCACGCACAATGCCACTCGCGTGCGATCAGATCAATCGATCGGAGGATACGCTCGCTTGTTCCGTATCGCTTGCGCCAAGCGCTGCGTGCTCTTCGACCGCCGTAACGCCCTTTGCCGTGAGCTCGAACAGATCGCCGTCCTTCATCACGTAACCGTCGGCGATCAGCTCGCCTATCTTGCCGTGCCGGTCGTCGGCAAACGCGATGGACTGGCTGATGTCCCTGAGAATCGAGAGCTGTTCGTCGCGCAACATGGCTTCACTCTCCATTATCCGGGGATGGTTCCGGTCCTCACATGCCGTGGCTCTGAAACACCTTGCTGCAAGACCGCGACAGCTTGGCCCGGTTGGCTTGCAAGCAGCCTTGCACCGCCATGTCGTTGCCGAGGTCCTTGCGGCAGAAGCGCGAGGCGTCCCGCGAACAGGCCTTCTGCTCCTGCGGCGTACCCATATGGCCTTGCGCGAAAGCGGGCGCGTTCGACAAGCCGCTGACGGCCGTCAGCGCGATCGTCGCCAGGAAGAACAGTTTGCGGGACATCGGCGGCTCCAAATCTGACAGGTGAGTTTCAAGTCCGTCGCTATGCCGCTTGTTCCCAGCGCGGAGCCCGCACCTCCCGCTATTCAAGGTTCCCGCGGCGCTGCTATAACGGGGCGAAGGATGAGGGTGCCTGATGAAACGCTATCTTGTGTTTGCGCTGGTCGGCCCGTTCGTGGGCGGGTTCCTGCTGCTGCTGACGACGACCTATCAGTCCGGCTATTGGACCCAGACCAATCTCGCTGAGGTCGGCAAGCTGTTCGCGGTGTTCTTCAAGTCCCTGCAATACAGCTATCTGTTCGGCTTCCTGCCCTCGCTTATGATCGGTGCGGTCGACGACATCCTGGTCCACATCCGCCGGATCGGCCCGGTGCTGCGGATGCTGCTGGTCGGCGTGTTCGCCTTCATCCTGGCCTCGCTGACCTACAGCTCGCGCGGGCCGGATTCGGGCGCGGTGCAGTTCATCCTGTACGGCCTCGTCGGGTTCGTGCCGGCGGTGATTTCATCCTGGCTCGTGCATAGATATGTCCCGGAGCCCCAGCCGGCGGCAGCACAGACTTGAGGGCGCGACCTTCGATCACGCCGCAGCAACCTCCGCCGCGCTGGCGCGTTCCCTACAGGCCATGACCATGTCCGATGACGATATCCTTGCTCCACGTCGCTCCCGTTCGGGAAGCCGCCCGGGTGCGGCCTCTTCGGGCACCGAGGGGCGTGGACCGATCATCGATCAGGACGGTCGCGAGATCCGGCCCGAAACGCTGGAGCAGGGCTTTCGCGAGTTTCGCTTCGAGTTCGGGAAGGACAGTCCCTTCGCCGGCAACCCGTTTGGCAATCTGACGCGCGAGCAGCGGATCGCGCGGATCGAGGCAATCGCAAAGCTGCTCGACGTCGCCTTCGTGCTGCCCGGAACCAATATCCGCTATGGCATCGACGGCTTGATCGGACTGATCCCCGTCGTCGGCGACATCATCACCACCGCGATCTCGCTCTGGCTGGTGCGAGAGGCGAGGGCGCTCGGGGCGCCCTGGTACATCACCGCGCGCATGCTCGGCAATGTCGCCCTCGACGGCGTTGTGGGAATTGTGCCGTTCGCGGGCGACGCCTTCGACGTCATGTTCCGTGCCAACATGCGCAACGTGCGCCTGCTTCGCCGCTGGCTCGACAAGCAGCCTCGCATCTGACACTCCCCAAGTCTGACACTCCCCAAGACTGACACTGCCCAAAACGCAAAAAGCGCGACGGCCTTTCGGCCATCGCGCTTTCAGCGCACATCGGAGCGCGTTACGAAAATTTATGCCGCGTCGGCGGCGTCGGTGCTGGCTTCCACCGGCTTGCGGTGGCGGGGCAGCGGGAAGGCTTCGCTCTCATACAGCGAGCGGATGCCGTTCTGGTCGAAGCGCGCTTCCTCGACCTGGAGATAGGCGCCGTTCAGCGAGTCCGTCGGCAACTGCTCCATCGCGAACTGGACGGCTTCGGCCGCGGTGCCGAACCGGCGATAGGTGAAGCCTGCACGCTTCTTCTTGCGGATCGCAGCGGGGAAGAGTTCGGCGGAAGTGTTGAAGTTGAACGGACGCAGTGGACGCATGGTCAAAGACCTCGTGATCTCTCTGGGGCTTTAAGCGCGTGGGGTTGGGACGGGCAGAGGCCACCATTGGAGTGGGCGCCGCACATGTCATTTTCGTCCTCTAATATAGCCCGTTTTGACAAAATTGCGACCCCCGCGATGCGAGATGATGAATCCGCGCATGGCAGCTCCGCAAGGCTTAAAATCGCAGTAATGTCAATGACTTGAATGGTTTATAGCTTGCCAAGGAGCAGCAGCACGAGCAGCACCACCAGGACAAGGCCGCCGATCCCCATGCCGGAATGACCCATTCCGTAGCCGTAGCCACCGACGCGGCCCGACAGGCCGCCGACGAGATAAATGATCACCAGGATGATCAGGATGGTCCCAAGCGTCATGGCATCCTCCCTGGCGGCCGCCGCAAAGCCATGGCCGGCCGCACCACCAGGGAAGAAAAGCACATCGCGCCGCCGGGTTCCATGACGGAACCCGGCGGCGCGCAAGGTTTATTTGGGCTCGAGCTTCAGCGCCGCGGAATTGATGCAGTAACGCAAGCCCGTGGGCCCAGGGCCGTCGGGGAAGACATGGCCGAGATGGCCGCTGCACTTGGCGCACAGCACCTCGGTGCGGACCATGCCGTGGCTGACGTCGCGCTCCTCGTCGATATGGCCCTCGGCGGCGGGCTGGGTGAAGCTCGGCCAGCCGCAGCCGGAATCGAACTTCGCGTCGGACTCGAACAGCACATTGCCGCAGCCGGCGCAGGTATAGGTGCCGGCGCGGTGGTCGTGCTCATATTCGCCGGAGAAGGGACGCTCGGTCGCCTTCTCGCGCAGCACTGCGTATTGCATCGGCGACAACTCGCTGCGCCATTGCTGTTCGCTCTTGATGACCTTGTCGTCCGTGGTTTTCGTCTTGGTGTCGGGCATGGGTCTCCCGTTTTTCGATGATCTTGTTTTCGGTGATCTTGTTCAGTGATCTTGCGATCAGTTGGTGGCCTTGCTGGCGCTCACCAGCGTCGGCTTCTCGATATAGTTATCCGCGAACAGCTTTTTCAGGTTCTCGACCTTCGGAAGGTCGTTGTAGGCGATGTAGGGCTGGTTCGGGTGCAGCGTCAGATAATCCTGGTGATAGGCCTCCGCCGGATAGAACGCCTCCAGCGCGCCGACCTTGGTCGCGATCGGCTTGTTGAAGACCTTGGCGCCGTTGAGCTGGGCGATATAGGCCTCGGCCACCTTCTTCTGCTCGTCGGAGGTGGTGAAGATCGCCGAGCGATATTGCGTGCCGGAGTCGGGGCCCTGCCGGTTGAGCTGGGTCGGGTCGTGCGCCACCGAGAAGTAGATCTGGAGGATCTTGCCGTAGGAGATCTTCTTGGGGTCGTATTTGATCTCGACCGATTCCGCGTGGCCGGTCCGGCCACTCGAGACGGTCTGGTAGTCGGCTGTCGCCTTGGTGCCGCCGGCGTAGCCGGAGACCGCGTTGACGACGCCTGCGGTGTGCTGGAACACGCCCTGCACGCCCCAGAAGCAGCCGCCGGCGATCACGGCGGTCTGGATCCCGCTTGCGGGGGCCGCGTCAACGGCAGGAGCGGGGATCACGACCGCATCCTCTGCGGCCCGGGTCGGCGCGGCAAAGGCCAGCGTCAGGGCGGTGGTTGCGGCGAGCAGGGACAGGATGGCAGGTCGGCGCATGGCGATCCTCTTTCCGAAGGTCTGACAGTCTAGGGCGGTTGGGGCCGGGCGAACAGCCTGCCCGGCATTTTCGGATAGTCGAGATACGGGCCGGCCGGGCGATTGTTACGGCCGGACGGACACGAGTCTGTGAAACGCGCCGCCTGGAGCGGCCCGGCTTGGCGAGGACAGGAACTCCGGGCTAGATGAACCGGCGCGATCGGTGATCGACCTAAAGAATGATGGCTGGAGCTGACCTGACACCATGCTGCGCGTCGCATCCCTGACACTCGTCGCCCTGCTCGCCATCCTGGCCGGCTGGAGCTCGATCGCGGCGGCCGATCCAAAACCCGGCGACGACCTCGCCATTTGCCGCGACCGCCAGGCGGATGCACAGGCGAGGGTGCAGGCCTGCGACAATTTGCTCAACGCCGACCGGCTCACCGGCAAGGACAAGGCCGTCGCGCTTTCCGTGCGCGGCAATACGTTGATCAACAAGCGCGACTACGTCCACGCCATCGAGACCTTGTCCATCGCCGTCGACCTCGATCCCGACAACGTCGTCACGCTCAATCTGCGCGGCCTCGCCTATGAGCGGACGGGCCAGGACGATCATGCGATGGCGGACTACAACCTCGCGCTCCAGAAGCGCCCGACCTACGGTGTCCCCTACAACAACCGCGGCATCATCCAGTTGCGCCGGGGGGCGCTGCAAAGCGCGCTCGACGATTTCAACCTGTCGATCAAATACGCGCCAAAATTCCTGCTCGGCTACACCAACCGCGCCCGCGTGCGCACGCTGATGCAGGATTTCGACGGCGCGATCGCCGATTTCGCGGAGGCCGAGAAGATCGAACCGGGCGCGCAGCAGATCACCGCCAACCGCTGCATCACCTACGGCATGATGGGCAAGTACGACCAGGCCTTCGCCGACTGCAACGGCCTGATCGAGAAGCAGCCGAAGAACGTGTACGCGATCAACAATCGCGCCGACATCAACATGCTGAAGGGCGATTTCGACGCCGCGTTGAAGGACTACAACATTGCGATCCAGATCAACCCGAACAATGTCCGGGCACATTCGGGTCGCGGCCAGATCTACGAGCGCAAGAAGGACCTCGCCCAGGCCCGTGCCGACTATCGTGCGGCGGCCTATTCGCTGACGAAGTTCGACGAGCTCGACGTCGCGCGCGCCCGCGCGATCGCGCAGGAGCGATTGGCCGCGCTGACCCCGCAGGCGCCAGCCGGATCCACCGGGCGCCGTGTGGCGCTGGTGATCGGGAACGGCGCCTACAAGAACGTCCACGCCTTGCCCAATCCGCCACGCGACTCGAAAATGATCGCAGCCGCGCTGCGCGATGTCGGCTTCCAGACCGTGATATCCGTCAGCGACCTGACCCGCGACAAGTTCTTCGAAGCGTTGCAGACGTTTGCGGCCGAGGCGGAGAAGGCGGATTGGGCGGTGGTCTATTACGCCGGCCACGGTTTCGAGATCGGCGGCGTCAATTATCTCGTTCCCGTCGATGCCAAGCTTGCCGCCGACAGGGACGCCGAGACCCAGGCGGTTGCGCTGGAGCAGGTGATCGCGGCGGTGGGCGCTGCGCGAAAAGTGCGTCTGGTGATGCTGGATGCCTGCCGCGACAATCCGTTTGCGCCGACCATGCAGCGCACGCTGTCGCTCAAGCTGGTGGACAAGGGCTTTTCCAACATCGAGCCCGGCGCCGGCTTCATGGTGGTCTACGCCGCCAAGCACGGCGAGACCGCGATGGACGGCGACGGCGGCGCCGACAGCCCGTTCGCCACCGCGCTCGCCCGCGAAATCAAGATGCCGCGCGTCGAGATCCGAAAACTGTTCGACATCGTCCGCGACGACGTCTGGCTTGTGACCAAGCACGTGCAGCAGCCGTTTTCCTACGGCTCGCCGCCGGGAAGAGAGGATTTTTATTTCGTTGTGGGGAAGTGAGGGCCGGGCTCGAATTCGTAGCCCGCATGAGCGTAGCGACATGCGGGTCCTTCTGTCCCGGATATCGCTTCGCTCATCCGGGCTACGGCAGCTACGGGAGCCTCACACCACAATGCTCAGCCGCTTCGCCGCCCGCGTAATTCCCGTGTACAGCCACCGCGCGCGGCTCTCCTGAAACGCAAAGCTCTCGTCGAACAGCACGACGTCGTCCCATTGCGAGCCCTGCGACTTGTGCACGGTCAGCACGTAGCCGTAGTCGAACTCGTCATAGGGCTTGCGCTGCTCCCAGGCGATCGCCTCGACGCCGCCCTCGAAGCAATCGGCGCGCACCGAGACCTTGGTCACCTTGTGGCCGAGATCCTCGTCCGGCGACAGTCTCATGCTGAGAATGCGGGATTTCGAGCGCGAAGTGTTGCGCGACTTCACCCGCCACAGCCCGCCGTTGAACAGGCCCTTCTTGCGATTGTTGCGCAGGCAGACCAGCTTGTCGCCGGCGACGGGGAAGACGTCCTCGATGTTCTGGCGCTGGCGCACCCGCATATTGTACGCGCGCCGCGTGTTGTTGCGGCCGACCAGGACCTGGTCGGCGGCCATGACGCGATCAGGATCGAGCTCCTTGCGCGATACCACCTCGCTCTCGCCGTAACGGCCGATGTCGAGCTCGCGGCCCTCGCGGACGTCCATCGACATCCGAACGATCGGATCGTCCTGGGCCTGGCGGTGCACCTCGGTCAGCATCGCGTCGGGCTCGGTATTGGTGAAGAAGCCGCCGCCCTGGATCGGGGGCAGCTGCGCGGGATCGCCCAGCACCAGCAGCGGGCAGTCGAACGACATCAGGTCGCGGCCCAATTCGGCGTCGACCATCGAGCATTCGTCGATCACGATCAGCTTGGCCTTGGACGCCGGGGCGTCGTCCCACAGCTCGAAGCTCGGTTGTTCCTCGCCGGATTCGCGGGTGCGGTAGATCAGCGAATGGATGGTGGAGGCCTCGTCGCAACCCTTGTTGCGCATGACCAGCGCCGCCTTGCCGGTGAAGGCGGCGAACTTCACCTCGCCGTCGACGCCGTCGGAGATGTGCCGCGCCAGCGTGGTCTTGCCGGTGCCGGCATAGCCGAACAGGCGGAACACCGGCGGCGTGCCGTTGCGGCCGGGCTTGGCCTTGAGCCAGTCGCCAACGGCCTTGAGCGCGGCATCCTGATGCGGGGTGAATGTGGCCATGTCTGTCTTGAGGAGGGGGCGAAACGGAGCGATTCGCCAGCCCCAAAACTAACCATTCGCACCGCCGGTTCAAGCCGGGCGGGGCGCCCTATTGCCAGCCGGGTACACCGCGCATGTCGGGCAGATGGTGGGCGATGCCCTTGTGGCAGTCGATGCAGGTCTTTTCCTTGGTGAACAGGAAGCGCTGATGGGCGACCGAGGCCCGCGGCGACTGCTTGGTGATGTCCATGGAATCGGCGCTGTGGCAGTTGCGGCATTCCAGCGAATCGTTGGACTTGAAGCGCGCCCATTCATGCGCCGCGAGCTCGAGCCGGTGATCCTGGAATTTCTCGCGGGTGTCGATGGTCCCGAAGATCTTGCCCCAGACCTCCTTGGAGGCCTGCATCTTGCGGGCGATCTTGTCGGTCCAGTTGTGCGGCACGTGGCAATCCGGACAGGTCGCGCGCACGCCGGAGCGGTTGGCGAAGTGGATGGTCGATTTCAGCTCGGCATAGACGTTGTCCTTCATCTCATGGCAGCCGGTGCAGAATTTTTCGGTGTTGGTCAATTCCAGCGCGGTGTTGAAGCCGCCCCAGAAGATCACGCCGGCCATGAAGCCCGCCAGCACCAGCACGCCGAGCCCGAACACCGAGCTCGGACGGATCAGCACCTGCCAGAGCTCGCGCGCAAAGTCCAAGCTTCGCGCGACGAAGCCGCGTTTGGCCTTCATTCCCTCGTCGGGCTCATCAGCGGTCGTCGTCATCGGCGGCCACCCGGGCTTGCGCGCGACAGCAGCGTGTCGATGTCGGTGAAGTCGTTGCTGACGGGCGGATTGGCGCTGTTCTGCGGCACATGGCATTCCGTGCAGAAGAAGCGGCGCGGCGAGATCGAAGCCAGGAACTGGCCGTCGCGATCCATGAAGTGGGTGATCGAGACCATCGGCGCCTGCGATTCCGCGATGCGCGCCCGTGCATGGCAGGACAGGCACTTGTTGCCGTTGAGGTCGATCTGATAGCCGTCGATCGCATGCGGGATCACCGGCGGCTGCTCCGGATAGTTGCGCACTTCCCTTTCGGAGGTGTTGCGGTTCGGCAGCATCGGCGGCGCCGGCCCTTCGTCGTTGAGCGGCGTCGGGCCGCGCAGGCCCGACGTCACCGTCTGCGCGGTCAGCGAACTCGCGCCGGCTGCGATCGCGACTGCGAGCAGCGCTACTCCAAATCGTTTCATCATGACACGCTCACCCGCTCGATGCGCACGGCGCACTTCTTGTAATCGGTCTGCAGCGAGATCGGATCTGTGGCGTCCAGCGTCACCTTGTTGATCAGCTTGGATTCGTCGAACCACGGCACGAAGACGAGGCCACGCGGCGGCCGGTCGCGGCCGCGCGTCTCGACGCGGACACGGATGAAGCCGCGGCGGGAGACCACCTTCACCTCGTCGCCGCGGCGGATCTTCGCCTCCTGCGCGTCGTCAGGATGCATGAAGCACACCGCCTCGGGGAACGCCTTATAGAGTTCGGGCACCCGGCGCGTCATGGTGCCGGAATGCCAATGCTCCAGCACGCGACCGGTCGACAGCCAGAACGGATATTCGTTGTCGGGGGATTCGGCCGCCGGCTCGTAAGGAAGTGCGAAGATGCGCGCCTTGCCGTCCGGATAGCCGTAGAACTGCACGTCCGTGCCCTGCTTGACGTAGGGATCGCTGCCTTCGCGGAAACGCCATTTCGTCTCCTGGCCGTTGACGACGGGCCAGCGCAGGCCACGCTCGCGGTGATAGACATCGAACGGCGCGAGGTCGTGGCCGTGGCCGCGGCCGAACGCGGCGTATTCCTCGAACAGGCCCTTCTGCACGTAGAAGCCGAATGCCTTGGACTCCTCGTTGGCGTAGCCTTCCTCGATCTCCGAACTCGGGAATTTATCGACCTGGCCGTTCTTGTAGAGCAGGTCGAACAGCGTCTTGCCGCGAACCTCGGGCTTCTTGGCGATCAGCTCCTCCGGCCAAACCTCCTCGATCTTGAAGCGCTTGGAGAACTCCATGAGCTGCCAGAGATCGGATTTCGATTCGCCGGGCGCGGGGACGAGCTGATGCCAGAACTGCGTGCGCCGCTCGGCGTTGCCGTAAGCGCCCTCCTTCTCCACCCACATCGCGGTCGGCAGGATCAAATCGGCGGCGAGCGCCGTCACCGATGGATAGGCGTCCGAGACCACGATGAAATTGTCGGGATTGCGGAAGCCCGGATAGGTCTCCTCGTTGGCGTTGGGACCGGCCTGGAGGTTGTTGTTGACCTGCACCCAATAGGCGTTGATCAGGCCGTCCTTCAGCATCCGGCTTTGCAGCACGGCGTGTGCGCCGGGCTTTTCGGGAATGGTGCCCTCCGGAAGCTGCCAGATGTGCTCGGCCTTGGTGCGATGCTCTTTGTTGGTGACGACCATGTCGGCCGGCAGGCGGTGCGAGAAGGTGCCGACCTCGCGCGCGGTGCCGCAGGCCGAGGGCTGGCCGGTCAGCGAGAACGGGCTGTTGCCGGGCGAGGAGATCTTTCCGGTCAGAAGGTGGATGTTGTAGACGAGGTTGTTGCACCAGACGCCGCGGGTGTGCTGGTTGAAGCCCATGGTCCAGAACGAGACCACCTTGGTCTTGGGGTCGGCATAGAGTTCGGCCAGCGCCTCCAGCCGGTTGAGCGGCACGCCCGACATCTCCGCCGCCTTCTCCAGCGTGTACTCCGAGACGAACTTGACGTACTCGTCGTAGCTCATCTCGGTGGAATCATTGGCCTTCGCCGCGCCCGTCGCCTTCTTCTGCAGCGGATGCTCCGGCCTCAAACCATAACCAATGTCGGTCTGGCCGCGCCTGAAGATGGTATGCGCGGCAACGAAGTCCTTGTTGACCCGGCCCGTCTTGATGATGTGGTTGGCGATGGCGTTGAGAATGTAGAGATCGGTCTGCGGTTTGAACACCATGCCGATGTCGGCGAGGTCGAACGAGCGGTGCTCGAAGGTCGAGAGCACGGCGACGCGGACATGCGGTGCGGAGAGCCGCCGGTCGGCGAGGCGCGTCCACAGGATCGGATGCATCTCCGCCATGTTGGAGCCCCACAGCACGAAGGCGTCGGTGGCCTCGATGTCGTCATAGCAGCCGGCCGGCTCGTCGATGCCGAAGGTGCGCATCATGCCGGCGACGGCGGAGGCCATGCAGTGGCGCGCGTTGGGATCGATGTTGTTGGTGCGGAAGCCGGCCTTGAACAGCTTCACGGCCGCATAGCCCTCCCAGACCGTCCACTGGCCGGAGCCGAACATGGCGACGCCGTTCGGCCCGCGCTTCTTGATCGCCTCCTTCCACTTCACCTCCATGATGTCGAAGGCTTCCGTCCAGGAGATGGGCGTGAATTCGCCGTTCTTGTCGTATTTGCCGGCCGTCTTGCGCAGCATCGGCTGCGTCAGGCGGTCGTGGCCGTACATGATCTTGGAGAGGAAGTAGCCCTTGACGCAGTTGAGGCCGCGATTGACCTCGGCCTTGATGTCGCCGTGGGTGGCGACGACGCGATTGTTCTTGGTCGCGACCATCACGGAGCAACCGGTACCGCAGAAGCGGCAGGCGGCCTTGTCCCATTTCAGTTCGGCGACGTCGCGCTCGGCGACGAGGTTCGCGGCGAGCGCCGGTGCCGGCATGCCCGCAGCGGCGGCCGCTATGGCGGCGGCCTCGAGCTTCAGCATCTGGCGGCGGTCGAGCTTTGGCGATTTCATAATGGCTCTTCCTGACTCAGGCGGTTTCAATGGCGTGAAAGACCAGCGCTGCGGAATAGACGTCGGGCAGCGACTGGATGGTGTTGAGCAGGGTGCCGAGGCTGCCGGAATCAGGCGCCTCGGTCACGACGATGAGCTTGCCGCGCGCGTCGCGGCCGTGGATCTCGCAGCCGGCAAGGGCGGTGATCGCGGCTTCCAGCTGGTCCAGACGCTCGGGGCGCGCCTGCACGATGATGCTGGCAATTTCGCAACCGGGCGGCGCGACGATGCGGTCGGCGCTGAGCACCCGGCCGGTGATCAATGCGCGGCGGTTGAATTTGGATTCGGCCATGATGCCTGTCTTTCGCTTCGAGGAGATCAATGCGGGGAGGGCGGCGGGCCGGGAGGGCCGGCGAACATCTGGTAGATCCAGACGCCGAGCCCGTAGGAGCCGACCGTTCCGACCGCGAGGACGGGCATCACGATTGCGGTCAGGAACAGGAAAGCGAAAATCTCCATGCGCTTACGGCGCACGCGCGAAGTCGCGTCGTCTGGGGCCGACATATTCGGTCTCGTTTGGAATGTGGGGATTGGGACGGCATCCGGGCCGTTGCCTTGCCGCACCTTAGATGCAGCAGGGCCACTGACGCCTTGATCTGGATCAATCCGTCCAGTTGCGATGCTGGCTGCCGCCAGACCACAAGCACAAGTTCGGGTTGTGCCCGTGCGAAGGCGATGCGACAATTTGGCATCGAACGGGGATACGAGCTGTGAACGCGACGGGGCTGACGGCGATCGATCTCGGACTTCGCGGCGCGGCGAGCGGCGTGTTCCTGTTGATCGTTCTCGTGGCCTTGCTGCGTCGTGCAACCGGCCAACAGGCTTTTCTGGGCATTGCGATGTGCGCAGGCGGCATGTTCTATGCGATCGCGACGGCGCCCAACCTGCCCAAAACGGCTTGGTGGTGGGTGTTGCCGATCCTGTCCGCGCAGCCTGCGGTCTTCTGGCTGTGGGCGCGCGCGGCGTTTGACGACGATTTCGTGCTGAGGCGTTGGCACGGCGTCCTGTGGCTGGGCATCGTGGCTTTCGGGTTTGCAATCACGCTGGCTTGGGCGAACTGGCCCGCTTTGGCCGGCGCAGGCGGGCGAGTCCTGGCTCTGGCCACCCTGGTGCTGGCCCTCGCTGCCGCGGTTCAGACGGTCAAGACCTGGCGAGCCGATCTGGTCGCGCGGCGACGCCGATTGCGGCTGGCGATGCTCGCGATCAATGTCGTGCTCATCGCGACCGTCGCCCTCGCTGGCTTCGCCGCAATTCCCGTCGCGGTTCCCGGTGCGCCCGGCAGTCTCCCGACCGCGCTCGGGCTGTTCGTAGTGGCCATGCTTGCCGGCATCGGCCTGTTCAGCGCGCCGGCGATGGCCGTCAATGACGCCACGGCCGCGATCGCATCCGGCGAGGTGGCGAGGCAAGCCCCGGCCGCCGATCGCGCTGCCGCGGGGCGGGTCGTCGTCGATCCGATCCTGCTGCGGCGACTTGATCATCTGATGACCGTGGAGCGAAGCTACCGCCAGGAAGGCCTTGCGATCGGAGCGCTTGCGGCGCGGCTCGACGTTCCCGAGCATCGGCTGCGCCAGGCGATCAATGAAGGGCTGGGCTATCGCAACTTCAATGCGTTCCTCAACCGCTACCGTATCGAGGATGCCAGGCTGGCTCTGTCCGACGTGACGCAACGGGAGGTCCCGGTGCTGACCATCGCCATGGATGCGGGCTTCAAGTCGATCGGACCTTTCAACCGGGCCTTCAAGGCGGAGACCGGCATGACCCCGACCGAATTCCGGCGTGAGGCGCTGAGCCGGCCCGAGAGCGCTGCACTCATCCAGCCGCGCCGCGAAATCGGCTAGCCGATTTTTGGATCAGGCGAGAACGCGCTGTGCCGATTGGTTAGACCGTCCAGCATAAACTCCCATCCAGCCGGAACGAGCCTATCCATGTCCCACCCGACCGCCGCCGCCCCTGTATCGGAGAGGCTCCATGCTCTGGACGCAGTCAGGGGTGGCGCCCTGCTGCTCGGCATCGTCCTGCACGCGACATTGTCGTTTGTGCCGGCCTCGCCCCGGTTCTGGATCATCCAGGACACCCATCCAAGCGTTACTCTGGGCCTGCTGTCCTTTACGATCCACGTCTTCCGGATGACGACCTTCTTCCTGATGGCCGGCTTCTTTGCCCGCATGAGCTTTCAGCGCCGGGGGAGCTGGGGCTTCGTCAAGGACAGGCTGCAGCGGATCGGCCTGCCGTTGGTGATCGGCTGGCCGCTCGTGTTCATGCCGATCGTTCTGATCGTGATCTGGGCATCTCACTTTCCAAATGGCGGTCCGATCCACCCCACGTCCGGCTGGCTGCCGGCATTGCCTAAGTTTCCCCTGACCCATCTCTGGTTTCTGTATGTGCTGCTGGAACTCTATCTCGCGACGCTGCTGCTGCGCGGCGCAATGGTCTGGCTTGATGCATCAGGTGCGCTGCGCATGGTGCTTGACCGTGCCTTCGCGCAGATCATGCGAAATCCGCTGGCTCCCCTGGTTCTGGCAATCCCGATCGGCATCGCCTTCTGCCTCGACCAACGATGGATCAACGTGATGGGCGTGAGGACGCCGGATCAATCGCTCATCACCAATGCGCAGGCCTGGATCGGCTTCGGCACCGCATTCGGCGTCGGCTGGCTCCTGCATCGGCAAGTCGATCTGCTGCGGCTCATCGAGCGACGCTGGCTGGCGCATGTCCTGCTCGCGCTCGGCCTGATCCTGGTCAGCTTCGCGTTGTCAGGCGTGATGCTGTCGTTGCCTGTCGCGCCGAAACTGCCGGTCAGCTTCGCCACGCTGAGGCTGATCTCCGCCATTCTCTACGCACCGGCGATTTGGGTTGCCACATTCGCGGTCCTCGGCCTCGCCCTCCGCTTCATGTCCGGCTTCAGTCGGACGTGGCGCTACCTCGCCGATGCATCCTACTGGCTCTATCTGATCCACCTGCCGATCGTGATGGCGCTGCAGGTCGCGCTGTCGCAGTTCGACTGGCCCGGGCTGATCAAGTTCGCGATCATTCTCCTCGTCGCGCTTCCTCCGATGCTGGCGAGCTACCATCTGCTGGTGCGCTTCACCTTCATCGGTGTGGTCCTGAATGGCCGTCGCGCTGAAAAGCACCTTCTCCCGCAAGGCGGAATTGCGACTGCGTAGACAGCGCCGCCCCACCCATTAAGATGCCCGCAACAAAAATATGAGCGGCAAAAACACTTGGGAGAGGCGTCATGAAGTTCGGCATCTTCTATGAGCTGCAACTGCCACGTCCCTGGGTGGCCGGCGACGAGCTCAGCCTCTACCAGAACGCGCTCTCGCAGATGGAACTCGCAGACCAGCTCGGCTACGACCACGCCTGGGTCGTCGAGCATCACTTCCTCGAAGAATACTCGCACTCGCCCTCGCCGGAATCGTTTCTCGCAGCCGCAAGCCAGCGCACCAGGAACATCCGGCTCGGCCACGGCATCCTCCAGCTCACCACCAACCATCCTGCACGCGTCGCCGAGCGCGTTGCGGTGCTCGACCTGCTCTCCAACGGGCGCTGCGAATTCGGCATGGGCGAGAGCGCCTCCATCACCGAACTCACGCCGTTCGGCCGCGACATGGAGACCAAGAAGGAGGTGTTCGAGGAAGCCGTCGCCGCGATCTTCCCGATGTTCAAGGACGCGGGCAGCGAGCATCACGGCAAATATTTCGACATCCCCTTGCGCAACGTCGTGCCGAAGCCGGTGCAGAAACCGCATCCGCCGCTGTGGATGGCGTGCTCGCAATTACAGACCATCGAGCGCGCCGGCCGCCACGGCTTTGGCGCGCTCGGCTTCCAGTTCGTCAGCGCGGATGCCGCGCATGCCTGGGTGCACGCCTATTACAACGCCATGACCAAGCGTCTCGCCAAGCTCGCCGACTACGAGATTAACCCGAACATGGCGCTGGTGTCGTTCTTCATGTGCGCGAAGACGGACGAGGAGGCCCGCGCCCGCGCCGACGGCGCCACCTTCTTCCAGTTCGCGTTGCGCTTCTACGGCGCCTCGCAGAACCGCCAGCGTCCGGCGCCCTACGCCGTCAACATGTGGGACGAGTACAACAAGTGGAAGCGCGATAATCCGGAGGCGCAGGAGGCGGCGCTGCGCGGCGGCCTGATCGGCTCGCCCGAGACGATCCGCAAGAAGCTCAAGCGCTTCCAGGGCTCGCACATCGACCAGGTTATCCTCCTGAACCAGGCGGGCAAGAACAGCCACGAGCACATCTGCGAATCGCTGGAGCTGTTCGGCCGCGAAGTGATGCCGGAATTCCAGAACGATCCGGCGCAGGCGGCATGGAAGCAAGGCGTCATGAGCGGCGAGATCAAGCTCGAGGAAATCGACACCGAGGCGTTCACCGACCGCTACGGCAAGCTCGCCGTCAGCGTCGCGCCGGCGAAGGCGGCGGCGGGGTAGGGTGTCACGTCCTGCAACAAGCGATCCCGGAGTGTTCATGACAAAACACCGGATCTACACCACCAGCTTCGCAAGCGTTTACCCGCTTTACGTTGCGAAGGCGGAGAAGAAAGGACGCACCAAAGCAGAGGTCGATCAGGTCATCTCCTGGTTGACAGGCTATGGTCAGAAGGAGCTGGAAGCCCAACTGGAACAGCGGACGGACTTCGAGACCTTCTTTGCGAAAGCCCCCAAGATCAATCCTTCGCGAGCCCTGATCAAAGGCGTGGTTTGCGGCGTCCGGGTCGAGGATGTCAAAGAGCCGACGATGCGGGAGATCCGCTACCTGGACAAGCTGATCGATGAGCTGGCCAAGGGAAAAGCGATGGACAAGATTTTGCGCAAAAGTGCTGATTGAGCTCCTTCGTCCGCCCGGCTAGGCGACGCCGCAGGAGATATCCGGCGACACCCGCCTTCCGCTGCGCGGCCATTGCTGATAAATTCCGTCAAAAGGCGATGGGGAGAAAACGATGCGCCCTCACGGGACGTCCGCAAATCCGGCAGCTGGCGATGTCACGTCCGCGGTGCTCGCCATCGGTCGTCCGGATTTCCCTGATATCCTGATCGATACACTGCGCCGGCAGGCCGGGGTCGGGCATTGCATGGTGTTCGCGCTGAGCCGCGCGGGCGCCGCACACTGCCTGCTCGATGCCGGCAACATCCCGATCGGCGGCGATCTCGGCGCCGCCTATGCCGGGCAGTTCCACCAATCCGATCCCAACCGCGATGCGATGTTCGAAGGCGAGGGCCGCGCGACGCTCGTGCTGCCCGCCTTCGCGCCGCGCATGTACGGCGCCCGCTACCGCAAAATGTTCTTTGTGGATTCCGGCATCGTCGACAAATGCGCGACCGCGATCTGGGTCGACGACACCTGCTTCTACGTCAACTTCTATCGCATCGCGGTCCAGGGCCGCTTCAGCGACGCCCAGCGTGCGCGGCTTGAGGCCATCGCACCGGCCATCAGTGCGAGCGTGGCGCGCCATTTCCAGCACAGCTCGGCGGCGACGACCGAGCAGTCTCTCGCCGCGCTCTTCGCGACGCGCGCGCCGCTCGCCAGCCTCACCCCGCGCGAGCAGGACGTTTGCCGGCGCATCCTCTCCGGCTTCAGCTCCGAGGCGATCTCGCAGGCGCTCGGAATCAGCCTGCATTCGACCCTGACGTACCGCAAGCGCGCCTATGAGCGGCTCGGCATCTCGTCACAAAGCGAGCTGTTTGCGATCGTGCTGCGCCTGCTCGCCGGCCCGCGCGGCCTGAACTGAAGCTGTCCCAATCGCTGGGGACAGACGGCGCCTCCTGAAGCCGCTAACGTTGGCGGTGATCAGCAATGGAGCGAAGCTTGAGCACGGCGCCGCGCATCGACATCGACCCGGCGGCATTCTGGGCCGACCCCTATCCGATGCTCGCCAAGATGCGCAAGGAGGCGCCGATCGCCTTCGTGCCGCAGCTCGGCTCGACGCTGCTGACGAGCCGCGATGATATCTCGATCTCCGAGAAGCAGATCGACGTGTTCTCCTCGCACCAGCCCGCGGGCCTGATGAACCGGCTGATGGGCCACAACATGATGCGCAAGGACGGCGAGGCGCATCAGGTCGAGCGCCGCGCGATGTTTCCGACGGTGTCGCCGAAGACGGTGAAGGCGCACTGGGCCGCGCTGTTCCAGGCCCATGCCGACCGCATCATCGACGCGATCGAGCCCGGGCGGATCGACTTCATGCGCGACTTCGCGTTGCCGTTCTCCGGCGAATGCCTGAAGTCGATTACCGGCCTCACCAATATCGGCTTTGCGGATATGGACGCCTGGTCACAGGGCATGATCGAGGGCATCGCCAATTACAGCGGCGACGCAGCCGTCGAGGCGCGTTGCCATGCGGCGACGTCGGGCATCGATGCCGCGATCGACGACATCCTGCCGGTGATGCGCAAGCATCCCGACCAGAGCATCCTCGGCGTGCTCCTCGCGTCGGGCATGGCGATGGAGAGCGTGCGCGCCAATGTCAAACTCGCGATCTCCGGCGGCCAGAACGAGCCGCGCAAGGCGATCGCCGGCACGGTATGGGCGCTGCTGAGCCATCCCGACCAGCTCGATCTCGTGCGCAAGGGCGAGGTGACGTGGCTGCAGGCTTTCGAGGAATATGCCCGCTGGATCTCGCCGATCGGCATGTCGCCGCGACGCATCGCAAAGCCGTGGTCGATCCGCGACGTCGCGTTCGAAACCGATGAGCGCGTATTCCTCATGTTCGGCTCCGCCAATCGCGACGAGAAGCATTTTGAGCGCGCCGACCAGTTCGACGTGCGGCGTGATACGGCCAAGAGCGTCGCGTTCGGCGCCGGCCCGCATTTCTGCGCCGGCGCCTGGGCCTCGCGCGCCATGATTGCCGACGTCGCGCTGCCGACCTTGTTCGCCCGTGCCGGCCGGCTCGAGATCGCCGACGACGAACCGGTGCGGATCGGCGGCTGGGCCTTTCGCGGGCTGCAAAATCTGCCGGTGAGGTGGCTGCATTAGGCCCGCAGGGACCGGTCCATCCGCAACGCCGCCATGATGCCATCCTGCTCCTGTTTTGCCCGACGAGTCAAAGCAATTTCGGATAAGACGTAAGTCATTGTTTTCTCACGCCCCGGCTACTGTGCATGGGGTTGTTTTCGCGATTTTTTTATTCTCGGTCGGGCCGCGTGCGTTTTTCACATTCGCGTGCGGAAAAATATCCCCTGCATTCGCTCAATGGATTGAAAGATTAATCATGCGCTCCGCCACGCGCGCAGTGCTTGCATCGCTATTTTTCCGCGCGTCTCGACACCTCCGATAAGCCGCACCATCATTCCCGAACACGAATGAAGGACGGCCGCTCGCGGCCGGGAGTGTCGGATGCAACGTCGGGACTTTCTCAAACTATCCGTTGGAACTGCGGCAGCCGCCGCATTCGCTTCGCACGCCAATGCGCAAGCAGCGTCACAAGGCGCGGTGAAGGACATTCGTATCGGCTACCAGAAGACTGGCGTGCTGGTTATCACGCGTCAGCAGGCCGCCCTGGAAAAACATTTCGCGCCCTTGGGCATCGACGTGAAATGGGTCGAGTTCTCGTCGGGGCCTCCGATGATGGAGGCGATGAATGTCGGCAGCGTCGATTTCGGTGCGGTCGGCGATTCCCCGCCGGTGTTCGCCCAGGCCGCGGGCGCCGCGATCGTCTATGCCGCCGGCCAGCCCATCACCAACGGACAGGGCATCCTGGTGCCGAAGGATTCGCCGATCCGCGCCATCGCCGACCTGAAGGGCAAGCGCGTCGGCTTCACCAAGGGCTCCAGCGCCCACAACATCGTGGTGCAGACGCTGGAGAAAGCCGGCCTCACCTATGCCGACATCACGCCGGTCTATCTGACGCCGCCGGATGCCGGCCCGGCCTTTGCCAATGGCAGCATCGATGCCTGGGCGATCTGGGATCCCTACTTCGCGATCGGCGAGACCAAACAGAGCGGCCGCATCCTGATCAATGCGCGCGATGTCACCAAGACCAATTCCTTCTTCATCGCCAACCGCGATTTCGCGAGGAACCACGGTGCCGTCTTGCAACAGATCATCGACGTGACGACCGCAGCTGGACAATGGGCCGAACAGCACCGCGATGAGGTCGCCAAATCGCTCGCCGCGATCACCGGCGTCCCGCTGGACATCCAGACCCTCGCCGCCAATCGCGCGAATTTCGTGGTCGGTCCCGTCACCGACGACATCGTCACGACCCAGCAGGGCGTCGCCGACCGCTTCCATAAGCTCGGGCTGATCCCGAAGCCGATCGTGATCCGCGACATCGTCTGGCGCAACCCGGCGGCCTGATCGTGCCAACCAATCTCCCCATTTCAAAGGGTTTGAACATGAGGCGTATCATCCAGCGTCTGATCGCGGCCATCGTGCTGTCGATCGGTATCGTCGCCGCCGCGGTCGGCACCTCCTACGGTCAGGACAAGGTGGTCCGCATCGGCTACCAGAAATACGGCAAGCTGGTGCTGCTCAAGAGCAAGGGCACGCTGGAGCCGAAGCTCGCCGCCGACGGCTACAAGGTGGTGTGGACCGAATTCCCGTCCGGCCCGCCACTGCTCGAGGCGCTCAATGTCGGCGCGATCGATTTCGGCAACACCGGCGAAGCCCCGCCGATCTTCGCACAGGCTGCCGGCGCGCCGATCCAGTATGTCGCCTACGAGCCGCCGGCGCCGAAGGGCGAGGCGATCCTGGTGCCGAAGGACAGCTCGTTGAAATCGGTCGCCGACCTCAAGGGCAAGAAGGTCGCGCTCAACAAGGGCTCCAATGTCCACTACCTCCTGGTCAAGGCGCTGGAGAAAGCCGGCGTCAAATATTCCGAGATCGAGCCGGTGTTTCTGGCGCCAGCCGATGCGCGCGCTGCCTTCGAGCGCGGCGCAGTCGATGCGTGGGTGATCTGGGATCCGTTCCAGGCCGCCGCGGAAGCGGCGACCGGCGCGCGCACGCTCGCTGACGGCACGAACATTGTCGCCAACTACCAGTTCTATTTTTCCTCGAAGAAATTCCTCGAAGCCCATCCCGAGATCGTCGACGCCGTGCTGGCCGAGCTGAGCGCGGTCGATGATTGGGCCAAGGGCGACATCCACGCGGTTGCCGAGCAGCTGGCGCCGGCGATCGGCCTGTCAGTCCCGGTGGTCGAGGTCGCGCTGAAGCGGCAATCCTATGGCATCAAGCCGCTGACCGATGCCGTCATCGCCGATCAGCAGCAGGTTGCGGACGCGTTCTTCGCGCTCAACCTGATCCCCAAATCCATCAAGATTTCCGACGTGGCGCGGAGGCCAGGTTCATGAGCAAGCAAGCGAACGCCAACATCCTCTGGTTCCTGCCGACCCACGGCGACGGCCGCTATCTCGGCACCGGCATCGGCGGCCGCGAGGTCAATTTCAACTATCTGCGCCAGATCGCGCAGGCCGCCGACCAGCTCGGCTATTTCGGCGTGCTGCTGCCGACCGGGCGGTCTTGCGAGGATTCCTGGATCGTCGCCTCTTCGGTCGCGCCGTTCACCGAGCGGCTGCGCTATCTCGTGGCGGTCAGGCCCGGCCTGCAATCGCCGAGCGTGGCCGCGCGCATGACCGCGACGCTCGACCGCATCACCAACGGCCGGCTCCTGGTCAACGTCGTCACCGGCGGCGATCCCGTCGAGAACAAGGGCGACGGCATCTTCCTCGCCCATGACGAGCGCTACGAGGTCACCCGCGAGTTCCTCAGCGTCTACAGCGAGCTGCTCGCCGGCAAGACCGTCAATGTCGAGGGCAAGCACATCCATGTCGAAGGTGGCAAGCTGCTGTTTCCTCCGGTGCAGTCGCCGCGTCCGCCGCTCTATTTCGGCGGCTCGTCGGATGCCGGCATCGACGTCGCCGTCGACACCGTCGACAAATATCTGACCTGGGGCGAACCGCCGGCCTTGGTCGCCGAGAAGATCGCGAAGGTGAGGGAGGTCGCAGCGGCTCGCGGTCGAAAACTATCCTTCGGCATCCGGCTCCACGTGATTGTCCGCGAAACCAATGACGCGGCCTGGCGTGCGGCCAATGAGCTGATCAAGCATGTCAGCGACGAGACCATCGCGACCGCTCAGAAGAACTTTGCGCGGATGGATTCGGTCGGCCAGCAGCGCATGGCGCAGCTCCATGGCGGCAAGCGCGACAAGCTCGAGATCGCCCCGAACCTGTGGGCCGGCGTCGGCCTCGTGCGCGGCGGCGCCGGCACGGCGCTGGTCGGCGACGCCCAGACGGTCGCGGCCCGCATCAAGGAGTATCAGGACATCGGTATCGATACCTTCATCATGTCGGGCTACCCGCATCTGGAGGAAGCCTATCGTTTCGCCGAGCTGGTGTTCCCGCTGCTCTCGCTGGAGCAGCCCAGCAACGTGACCAGGCTGCACTTCAACGGTGGTCCCTTCGGCGAGACGGTCGGCAGCGATTATCGTCCGCAGCAGCAGGTGTCGCAATCATGAGCCTGATCGACAGCGTTTCACTCCCGCGCAGTTTGCGCCTGCCGCGCGTGGACGGCCTGATCCAGTGGATCGTGCCGCTCGCCATCATCGCGATCTGGCAGGTCGCCAGCGTCACCGGCTTCGTGCCGACGCGGGTGTTGCCGGCACCGAGCGATGTTTTGCTTGCGGGCTGGAAGCTGCTGCTCTCCGGCGAGCTCGTGCGCAACATCTGGGTCTCGTTCTGGCGCGCCTCGATCGGCTTCCTGATCGGCGGCAGCATCGGCTTTGCCTTCGGCCTCGCCAACGGCCTGTCGCAGCTGTCGTCAAAGCTCACGGATACGACGCTGCAGATGGTGCGCAACGTGCCGCATCTGGCGCTGATCCCGCTGGTGATCCTGTGGTTCGGCATCGATGAGAGCGCGAAGCTGTTTTTGGTCGCGCTCGGCGTGTTCTTCCCGATCTACCTCAACACGCTGCACGGCATCCGCACGGTCGACCCGCAGCTGATCGAGATGGGCCGCATCTACGGCATGACCGACGGAGAGTTGTTCCGCCGGGTGATCTTCCCGGGCGCGCTGCCCTCGATCTTCGTCGGCATCCGCTTCGCGCTCGGCATCATGTGGCTGACCCTGATCGTCGCCGAGACCATCGCGGCGTCTTCGGGGCTGGGCTACATGGCGATGCAGGCGCGCGAGTTCATGCTGATAGACGTCGTGGTGCTCTCGATCCTGATCTACGCGCTGCTCGGCAAGCTCGCCGACAGCGCCTCCCGCGTGCTGGAGCGCCTGACGCTCTCCTGGCACCCCGCTTATTGGAAACGCTGAGCAGACATACTGGGAATCACATGCAGACAGCCCTTCGTACCTCCCTTTCGAACACCGAACTCGCCCCCCGCGCCAACTTCGCGCCACACGCCCGCGTGGTGCGCGAGGAGCGCCCGGTGCAAACGAGCGGCCTGCCGCTCAGCATCCGTGGCCTGCGCAAATCCTACGGCGACAACGAGGTGCTGCGCGGCATCGACCTGCATATCCCGCCCGGCCAGTTCGTTGCCATCGTGGGCAAGAGCGGCTGTGGCAAGAGCACGCTGCTGCGCCTCATCGCGGGTCTGGAGAAGTTCGACGCCGGCAGCATCTCGCTCGGCGACGCCGTGAAGCCCGAGGATATTCGCGTGATGTTCCAGGAGCCGCGGCTGTTGCCTTGGGCCCGCGTTCTCTCCAATGTCGAGGTCGGCCTCGGCCGCGATCGCGCTTCGTCCGACGCGCATTCGCGCGCGGAGAAGGCGCTGACCGAAGTCGGACTGACCGACAAGCGCGACCAGTGGCCCTCGGTGCTGTCGGGCGGCCAGAAGCAGCGCGTAGCCCTTGCCCGCGCGCTGGTCTCGCGCCCCCGTGTGCTTGCCTTCGACGAGCCGCTTGGCGCGCTGGACGCGTTGACCCGCATCTCGATGCAGCGGTTGCTGGAGCGGGTCTGGCGCGACCAGGGCTTTACCGCGATCCTGGTGACCCACGATGTCGCCGAGGCGGTCGCGCTGGCCGACCGGGTGCTGGTGATCGAGGAAGGGCGGATCGCCCATGACGTCGTGGTTAACACGGCCCGGCCCCGCGAACGCGGCTCGGCCGAGCTCGCGGGTCTCGAAGGCTCGATCCTGAGCCACCTTTTGTCGGCGGACGATCGTACCTAGATAGAGAGGGACCCCCGCTTGGGGACGATGCCATGAATGTAGTGCCCCGCGATCTCATGACCGAAAATGTCGTCTCCTCCGCCGATTTCCGCGGCGCCATGCGCCATCTCACCGGCGGCGTCAGCGTCATCACCGCCGGACGGGGCAAGGAGATCACCGGCATGACCGTCACCTCGGTCAGCTCGTTCTCGGTCGATCCGCCGACGCTGATCGTCAGCATCAACCGCGACGCCTCCTCCTTCCCGCTGATCCGCCGCCACGGCGCTTTCGGCGTGAACATCCTCGCGGCCGATCAGCTCGACATCGCCGAGCGCTTTGCCGGCAAGGGCGGGCTCAAGGGTGCCGATCGTTTCGCGGGCGCCAGATGGGTCACCGCAGTCTCGGGTGTTCCGCTGCTGGTCGGCGCATTGTCCGCCGTCGATTGCGAAGTCGAGGAGATCTTCGAGCGCCATTCGCATGGGATCATCATCGGGCGGGTGCGAGACGTCAGGAATTCGAGCCGCAACGCTGCGCTGGCCTATTGGCATGGTCAGTATGTGGCGGTGGATCAGGACGAAGACGCACTCCGGCTTGCGGACGTCAGCGTTCCCACCCAGGTCCGGCGCGGCATTTGATCGCCGCCGGCCACAGACCGTGCAGGCTGGCCTTTTCCCCGTCATCGCTCTAGAAGCGCTGCCTGAGCCTCCCGCCGGGACAGCAATGGAGCGCAATGATGAAACGCGTCGCGACCTGGGCCTTCTACGCGGTCGGCGCGCTCGCGATCGCCTATCTCGCGCTCTATGCCTATGCGATGTTCAGCGGCCATCCGATCGTGCCGGGCGACCCCATCCAGATCTTCCGCAGGCCGGATGCGCCGAGCTATTCGTGACGGCTCTCTCCTCGTCATGGCCGGGCTTGACCCGGCCATCCACGCTTAGCCGCGATTCCCAGAGAGACGTGGATGCCCGGGACAAGCCCGGGCATGACGGCGGAATGCGTGGCGACTACCCCCGCAAAATCGCCAGCGCCAGCGCCTGCGCGCGCGGCACGATGCTGTCGAGCTCGAGATATTCCTCCGGCGTGTGCGCGAGCCCGCCGACCGGGCCGAGCCCGCAGATGGTCGGCGTCCCGACCGCGGCCGTGAAGCCGGAATCGGCGCAGCCGCCGGAGAACTCGCCTTCAAGCGTGGTGAGACCGGCCTGCTTTGCTGCGGCCTGATAGTTCTCGAACAGCGCCTTTGCCTCGGCGCTCTGCACCACCGGCACGAACTCGCCCTTGATCGTCAGCGTCGCGCTGGTGCCAGGAACGTAGGACGTCGCGATGATCGTCTCGATCGCGGCCATCACCCTCGCGCGATCGGCGGGATCGACATAACGCAGGTCGATCTGGCCTTCGGCATACGGCGCCGTGGTGTTGACGGACTGCCCGCCCGAGACCAGGCCGACATTGAGCGTGATACCCTTGTCGAGATCGGTCAGCGCGTGGATCTGGACAATCTTGTGCGCGAGCTCGCCGATCGCGCTGACGCCGGCGGCGAAATTGGCGCCGGAATGCGCGGCTTTGCCGGTGATGGCGAAATGCATGAAGATGCCGCCCTTGCGTCCCGTGACGATATTGCCGGTCGGGCGGCCCGGCTCGGAATTGAACACGGCGCGCGCGGTGCGACCTTCGCGCTCGATCACGGGCCGCGAGGAGGGCGAGCCGATCTCCTCGTCCGAGGTGATCAGCAGCTTGATCGGGTGCGGATTGCCGCCGAATTTGTGGAAGGCGGTTGCCACGAACATGTTCATGACGACGCCGGACTTCATGTCGGCAACGCCGGGACCATAGGCACGCTTGTCTTGAATCGTGAACGGACGCCGTCCGGCCTCGCCCTTGCCGAACACGGTATCGCGATGCCCCATCAACAGCACCGGCTTCTCGTTGCTGCCGGGCTTTGCCACCTCGGCGTGAATCGCATCGCCGAAAGTGCCGTGGCTTTCGCGCCGGAACGGAATGCCATGCTCGGCAAAATGCCGCTCGAACCGCGACCCGACCGCATCGACGCCCTCCTTGTCATAGGATCCGGAATCGATGTTCACGACATCGCGCAGCAGGTCGATCATCGCCTGCCGCTGCGTCGCCAGCCAGTCCGTGATTTGAGCTTCAGACATGTTTACCTCGCGTGGTTCTCACGCGGGTTTATAGGGCCTTGCAGGGGCTTGACCTAGTCGCCGGATGCGGTGCGGCCATGTGTTCAGTCCCGTAGCCCGGATGGAGCGAAGCGAAATCCGGGAATCCCGATTGCTGAGCTACCCCCCGGATTACGCTTCGCTCCATCCGGGCTACGAGACCGTTCCTTGTATCGCACAAAAGAAAATGCCCGAGGACCAGCCCCGGGCATTCGCATTCTCTCAATCAGCGTAGCGCGCCTACGCCCCCACCATCGGCATCCTCGGATATTCACCCGGGGTGCCGGCTGGCGTGATCGGAATGCCGCCGTCGGAATATTCGTTGAGCTTGTTGCGCAGCGTACGGATCGAGATGCCCAGGATATTGGCGGCATGGGTCCGGTTGCCGAGGCAGTGCTTCAGCGTCTCCAGGATCAGGTCGCGCTCGACGTCCGCGACGGTGCGGCCGACCAGGGCCCGCGTCACCTGCTCGGCGGCCATGGTGGCATGCGCCACGGCCGGCACGGTTTTGGCGAGGTCGAGGCGGTCGCCGTCGGGCGTGAGGATCGCATCGGCGCCGATCTCGTCGCCCTGCGCCATCAGGACCGAACGGTGCATGGTGTTTTCGAGTTCGCGGACGTTGCCCTGCCAGCGGTTGGTGGAGAGCACGCGGCGCGCTTCCGCCGAGATCGGGCGCACCGGCACGCCGTTGGCTTCGGCGTATTTCTTCACGAAGTGCTGGGCGAGCTCGAGAATGTCGGCGGGACGGTCGCGCAGCGGCGGGATCTTCAGATTCACGACGTTGAGCCGGAACAAGAGGTCCTCGCGGAACGTGCCCTCGCGCACCGCGTCCACCAGGTTGCGGTTCGAGGTCGCGATGATGCGGATGTCCACCGGGACGGGCTTGGTGCCGCCGACACGGTCGATCACGCGCTCCTGGATGGCGCGGAGCAGTTTCGATTGCAGGCGGACGTCCATCTCCGAGATTTCGTCGAGCAGCAGCGTGCCGCCGGTTGCCTCCTCGAACTTGCCGATACGGCGGGCGATCGCGCCGGTGAAGGCACCCTTCTCGTGGCCGAACAGCTCGGACTCCAGCAGATGCTCGGGGATCGCGGCGCAGTTGATCGAGATGAACGGGCGCTTGGCCCGTGCCGAGCGGGTGTGGACGTAGCGGGCCAGCACTTCCTTGCCTGTCCCGGACTCGCCGGTGATCATCACCGAGGCGTCCGAGCCCGCGATCTGCTGCGCGAGCTTGATCACCTTGGCCATCGCCTCGTCGCGATAGACCAGCTCGCGGGAATCGTTGGCGACGGCAGCCAGCACCGCCGCGATCAGTTCCGGGTCCGGCGGCAGCGGGATGTATTCCTTGGCGCCGGCATGGATCGCGGCAACCGCGGCGCGGGCGTCGTTGGTGATGCCGCAGGCGACGATCGGCGCGTGGATGTGCTCGGCCTCCAGACGCATCACGAGGTCGCGGATGTCGAGGGCGACGTCCACCAGCAGCAGGTCGGCGCCCTTGCCGCCGCGCAGCACGCGCATCGCCTGTTCGTTATCCTCGGCGTGGGTCACGGTGGCGCCGTTCGCCATCGCGATCTTGGTGGCGGTGGTGAGCTGGCCCTTCAATGTGCCAACGATGAGAAGCCGCATGTCAGTCTCCTGTCCGTCTGGTCGCGCTGCCGCGCGTCGTCGCCTTAGGCGCGTTCAGTCTTGATGATTTCAGTCATGGTCACGCCGAGCTTGTCCTCCACCAGGACGACTTCGCCGCGGGCGACCAGCTTGTTGTTGACGTAGATGTCGATGGCTTCGCCGACGCGCCGGTCGAGCTCGAGCACGGTCCCGGGTCCGAGCTTCAACAGCTCGCTGACGTCCATCTTGGAGCGGCCGAGCACGGCCGAGACCTGCACCGGCACGTCGAACACGGCCTCGAGGTCGGCGGCGGCGCGCGTCGCATATTCGTCCTCGTTGTAGCTGACGTCGGTGCCGGTAGGCGGCATCGGGCCGTTGAGATCGGGCAGCGGGACCTGTCCGTCAGTGTCGCTCATGGTTTAACTCCCCCTGCGGGACGCAACGTAGCGCCCCACCATTTCGTCGATCTTGGCCGCGATGGCGGCGCGCTCCAGCACGACGCCGCCATCGGCCCATTCGATCCGGCAGTCGCCGGTAGCAATCTCGGGCTCGGCCAGAATCACCAGCCGGCCTTCAAAGCCGTTCTGCCTGGCCAGCCGCTCGATGTTCTCGCGCGCGGCATCGTAGAGCGCGTCGTTGATGCGGACGACGAGATGCGGCGTCGCGACCAGATGCGAGAAGCAGTCCTTGACCAGCGCGACGATCTCGCCGAGCGGCTCGGCGGCGACCAGATCGGCGCACAGCTTGCGCGCCACCGCGACCGCGACGTCGACCGCCTCGGTCTCCATCTTGGATTCGATGTTGCCGATGCCCGAAGCGATGCCCCGGATGGCGATGTTGATCTCTTCCATGGCGAGCGCGACACGGCGGTCGCTCTCGGCCTTGGCCTCGCGCTGACCGGCGGCGAAGCCGTCCTGATAGGCGCGCGCCTCGGCTTCCGCGACCTTCTGGGCGATCTCGGCCGCGGTTGCGGCCTTCTCGCGCGTCCGGTCGGGCGCGGCGAAGTCGTTGTCGAACAGGAATTTCGCCGGGGCGGCCATCAGTACACCAGCTCGTCGTCGGCGCGGTTCTTGGTCAGCATGATCTCGCCCTTGGCGGCGAGGTCCTTGGCGAGGTTGACCAGCAACGCCTGGGCCTCATCGACGTCGCGCAGGCGGACCGGACCCATCGCCGCCATGTCGTCCTGGAGCATTTTGGCCGCACGCGAGGACATATTGCCGAAGAAGAAGTTGCGGACGTCCTCATTGGCGCTCTTGAGCGCGACGCCGAGCTTGTCCTTGTCGACGTTGCGCATCAGGGTCTGGGCGGAGCCGGAATCCAGCTTCACGAGATCGTCGAAGGTGAACATCAGCGCCTTGATGCGCTCGGCCGATTCGCGGTTGTCCTCTTCCAGCGAGGTGATGAAGCGGGTCTCGGTCTGGCGGTCGAAATTATTGAAGATTTCCGCCATCACCTCGTGGGCGTCGCGTCGGCGGGTCTGGGACAAATTGGACATGAATTCGGTCCGCAGCGTCTTCTCCACGCTCTCGATCACCTCCTTCTGCACCGCCTCCATCTTCAGCATGCGGTTGACGACGTCGAGCGCCAGATCCTCGG
Source organism: Bradyrhizobium sp. Kon37 (assembly GCF_055807535.1). NCBI lineage: Bacteria > Pseudomonadati > Pseudomonadota > Alphaproteobacteria > Hyphomicrobiales > Nitrobacteraceae > Bradyrhizobium > Bradyrhizobium sp. Kon37. Next base: position 194,887 of record NZ_JBVVOY010000006.1, read on the forward strand.
GGAAGATGCCGAGCACGCGGGCGGCGTGTTCCGGCTTCAGCTTCGACAGCACCACCGCAATGGTCTGCGGATATTCGTTCTTGAGATAGTTGGCGAGCACCTCTTCCTGCACGTTGGAGAGCTTCTCCCACATGTTACGGCCGGCCGGGCCGCGGATTTCGTCCATGATGCCGTTGACGCGCTCGGGGGCCAGGTATTGCTGGAGCAGCCGCTCGGTGGCGTCGAAATTGCCCATCAGGGCGCCGGAGGCCGACATCCGCGAGACGAATTCGAGCAGCATGTCCTCCACGGTGTCGACCTCGACGGTGCCGAGCGTCGACATTTCCAGCGAGAGCTGGCGCACCTCGTCGTCGTCGAGCAAGCCCCAGATCTTGCCGCCATATTGCTCGCCGAGCGCCAGCATCAGGATCGCGGCGCGCTTCGGCCCCGCCACCGCGTCGACCTTTGCGCCTCCGCGGCTGCCGGCACGCTGACCGAGCGTGGAGATCACGCTGGTGATGTCGTTGGAATTGGCGTTTTGCAGGGCAGCGGCCATGTCAGATCACTTCTCGATTATTTTGCGGGTTCGGTCAGCCATTGGCGGATGATGGCGACCGTCTCGTTGGGATTGCGCTCGGCGAGTTCGCCGACGCGATGGACGGATTGGGCATGGACCTGGCCCTGGACGGTGGCGACGTCGATCGCGCTCGCAGCACCGCTCGGCAGGAGCGGCTGGCTGGCGGGCGCGGCCTCGTCGCTCGCCGGACCGGTGAGGACGCCGGAGATGGCGGCTGCGACTTCGTCCGATGCCAGGATGCGCTTGACCAGCGGCCGGATGACCAGGAACAGCACGACCAGGCCGAGCAGCATCATCACGCCAAGCTCGACGAAGTACATGACGTCGTCCTTGGTGAACTGGAGCATGCCGAGCAAGCCGCTCGGCTCCGCGATCGGGGTGGTGGACGGGGCGTCGGCAAAGCGCAGATTGACGACCTCGACCTGGTCGCCGCGCTTCTGGTCGAAGCCGATCGCCGATCGCACCAGCGTGGCGATGCGGTCGAGCTGCTCCTTGGTACGGTCCTGGTAGGCCAGATCGCCCTTCTCGTTCTTGGAGTAGATGCCGTCGACCAGCACCGCGACCGAGATGCGGTTGACCCGGCCGGCCTCGGTCACCTCGGTCTTGGTGGTGCGGGAGATCTCGTAATTGTTGGTCTCTTCGCTCTTCTTGCTCTGGTCCTTGGCCGCGACGCCGCCGTTCTGCTGGTTGCCCGGCAACTCGTTGTTGACGGTGACCTGGCCGTTGTTGTCGGCGGTCATGCTCTGCTCTTCGCGGGTCTGGCTCGAGCGCAGCACGCGGCCTTCGGGATCGTACTTGTCCGAGGTCTGGGTGATCTTGTTGAAGTCGAAATCGGCGGAGAGCTGGACCCGGGCGCGTCCCGTCCCCACCACGGAGGAGACGATGTCCTCGACTTGCTTGCGCATCCGCTTCTCGAAGGCGGTGCGGCGCTCGTCGCCCATCGCCTGCTCCGGATCGGTCTGGGCGCCGTCGGCGAGCAGCTGCCCGGTCTCATCGACGATCGAGACCCGCTGCGGCTTCAGCCCGTTCACGGCCGAGGCCACGAGGTGGCGGATGGCGCGGATCTGCTGGGCTTCCAGCGCGCCGCGGACCCGAACCACGATCGAGGCCGACGGCTCCGGCGCCTCGCGCGAGAACAGCGGGCGCTCGGGCAGCACCAAATGGACGCGGGCGGCCTGGATGCGGTCGATGGCGCGGATGGTGCGGGCCAGCTCGCCTTCCAGCGCGCGGAGATGGTTGATGTTCTGGACGAAAGAGGTGGTGCCGAGCGCATCCGACTTGTCGAACACCTCGTAGCCGACGCCGCCGCCCTTGGGCAGGCCGCCCTCGGCGAGCTTCATCCGCAGGCGGGTGACCTTGTCCTTGGGCACCATGATGATGGTGCCCTCGTTGCGCAGCTCGAACTGGATGCCCTGGCGCTCCAGGTCCTTGATGATGCCCGAGGAGTCCTCGACGCTGAGGTCGGTGAACAACGTCGTCATCTGCGGCGTGGTGACGCGCATGATGACGAACGCAAAGAAGCCGACGAGCGCGGCGGTGACCGCGATCATCGCCCCGAACCGGGCGGCTCCAATACCCTTCAGAAAGTCCGCAAGACCTTGCAAGCAACCGCCCCGACAGATTCGGCTGCTTTCACAGGAAAGGCCGACTGGGCAATTATTGCCTAGGTGATGGTTTCGATATGGTTAACGAAGGTTAAGAGCTGCGACAAAAGTCGCGCCAAAACGAAACATGAAAAAAATCGGCCTCGCAAGGCGAGGCCGATTTTCGTCAAAAGCCGCAGATTTCCGGATTGCCTACTGGCGATATTGCTGGATACGGGTGGTACGAAGTCCCGCCAGACCATGCTGGTCGATCGAAAACTGCCAGGAGAGGAATTCGTCAACCGTCAGGGTATAACGGCTGCAGGCCTCCTCGAGGGAGAGAAGACCGCCACGGACTGCGGCGACGACCTCGGCCTTGCGGCGGATGACCCAGCGTTTGGTGCCGGGTGCAGGCAGATCCGCAATCGTCAACGGACTACCGTCCGGCCCGATGACGTATTTTACCCTCGGGCGATGGGGTTCTGTCATGGCGTACTCACAAACTCTCAACCACTGAACTCACTCAGGAACCCTACGCCCGCCGGCTTAAAAATCCGCTAAGCCTAAGGCTTCAATACAATTCTCGTTGAAAATGGCTGGAACGCAGCCGTCTCGACCGGCGGGACGGTGCGTCCGGGCGGGCCGAGGGGGGTGTTCGTAAATACTTTACTAACGAACGAGGCCTGCGGGGTGTCGCAAGGCCCTCAACGTCGTCCTGGCGAACGCCAGGACCCAATACCCCAGGGAGTAGTCGCTACGACGACTCGGGGTTACTCTCTCGAACCAAAACGACTTTCGGTGGCAATGGGTCCTGGCTTTCGCCAGGACGACATGGAATGTGTGGTTCGCGCGCAGCCTTTAATTACTAGCCGTCGCGATGATGCTCTTGACCTGGCTCAGGGTGTAGCTGGCGCCGTCGATGGTCAGCAGCGGCGGCGACTGGGTCAGGTCGACGGACGACACCGTGCCCTGCACCTGCGCAGCGATGCCGACATTGTTGTTGGCGACATCCTTGCCCGTGGCCGAGATCGTGTACTTGCCGTCGGGCCATTGCGTGCCGTCATTGCCCTGACCGTTCCAGGTGAACGGAACGTCGGTGCCCGCGCCGGCGGTGTATTTGCCGGTGAACACGGTCTGGCCGCTGGCATTGGCGACGGTGATGTCGACGGTGGCGTCGCTGGGCACGTTGAGATGCCAGGTTGCCGACGAGTTCGTCATGCTTGCGGTCGTGCCGTCGACCAGGGCGGTCTTGCCGACGAAGCCGAGCGCCTGGGTCGCCTGCGTGGTCTGTTGCAGGGTGACGAGCTGGGACAGCGAATCGTTGGTCTTGAGCTGCTGCTCGACGCCGGCGAACTGCACCAGCTGCTGGGTGAACTGGTTGGTGTCGAGCGGATCGAGCGGGTTCTGGTTCTGCAGCTGCGTCGTCAGCAGCGTCAGGAAGGTCTGGAAGTTTCCGGCCAGCGTCGCGCCGGTGCTCGAGCCCAGGCTCGGGTTCGACGAGGATTTCGGCAGGTCCGTCGTGCCCGAGACGACGGACGGGGCGGTGGCGGCATTCGTGGTGGTCATGATCGAATACTCCTCACACTCTGATGTCGACGCCGCTGCTCGATCCGAGCATGCGGCCGTAGCTGCGCCCGACCGGGGCCGCGGGAACTGCGTCCTCGTCGCTGACGATCAGCCGGCGGGCATTGCCGCCATTGTCGTTGTTCTGGCCGGAGTTCTGGCCCGACGAGTTCTGGTCGCGCAGGCTGAAGGACAGCCCGTTGCTGCCGGTCTTGAGGCCGGCATCGTCGAGCGCGCGCTGCAATTGCGGCGCGTCCTGCCGCAGCATCTGCAGCGTCTCAGGCTTCTCGACGGTGAGATGCGAGGTGACCTGGCCGTTGCGGTCGACATTGATGCGGACGTCGATGCGGCCGAGGTCGAGCGGATCGAGGCTGATGTCGAACCGGGTCTTGCCCGCGCGCGCGGCGGCGGCAATTTCGATCGGCACGCCGCTGATCGGTATGGCCGTATTTGTGGCCGCGGTCGCCGTGAGCGTCGCGGTCGAAGCGGTCGCGGCCGAAGTGGTATTGGTCAGCGGCGCTTGAATGGCGGAGGCCGCCTGCGCGCTGGCGTCGGTGGTGGGGACAGCGGACGGCGTGCCCGCATGGGCATGCGGTGTTGCCGTCGCCGGTGCGGCATCGGCAGTGCGGTCGGAAGTCCCAGCCTTGGTGTCGGCCGCGTTCGCGTCGATCGGCGGCTTGTCGGCTTGCGGATGCGCCGCGGTGGCGGACGCTGCCGTCGCCGAGGGCTGCGCGGCGTTCGTCTTGCCGGTGTCCTGGCCGATATTGGAGACGTCGCTCGCGCCTTGCGCAATGGCTGCGGCCTTGAACGAGGTTTTTGGCGTGCCCTGGTCGACCGCGGCGATCAGGCCGCCATTGGTCTTCGCGTCGGTCGCGGTCGGATCGGTCGTGCCGGTCGCGGCATCGGCCAGCGTCGCCGAAGTGTCGGCATCGACCTTGGCGCTTGCGGTCTTGGCGCTCTTGTCGCCCGGCGTCGCGGTATCGGTCTTGGTGCCGACGATCTGCGCCGCGATGGATGCGCTGGCGGCGATGCCGGCGGCGGCAATCGTCAGCGGCGAGGAGGCTGGTCCGGCGGCCTGGTTCGCAGCCGCGTTCGGATCGACCGGCACGGCCACGACGAGTGCGTTTGGATCGGGCACGGCGGCCTGCGTCGCGTCAATCTGCGCGGCCGCGACGGCGTCAACGGCGGCAAGGCTGCCGTCGGCCTTGTCCCCCTTGGTCTCGTCGGACTTGTCCGCAGACTTGTCGGCCGATTTGGCGTCGGACGCCTTCGGCTTGTCCTTGGTCTTGCCATCAGCCTTGGCCGCATCAGCGGTCGAGTCGTTCTTGGCGTCGCTCTTGGTGTCGTTCCTGGCGTCGTTTTTGGCGGACGCGGAATTGTCGGCGTCGTCGCTGGCCTTGCTCCGCGAGGACTGGTCGCTCGCCGCGCGATCGCGCGGGCTCTTGTCCGAGGCGGAGGACGATGAATCGGTCCGCCGCGGGGTGTCCTGCACGGAGGGCGCCGCGCTGTCGCTGATCGCCTGGGTGTTGCTGTCCACCAGCGAGCCGAAGGAATCGTTGGCGGAGCTGTCTTTCGGCGCTTGCGACCGGGCAGGCTTTTGCTGCGCGCTCTGGACTTGCGCGCTTGCCACGACATCTGACGTACGACCGACCACAGGCAACCCCTTGGAAACATCTTCGCCATGAGAGGTAGCAAGGAGCGGGCCAGCCCCGCGCAGAGGTGTTTTATCTATTAAAATCAATCATTTGGAAATTTTGAGCCCCGCCGCGGGGCCCTCCGCGACCCCGCCATTTCTGCCTCCCCGGCAAGAATTGCCCTAACCTGGCCGCCCCCATGATTGCTTCACCGGAAGGCGGCCTATATTAAAGAGACAGCTCTCAGCCGCTTTCGACCGGGCAGGCCGCGCCATTCGGGAACTCTCAGTTCCCGCGGGTCGCTTTTGTCCCGCCGGAAGCACCCAGCGGATCGCCCAACGCCGCCGTCCACAACGCTTTAAGGCCCATGCTCAACAGTCTGGATCTCGAAGGCCGTCCTGAGGATACCAGGGTCGTCGTTGCCATGTCGGGCGGCGTCGATTCATCGACGACGGCTGCGCTCTTGAAGGCGGAAGGCTACGACGTCGTCGGCATCACGCTGCAGCTCTACGACCACGGCGCGGCCACCCATCGCAAGGGCGCCTGCTGCGCCGGCCAGGACATCCACGACGCCCGCGACGTCGCGGCCAAGCTCGGCATTCCCCATTACGTGCTCGACTACGAGGACCGCTTTCGCGAGTCCGTCATCGACAATTTCGCCGACAGCTACGCGCTCGGCGAGACGCCGGTGCCGTGCATCGAGTGCAACCGTTCGGTCAAGTTCCGCGACCTGCTGAAGACCGCGCGCGAGCTCGGCGCCACCGCGCTCGCTACCGGCCATTACGTCGCCTCGCGCCGCCGCGACGACGGCTCGCGCGCGCTGGTGTGTGCCGCCGACGCCGATCGCGACCAGAGCTACTTTCTGTTCGCGACCACGCAGGAGCAGCTCGATTATCTGCGCTTTCCGCTCGGCGACATGACCAAGCCCGAGACGCGCGAGCTGGCGCGGCGCTTCGGTCTCGCGGTTGCCGACAAGCACGACAGCCAGGACATCTGCTTCGTGCCCACCGGGCGCTACACCGACATCATCACCCGCCTGCGGCCGAACGCGATGGACCCCGGCGACATCGTCGATCTCGACGGCCACGTGCTCGGCCGGCACAACGGCATCGCCAATTTCACCATCGGCCAGCGCCGCGGCCTCGGCATCGCAGCCGCCGCGCCGCTGTTCGTGGTGCGGCTGGAGGCCGCCAACCGCCGCGTCGTCGTCGGCCCGCGCGAGGCGCTGAAGATGCACCGGATCGTGTTGCGCGACGTCAACTGGATCGGCGATGGCGACATCGACCGCGCCATCGGGAATGGCCTCGAAATGTTCGTGCGCGTGCGCTCGACCCGCGCGCCCCAGCCGGCGTGGCTGCGCGGCGCGAACGGCCATTACGAGGTCGAGCTCGTCGCAGGCGAAGAGGGCGTTTCGCCGGGTCAGGCCTGCGTGTTCTACGACGCACCTGGCGGGCAGGCCCGCGTGCTCGGCGGCGGCTTCATTCAAAGCGCCGCCGCGAAGGCCGCAAGCAGCACGACGAGGCCGCTCGCAGAAGCGGTCCGCGGCTAAAAAAATATAGGGCAGGGGCATGGCAGCAGACATCTCGCGGGCCGGGGTCGAGAAGGCCTATGGCCGCTGGGCGCCGGTCTACGATCTCGTGTTCGGCAAGGTGTTCGACGCCGGAAGGCAGTCGACCATCGCGGAGGCCGACCGCATCGGCGGCCGCATCCTCGACGTCGGCGTCGGCACCGGACTTTCGCTGTCGGATTATGCGCGCACCACGAAGATCTGCGGCGTCGACATCTCCGAGCCGATGCTGCGCAAGGCGCAATCGCGCGTGCGGAGCTTGCGGCTCTCCAATGTCGAGGTGCTCTCGGTGATGGACGCGAAAAACCTCGCCTTCCCCGAAAACTTCTTCGACGCGGTGGTTGCGCAATATGTCATCACCGCGGTGCCCGATCCCGAAGGTACGCTCGACGAGTTCGTGCGCGTCCTGAAGCCCGGCGGCGAGCTGATCCTGGTCAACCACATCGGCGCGGAAAAGGGTTTGCGCAAACTCTCCGAGTTGGCGTTTGCCCCGCTCGCCCGCCGCCTCGGCTGGCGCCCGGAGTTTCCGTGGCAGCGCCTGGTCAACTGGGCCGCGAAACACGGCGGCGTCACGCTGGCCGAGCGCCGCCCGATGCCGCCGATGGGGCACTTTTCGCTGATCCGCTACCTCAAATCGTGATCGGGTGCGCGGAACACGCGGGCTGACCCGCGCGTTTCCCTCCCATGCGCACCACATCAAACATCATTCTGGCCAGCCTCCTGATCGCCGCCTCCGGCAGCGCGATCGCGCAGGCCCCGCCCGCCCCGGCGACGCCGCCGCAAGCGACCGCGCCGCCATCCCCGCAGCATGCGACCAATTGCACGCCGCAGGACCGCCCGAACCGCTCAGCCGACGGCACCACCACCGGCCAGTCCCGGGAACCGCTCGGCGATAAATTGGCCAAATCGGACGGCGTGCTCTGCCCGCCTTCCGGCGTCGACCCCGAGATGCACGCCCCGGCGCCCAGCACGAACGGCGCCATGCCCGTCATCCCGCCGCCCGGCAGCCCCGGCGGCGACCCGACGGTCCGGCCGAAATAGGCGGTTCTTCCTTCGCCTCTCCCCGCTTGCGGGGAGAGGCCGAAATCCGCGCAAAGCGCGAATTTCGGGTGAGGGGGACTCTCCACGAGTCTGGTGCCCAAGAGGCGCGATTCCGCTCCCAAATCACCCCCCGACAACCGCCCCACCTTGCTTGACAGCCCGCCGCCCCCTTCCTTATATGCCGCGCGTTCGCGAGATCGGTCTGTTTCGGCCCTCGCGACCCTGTGGCGGGGTAGCTCAGCTGGTTAGAGCACGGGAATCATAATCCTGGGGTCGGGGGTTCGAGTCCCTCTCCCGCTACCAAATATTTCAAGTAGCTAGCCCACTTCGCTACCTCGTCTTGGTACTCGCTCTGGGGTCTACACTATGGCCCATTACGTCTAGCCTTCGCAGTCCCTCTTACGAGCTTGCCGCGACTGATAGCGAAGCGACTAAACTCGATGCTCGCGAACTCTTGCCCTTCCATCCCAGCATCGAAGCCTGGCAGCGTCCGCGCCGGACAGCTCGGCTGATGCGGGATCGGCGTCGGGCGATTGCCGACTCGGCGCAATCTGTGAGGAGGAGAGGTTGGAAAAGGAGTCTCCTGAGCAGCGTCTAACGCACGCTCGGTACGAGTTCGACATGGCGCGGCGCTGCATCCAAGATCTTCAGCAGACGCAACAGCAATTCCAGTGGAATGTGTTGTTAGCCGCGTTTGCAGTCTATTGGCGCAATTGCCAAAAATTTCTAAATGGTGACGACGATCAAAATTCGATCAAAGCAAAAAATTACATCAAGCGCTTTAATCCATCGTCGGCTACGGCAGGAAGTATGGTGCGGCATTTGACCTCTACATCGAGATAGCACGGCTCCGGACTGCTGCGAGAGCGCGAGCAGCGGCGGGGCTGGCGCACATTGACGGCAACAAAGCAGTAATCGGTGTATCGCCAGACTTGCGGTCAGCGGGTGCTGTGCTCGTGCTCATGACAAAGTACATGAGAAATGCGGTTGGTGAGATCATTCAGAAAGTCGACGGCTATAATGCAAAAGTCGAAGCAAGGGGCGGTGTTGCCGTGATTATCGACGGGTTTCTGAAGGGAGATTTGGTTGCCATCCAAGAGCTTGCTGATGAAATCTGCTCTCACCTCAGCAAGATTCTCGATCAAGAGCCGTAATCATGTCATCGAATAGGTGAGTGCTTGCGAAACCCGTCATGCATTTCTGTCGATACCACGTTGAAAGGGTTCGCTGGCTCTACCGATCGGGCTAGAGGCAAAAATCGGAAGAGAAGAAGAGGTAACTTCTTGGAAATCAGCGAACTGGCCTAATCTGGCGTTCAACGAAAACAGTCCGACTAGTTCGAAGCAATTGCTGCTGCTCTGTCGGAAAAAGAGGCCGTTGAAGCGCATATCGTTGAAACCGCTGAAATGGCTATCGCACAGGCAATCGAGAAGCCCTTCACAATTGACGGCGGAGAATGCCGGGCGCTATTTTGGCGCTGCCGCCCCCTGTTTCGCCATCCCCGTCAACCCCTCCCCACAAAAATATTCTACTTTACCGAAATTCGGAAACGGCGTAATATGTCGCTCATCCCGGCTCGTCCTTGAGGGGCGATCTCGTTGTCGTCTTGATTGCGAGCCGGGCTTGCGATGGACGCGGCAGCGTCGGCACGAGATGGTGCGGGCAGGGCGGGTAGTCCCTGTGAGCCCGCAACCGCGTGCGGACGAGCGGCGCTGCTAGGCTTCGTCTCGCCTGTAAGTTTCCGGCTTCGTCGACAGGGCCGGGAAAACTGCGGCGAAATGGCGGGCCGTGCGTACGGCAAAACCGTGTGGTCCTGGCCGTCGTTGCTACGGTCAAGCTGTCGCGGAGGTGTGTGCGAGCCCAACCGGGCGGACAGCATCATCCAAATTCGCGACGCGAGGGAGGCCAGAAGGAAAGTTCGGCTCCCGGGAGAGCACGGCATAAGCCGTCCGACCATCGCGCAGGGAAGGCCGAGTGATTGGCTACACCTGTATGCTGCTGTGCGGTTCTTTTGCGCTACATCTTCGCGCAGCGGACCGCGGGTGCCAGCCGGCACCCGGCCTTCCCTGCGCCCTCTTGGATAAGAGGGTGGAACGACCAGGCAAAGCTCGGGCGAAACGCGCTACGAGAACGAGAACTCTTGTCCGCTGTTGAAGATCAGTCGCATCATTTCCCGGGATATGTCGAACGGCGCTCGCGCTACGCGACCATCTCACGCGGCCCTGCGGCGGGCCTTCGCCTTTGTCTCTGGCTTTGCCTTCAGCTTTGCCTTGGGCTTCTCCGGCGCCGCTGCCGGATTGCGTCGAGCACCAGGGCCAGGGTGGGTATGAACCTCCTTGGCCAAAAGCGGCTCGCCGCATTCGGAGCACACCATGACCGGATCGAAGTCCTTGCCGCATTTGCGGTGTTGATGCAGCAAAGGTCGTCCGCGCGCGTCGACCATGTGAGTATCGCCCCAGTGCACGATTGCCATCATGATCGGATAGAGATCGAGCCCCTTCTGGGTGAGGATGTATTCGTGCCGCTTGGGCGAGTCCTGATAGGGGATACGACGCAACACGCCCTGCCGGACCAGCTTCTTCAACCGTTCGGCGAGCAGGTGGCGCGTGATTCCGAGCGAAGACTGAAACCCCTCGAAACGGCGCGTGCGCAGGAAGCATTCACGCAGGATCAGAAGGGTCCAGCGGTCGCCGATCACGCCGATGGTGCGGGCCATCGAGCACGGCTCGTCCTCCAGCTCACCCCATTTCATTCTAGATCTCCACTCCGCCCGCGGCTTCCGCGCGGATATCGTCCAGGAAGTCTTTGGTTCAGATACCATTCTAAATCGGTACTGACTGCGAGGCAATGTCTTGCGAAGGCCTAGTTCAGCAGAAAATACGCCAGAATTGACAGTTCGTTTTTAGAACTATAAGATAATCTGCGGTCTGAATTATGATCCGACGACCGGATCCAGACCTGACCGGGAGAAGTCCCATGCAAAAGAGAAACGCGACCGTGGCCGTGATCGGCGCCGGTGATTTTATCGGCAGCGAGATTGCAAAGAAGTTCGCCTCCGAGGGCTTTACGGTGTTCGCGGGACGCCGCGACGGCGCCAAGCTCGAACCGCTCGTCAAGGAGATCGAGCAGGCCGGCGGCGAAATTCACGCCCGCGCGCTCGATGCGCGCAAGGAAGACCAGATCATCTCGTTTCTCGGCGATGCCGACAAGCACGCCCCGCTCGAGGTTTGCATCTTCAACGTCGGCGCCAACGTCAACTTTCCGATCCTCGACACGACCGAACGGGTGTTCCGCAAGGTCTGGGAAATGGCTTGCTATTCCGGCTTCCTCGCCGGCCGCGAGGCCGCACGCCTGATGCTGCCCCGCGGCCAGGGCAACATCTTCTTCACCGGTGCGACGGCGAGCCTGCGCGGCGGAAGCGGCTATGCGGCCTTCGCCAGCGCCAAGTTCGGCCTGCGGGCGGTCGCGCAAGCCGCGGCGCGCGAATTGGGCCCGAAGAACATTCACGTGGCGCATCTGATCATCGATTCCGGCGTCGACACGGAATGGGTCCGGCAACGGCGGATCGAGGCGCTCGGTCCGAACGCGCTGGATGATCCCGACCTCCTGATGCCGCCGTCGTCGGTCGCCGAATCCTACTGGATGCTCTATCAGCAACCCAAAAGTGCCTGGACCTTCGAGCTGGAGATTCGTCCCTTCGGCGAGAAATGGTAGCGAAGCCGGTTCACGATGGCCCGTGCAAAGGTTCAGGATGAATTGCCGAAGCGGTGTTCTGGAAGCCCCTGTGCGATGCCATCGATGGCCAGAACGTGACCCGCTTGGGGTTCGCGGCTCAATTGCTCGCGATCCAGAAACTTTCTGGCCGTCGTGACGAACAATGTCTTCAGGTCGGCTCCGCCGAAGCACACGCAGGTCGGATTGGCCGCCGGCACTGGAATGACGGTATCGATCCGGCCGTCCGGCCGATAACGTACCACCCGGCCGCCGGAGAAGAATGCGGTCCACAGTCCGCCGGCGACGTCGATACACGCGCCGTCGGGCCTCTCCCCGGAGGCGCTGTAATCCGCGAACAGCCGTCTGTTGTGGATCGCGCCGTCGTCGAGATCGAAGTCGAACTGCCAGGTTCGGTATCGCCTCGTATCGGTGAAATAGAGCGTCCGATTGTCGGGTGAGAACGCGATGCCGTTCGTCACGATGACATCGCCGAACATGCGCGCCGTCCGGCCGTCCGAATCCACACGATACAGCGCTCCGTTCGGCCGATGCAGCTGGTTGTCCATGGTGCCGATCCACAGCCGGCCCCGCGCGTCGACACGCCCGTCGTTCAGGCGGTTGCCGGGGCCGCTTTCGACTTCGCAGAGCTGAGCTGGAGGACCGTCATCGGACGCGCGGCGATAAAGTCCCAGATCCTGCGCGAGCAGGTGGGAGCCATCCGCCGTCAGAGCCTGACTGCCGAGGAAGTTGCATGCGTAGGGAACAACTTGATGAGCACCTGTCGCCGGATCGAACGATTGATGCAGCCGCCGGTCGACGTCGACCCACCACAGTCTGCGGGAGCGGTCGCACCACAATGGCGTCTCACCGAGGATGTCGCCTGCGGCGACCGCGGTCTCGACCCGATGCGCGGGGATCATGTCGGTGGCCATCCCGATCCGATTCCAACCACGAGCTGCCGTCGAAAGACGTCAGGCCGTGGGCAATTAATCCTCGTTCCAGGAGGTGAGGGCGTGCGCGACGCAACCGTTGATGTGCTCGGTGAGGACGGCTTTGGCGCTCTTGATGTCGCGCTTGAGGGCACATTCCAGCAGCGCCTTGTGCTGGTTGATCGTCTCTGCGCCGCGGTAGCGCAGCGCATACCGGAAATATTTGTCGAACACGACCGCGTGGGTCTGCATCAGCTCGCGCGAACCGCAACTCGAGATCAGCGCCTGGTGGAATTCGCCGTCGTAGCGTTTGCGCAGCTCGGGATCGTCACCCTCCTTGAGCACGGTGCGTTCGGTCGCCGCCAGCTTGTGATGCGCCGACACCACGCGGCCTTCCCACTCCACGTCGCCGGCGCGGAACGACTCGGCCATCGCATGATGCTCCAGCAGGATGCGCAGACCGGCGAGCTCACGCAGGTTCTGGATGGAGATCGGCGCCACCTCGAAGCCGCGCTGGCCCTCGGCAACCACGAATCCCTCGGACGTCAGACGATTGAGGATCTCGCGCAGCGTGCTGACGCTGAGGCCGTAATCTTCCTTCATGGCATCGAGCTTGAGGCGTCCGGATGGCGTGAGCACTCCGAAAATGATGTCGGCCCGGATGCGCTGATAGCCGCTGTCGCCCGCCGACAGGGGCCGTTCCTCGAGTGACGTCATGCCTTCTGATCCCGCCTGTCCCGATTGGTCGCCGCTCCGGAGGCGGCCGAACCATCAATGTTGCCAGCATTATAGCAGATTTCGAATGTCAGATGCATAGCAAATCGTCATATGAAATGGATATCGTCATTTGACATGGAATGCATGTGTGTTGTCTAAATAGACCGAGGGTACGAAAAATGATGGCTTAAGCCGCCGTTCGCGCCCGTTCGAACAGGGAGGAAACGATGAGCTTGCTGGTACGGGCGCTGTCTGCGACGGCGATTTGCATGGCGCTGACGGTCGGCGCATCCGCTGAGGACATTCAGGAGCGCACGATCAGGTGGGGACACCTGAACAACACCGATCACCCCGTCAGCGCGGGGGTGCAGAAATTTGCGGAGATCCTGCTGGCGAAGAGCGGGGGCAAGATGAAGGTTCGCGAGTTCGCGGCCTCGCAGCTCGGCAACGAGTTGCAGCAGCAATCCGCACTGCGTGGCGGCACGCAGGAAATGCTGTCGGCCTCGACGACGTCGCTCGCAACCGTCGTGCCGGAGTTCGGCCTCATCGACTTTCCATTCATCGTGAAGACCATCGAGCAGGCCGACGCGCTCGGCACCGGAAAATTCGGCACGTCAATGCTCGATACCTTGCCGCCGAAGGGGCTGATCGGTCTGGGCTATTGGGGCCTCGGCTTCCGCAACGTCACCAACAGCACGCGGCCGATCACCAAGGTCGAGGATTTCAACGGCCTCAAGCTTCGCGTCATTCCGAATCCGGTCTACCTGGAGACCTTCGGATCATTTAAGGCCAATCCCGTTCCGATGGCCTTCGGCGAACTCTACTCGGCGCTGGAGACCCGCACCGTTGATGGCGAGGAGAACCCCTTCACGGTCATTCTCTCCAACAAGTTCTACGAAGTGCAAAAATACGTCTCCGCCACCAATCACACCTTCACCCTGAACATCATCCTGGTGAGCAAGGCGTTCTGGGACAAGCTGTCACCGACCGAGCAGCGCCTGATGCGCGAGGCGTATGAGGAAAGCCGAGGCTATCAAAAGGAGCAGACGCGCCTTCAGACCGAAAAGGCCCTGTCTGAATTGCAGGCGAAGGGCATGCAGTACAACACCGTCGCGCCGGAAGAGCTCGATCGCATGCGCAAGACGGCGCAGCCGGTGGTCGACAAGATTGCCGCCAATCTCAAGCCGGAGGCGGTCAAGCTGTTCAACGACGAGCTCGATCGCATCCGCAAGGACGTGAAATAGTCGACCTCGTCAGCATGCATAAGTAGGAGCCGACCGGTCGCCGGCTCTTGAACTGACCTTGCCTGGACGGCCCGCATGGCACGAATTCTCGACCTCTATTGCACCCTGCTGAAGGGCATCATTGCCGCATTTCTCGCGGTGATGGTGGTGCTGGTGTTCGGCAACGTGGTGCTGCGCTACGGCTTCAACTCCGGAATCGCGATCTCCGAGGAGCTGTCCCGCTGGCTCCTGGTCTGGCTGACCTTCCTCGGTGCGATCGTTGCGATGCGCGAACACGCCCATCTCGGCGTCGATAGCCTTGTGCGGATGCTGCCGGCTTACGGCAAACGCATCTGCTTCATCGTGAGCTACGTCCTGATGCTGTTCGCTGACTGGCTTCTGCTCTCGGGAAGTTGGCGTCAGACGATCATCAATATCGACGACCGCGCGCCGGCGACCGGCCTGTCACTCGGCATCTTCTATGGCGTGGGCGTGATCTTCGGCGTTTCGGCCGGAGTGATCCTTCTCTACGACCTGTTCCGCGTCATTTCCGGACAGGCCAGCGAAGCCGACATGGTCGCCGTCAGGGAATCGGAGGAGCACTGATGCTGTCTCCCCGTATCGTACCGCCCGGCGCTCCAATCCTGAAAATCACCGGGATCACGCCATGACGATTGCCGTCTTCACCTTCTCGCTGCTCGGCGCCATGGCACTGGGCATGCCGATCGCCTTTGCTCTGATCGTCTGCGGCGTGGCCCTGATGAGCACGATCGACATGTTCGACGCCCAGATCGTGGCGCAGAACGTCATCAACGGCGCGGACAGCTTTCCGCTGATGGCCATTCCCTTCTTCATGCTTGCCGGCGAGGTCATGAACAAGGGCGGACTGGCCAAGCGAATCGTCAACGTTGCGCTCGTCGCAGTCGGACATTTTCGCGGCGGACTCGGTTACGTCACGATCCTCGCATCCTGCATCCTTGCGTCGCTCTCGGGCTCCGCAGCAGCCGATGCCGCGGCGCTGGCCGCCCTGCTGGTGCCGATGATGGTGGCGGCGGGCCACAAGAAATCCTATGCGGCGGGTCTGGTGGCGGCCGGCGGCATCATCGCGCCCGTGATTCCACCCAGCATCGGGTTCGTCATCTTCGGTGTCGCCGCAGGCGTGTCGATCTCAAAACTGTTTCTGGCCGGGATCATCCCGGGGATGTTGCTCGGGGCAGGGCTCTGCCTGGCCTGGTGGTGGGTGGTGCGCCGGGAGAACCTGACGCCCCCGCCAAGAGCATCGCTCGCGGAAATGGTGAAAGCGGTGGTCGACGGCTTCTGGGCGTTGATGCTGCCGGTTATTATCATCGTCGGCCTGCGCTTTGGCATCTTCACGCCGACGGAAGCCGCAGTGGTCGTCGCCGTCTATTCGCTGTTCGTCGCGACCTGCATTTATCGGGAATTGAAGCCGTCGCAGCTTTACGAGGTGTTCGTCTCCTCGGCGCTGACGACGAGCATCGTGATGTTTCTCGTGGCAGCGGCGCTGGTGTCGTCCTGGCTGATCACCGTGTCCGAGATTTCGACACAGATCGTCACCCTGCTGAAGCCGTTCATGGGCAACAACACGCTCCTGATGCTGGCGATCATGGTCGTGGTGGTGATCGTGGGAACGGCCCTCGACATGACGCCGACCATCCTCATCCTCACGCCGATCCTGATGCCGATCGTCAAGGCGGCGGGCATCGATCCCGTCTACTTTGGCGTCCTCTTCATCATCAACAATGCGATCGGCCTCATCACGCCGCCGGTCGGTATCGTGCTGAATGTGGTTTGCGGCGTCTCCAGGATCAGCATGGAGGACATCATCAAGGGCGTCTGGCCCTTCCTGATTGCACAATTGATCGTCCTGTTCGCGATGGTGCTATTCCCGGGATTGGTGACGGTCCCGGCCAAGTGGTTCAGCGGCTAGACGCATCGGCAACAAAAGAAGGACAAGCGAAAATGGCCGCAAGGATCATGATCCTCAACGGACCCAATCTCAATTTCCTCGGCATCCGCGAGCCCCACATCTACGGCTCGACGACGCTCGATGAGATCGAGGCGAGCTGCAAGGCGCTGGCCGATCAGCTCGGGGTTTCGATGTCGTTCCATCAAACGAACATGGAGGGCGAGCTCGTCAGCCTGATCCAGTCCGCCCATGGCAACGCGGATGCCATCATCATGAATCCCGCAGCCTATTCGTTCACCTCGATCGCGCTGATCGATGCGCTGAAGATTTTCGAGGGCGTGAAGATCGAGGTGCACATCTCGAACATCCACGCGCGGGACGAGCTGCACCGCCACTCGATCACGTCGAGTGCCTGCACGGCGGTCATTTGCGGTCTCGGTTCCTATGGCTATCTCGCCGCGATGCTCGCGGTCGTCCAACGGTTGGGGCAATTGCCTGAGACCATCGCACCGGCTCTGCACGGGCTTGCGGCCCGCGGCAAGGCGTAGGCATGGAGGGCGCGATGCGCGGCACGGGATTTCTCGCCATCTGGAGCGACGTCGAGACTCACGACCTGACCGACTACCGGCACTGGCTGACGCGTGAGCACACGACCGAGCGCGTGACGACGAAGGGCTTCCTGGCGTCGCGTGTCTTCCGCGCGGCAAGGGACGACGTCAACCGCTTCTTCATTCTGTATGAGCTGGAGACGCCGGAGGTCCTCGACGGCGAGGCCTATCTGGCGCGCCTCAACGCACCGACGCCGTGGTCCCAGCGCATCATGCCGAAGCTCGGCAATTTCATGCGGGGCGGCGGTGCCATGATCGCTCGGGCAGGGCGGGGCGAGGGCACCTCGGTCGTGGCGCTCCGGATCGAGACGCTGCCGAAGGATCCCCAGGGTCTGGCTCAGGCGCTCGTTGCGTGCGACGGGGTTGCCGCGGTGCAGATCGGTGGGACCGACGAGGCGCGGACGTCGGTGCGGACGACCGAGAAGGGCATGCGGAAGAACGAGGGCTTCTTCGCGGGGCTTTTGCTGATCGAGGCGCTCGACGTCGCCTCGTTGCAGGCTGCCTTGCATCGGGCAAGCGAGCTTGCGCCCGACGTCATGGCCGGGGCGAGCGAACCGGAAGTTTATCAAAGCATGTTTGCGCTCGACGCCCGTATCGCGGATTTCGGTTGATGGCAACGTTCTCGCTCGCCGCCTTGACCGTGCTCGAGCTTGCGCCGCCCGAGATGATCGAATTGGCCGCGCATTGCGGCTACGAAAAAGTCGGGCTCAGACTGTTGCCCGCCACGCCTGGCGGTGTTGCCTATCGCCTGATGGACGATGCGCCGCTCCTGCGGGAGACGCTCCGGCGGTTGGAGTTGACGGGAGTGACTGTCGCCGATCTCGAGGTCGTTGCGTTCAGACCGGAAACCGAGATGGCCTCGTTCACGCCCTTCTTCGAGGTGGGCGCGCGCCTCGGCGCCAAACACATCCTCGTCGCGGCCTACGATCCGGATCTGGCGCGGTTTTCGGATCGCTACCAGCAATTTTGTGAAGCGGCAGCAAGCTACGGCCTGACCTCCGATCTCGAATTCATGCCCTGGACCAGCGTTCCGGACCTAAAGACCGCAATGCGGATCGTCGGCGACGTCGATCATCCCGGTGCCGGCATTCTGGTCGATGCACTGCATTTCGATCGGTCGCAAAGTTCGCTTGCGGACCTCCGCGCTATCCCGGCGCACCGCTTTCACTACTGGCAATTATGCGATGGCCCCGCCGAACGCCCACCGACCACTGGGCAGCTCATCCATGCCGCTCGCGAGGAGCGGATGTTTCCGGGCGAGGGCGGAATAGACTTGATGGGGCTTGCAAGCGCGATGCCGCATGACCTGACCATCAGCATCGAGGTTCCGACCGTTCAACTAGCAAAGAGCGTCGACGCCGCGTCGCGAGCACGCCGGGCGTTGCTGGCGGGGAGAGCCGTCGTGGAGCGGGCGCGCAGCCAGAGGTGAGAATTCGGGACGGAAGGGTAGTTCGGGATGCCGCAGGCCGATCGCTCCTGGGACGTCGAGACCGATCTCCTGGTCGTCGGGGCGGGTGCCGCCGGCATGACGACATCGCTGGTGGCTGCCCTCGAGGGGCTCGACGTGATCCTTTGCGAGAAGTCCGACACAGTCGGCGGTACGACTGCGGCCTCCGCCGGCACCATCTGGATTCCGGGCAATCGGCAGGGACTGCTTGCAGGAAGACCAGACTCGACCGAGGCGGCGCGTGTCTATCTTGAAGCATTGCTAGGTGAACACGCCGCGGACGCGCGTGTGGATGCGTTCCTCCAGACGGGTCCAATCATGCTCGATTATCTCGAGCAGAGGACGAGCGTACGGTTTGCGGCGCCGCCGGTACATCCCGACTACAAGGATCTTCCTGGGGCAGCGATCGGTGGTCGTGCTCTCGGCGCCGTTCCGTTCGACGGCCGCAAGCTTGGCAAGGACTTCGAGCGCATCAGGGCCCCGCGGCGAGAGTTCATGGTCCTCGGCGGCATGATGGTCGGAAAGGCGGACATCCCGGCGTTGCTGGCCCCAATCCGCAACTGGACGAACTTCAGGCATGTCGTTGGTCTTCTCGGTCGGCATTTGCGCGATCGACTTCGCCACAATCGCGGAACGCGTCTGATCATGGGCAACGCTCTCGTCGCGAGGTTGTTTGACAGCCTCCGTCGTTCCGGCGTGGATCTGCGATATGAGACCGAGCTCGTTGAGCTCATCCGGAGCGGCGACGCAGTCGTCGGGGCCGTTTTGTCATCGTCCTCAAGAGCATTGGCAATACGTGCCCGCAGAGGCGTGGTGCTGGCAACGGGAGGCATCGGCTGGAGCCGCGAACTTCGCGAAAGGTTTTTCCCCGAGGGCGCGCACCGATTTTCACTCGCGCCATCGTGCAATACCGGGGACGGCCTGCTCGCGGCCGAACGTGTCGACGCGGTGATCGAGCGCAGTTTCGATAGCCCCGCCTTGTGGATGCCGAGCTCGGTCATGACGCAGGCGGACGGTTATGTCTCGGTATTCCCGCACATTATGCTGGATCGTGCCAAGCCAGGACTGCTTGCGGTGAACAAGTCGGGCCGCCGTTTCGTGAATGAAGCCGACTCCTATCACGACTTCGTGGAAGCGATGTTGCGATCGGACTCGCCTTCCGTATTAGCTACGCCGGCTTTCCTGATTTGCGACCGCGCCTTTATCGGCGACTATGGCATTGGCCTCGTTCATCCCAGGACGAGGGATTTGGATAAATTTCTGAAGGCTAAATATTTGCTGGCAGGCGAAACGATTGAAGCACTGGCCGAAAACATCGGCGTCGATGGCGGCGAGCTTGCTCAAACTATTGAGCGATACAATCGCTATGCCGAGAGCGGGGTGGACGAAGAGTTCGGCCGCGGTTCAAGCGAGTTGAACCGGTTCAATGGTGATCCCCGGAACGTGCCAAACCCGTGCCTGCGCCGGATCGGTCCTGGGCCATACTATGCCGTCGCAGTATGGCCGACGGATCTCGCCAGCAGTGCCGGCTTGTGCACGGATTCAACCGCCCGGGTCCTGTCTAGCCGTGGGACGGCCATACCCGGACTCTACGCCGTCGGTACCGATTCATCCTCGATCTTTCGAGGCACTTATCCGGGCCCGGGCACGATGATCGGGCCTGCGATGGTATTTGGATGGTGCGCGGCGATGCATGCCGCGGGCGCTTCAGCTCAGGAAAAAGATAACTGAAAGCCGCGTCGTCCGCCGCTCCGAACTAGGAACTCTTGCGCACCATCGAGGCTTGACTCGGCGGGCCAGCGTCGCCGCCGATTTGCTGGCCTGCACGGCCCCGCCTCCAAGCCCCCATACCCCCCAGGGTGGGGCCGTGTCTCTTCGCAGGAGATGCAATGCCGGAGCCGACCGATCACGACATCAGAGAACGCGCGCACCGATTGTGGGAACAGGCGGGCAAGCCGGAAGGCCGCGAGGAAGAGTTCTGGCACGCGGCCGAGCAGGAGTTGCGCAACGAGGACAAGTCGAACCCAATGCGGACGCCGGATACGCTGTGACCAACAAGAGATGCCCATTCTGCTGTGGTCTGGGATGGGTCTGCGAAAACCATCCGCTCCGCGCCTGGAGTGAGGAACTGGGCGGCTGCCGCTGCGGTGCAGGCATGCCCTGCACCTGCAACACGACGGAAGACCCCGAAACGAGGGCGGTGATCGTCGAAGCGGACACGACGTGGCATTGAAGGCGGAACAGAGCCTTCCAGCAGGAATTGAGGTTGTGAGCAGCACGGGCTGCGACGCAGGCCCGTGGCTACGGCGGGGTTTGCGGTGGACGAACGGCAAAAGATAGAGCACCAGATCGAACTCGCAACGCGAGCGGCTGCGCTCGTCAAAGACGAAACCACCGTCCAGCGATTCAGGAACTTTGCCGAGGAGCTGAAGCAAAAGCTGCTTCGCGTGATGGGGCGCGGCAAGGTGCGAGCGCGCGCTTACGAACTCTGGGAGCAGGCCGGTCGCCCGGCCGATCGGGACGTGGAGTTCTGGGTCGAAGCGGAACGGCAGATCGAACAAGAGCGCGAACAGCGGAAGCTCTCGGATCCCTTAGACAAACGATAGAAAGCGAAGCGATAGGACGAAACGATACACAAAGAAAAAACCGCCGAGTTCTTCACCCTGGCGGCTTCAAAAGTCCGTAGCTGTTGGTCGCCTCTCCAGCCTCGTGCGTACCGCCGTTACCTTGTTTGCGGCCATGCAAGATCATTCTAGGCCAAGGCGCTCGATTCTGCTGTGACCTGAAGCACACATTGGAAGGACGACGTGTGGCAACCGACCGCGGGTGCCAGCTGGCACCCGGCCTGCCTACGCGCCGGCCGCGACACCTAGGCGGCCTATGCCTGGAAGCTTCAGCGCGGGGCGGCGGATGTCGAGGCCGAGCACCGCGCCGAGGAAATTGATCTCGACCCCTTCGACCCAGCCGATGGTCATGCCGAGATAGCCCGACAGCGAGGCGTAGAGCCCGGTGCCGGACGCTGTGATGCCGGCCCAGCGTCCGCTGTAGGGAAAGTCCTTGCCGATGGCGGTTGGCGGCAGCACCGCGCGCAGCTCGGGAACGGCGTCCAGCGCCGCCTGCACGAAGGTGTTGGAATTCGGTCCCGGCCAGGCACTGTAGTCGCCATAGGCGCGGAACTTGTAATTTTCGATGACGGAACGGATCTTGGGAATCAGCGCTTCGGCCCGCGCGCCGTCGACGGCGACGACGGTTTCCGGAAGGGCGCCGAACCAGCGGCCGTCGGGGGCAAAGCCGTTGCTACGAATCGGGTCGCCCCAGGCCGTGTAGTCGTATCGGCTGTAGGTGGCGGCGCCCTTCTCCTTCACAACGATCCAGGTGTGAACGGCAAAAATACTCCGCCAGCGCACGGTGCGCGCGGCGAACACGCGGATCAGCGCGTCCGGATTGACGGATGCGGGCGGCAGCAGGCCGGCGCTGGAGCGATCCGCCGTCTGCCAATTGCCGCGGCCGTCGCCGCGCAAATAATAGCGGCCGGCCGACACGGCGATCGGCAGGAAGATCAGCAGCAGGAACAGAATCAAGGATTTCCTCAAGGGCAAACGCGGTCAGGCGGGACGATGCCACCAATATAGTTCGCAAGGCACGCCGCGCCAGCGCTCTCCTGCTCTTGCATTCGAGTGGTGCGGCCATATGTTGCGTCCATGAGGAAGTTGTCGCTCGTCGAGGACCAGGCCATCCAGGCGCGAATCGCGTACATCGCGGGCGCCGAGATTTTCGATCGCCTCTTCGCCGGCATCCGGTTCGACGAAATCGACGGCAATCTGCTGTTTGCCATTGCCAGCGACGAGGACAGCGCAGCCGAGATCGAGGACGAGTTCTCGCACCAGCTCGCTGTGGTCGCAACGCACATCCTCGCGCAGAGCGTGGACGTGGTCGTGGTGCTGCCGAAGGTCCTGCAATAGCCGCCTGCCCGTTCAGGCCGCTTGCCTTTGCCCCCTGTCTCTGCTTTTCAACGCAATTGCAAAATTGTAATGACGTCATTGGGCGCTCAGGCCCGAGGCGCGTTATCGACGGAGCTCGACGGGAGGGCTCGTCCTCGCTCGCCTCTGTTTGCGAAACAAAGTTGGATACACATTGGCGCCCACCAGGAAAGCCCGGGCCACGACCGGCGCGATAAAGACAAAAAGCAAGAGCTCGAAAAGCAAAGGCTCGATAAGCAAGAGCGCGAAAAGCAAGAGTTCGAAGAGCAAAAGTTCGAAGAGCACGGGCTCGACAAGCAAGCGCCCGGACAAGAGCGCCTCGCGCTCCGCGGTCGCCTCCTCGTCGCCGCTCGGCATGCTGGCGCTGCATCTGCTCGATCACTGGGAGAAGTCCGGCCGCGACGGCCTCGTCTTCCTCTGCGACGACGAGAGCAGGGCAGAGCGGCTGGGCGGCGTAATCCACGCCCTCGATCCCACGGTCGACGTGCTGGTGTTTCCGCGCCTGAACACGCTGCCCTTCGATGGCCTCGAGCCATCCCGCGAGATCGCGGGTCGGCGCAGCTCGGTGCTGCGGCGTCTCGCCAAGGCAAAGAAGCCCGTCTTCCTGGTGTCGACCGCGGAAGCGATCATGGAACGGCTGCCGCTGCCGGCGAGCTGGTCGCGGTCGAGCCTCACGCTGAAAGTGGGCGCACCCTATTCCGGGCCCGAGCTGGAGACGCGGTTGGAAGCTCTCGGCTACGATCTCGACGAAGAGGCGGAATATCCGGGCGGCGTCCTGTTCCACGGCAAGACGTTCGAAGTGTTTCCCGCCGGCGCGCTCGCTCCCTTCCGGATCGAGCATTCCGGAGACACGATCCGCAAGATCGTCGCGGTCGATCCGATCGAGCACGAGGTCGTCTACGAGACCGCCGAATTGATCATCGATCCCATGTCCGAGCGGATCGCGCTGGGAGCTACGCGCGGACAGCGGGCGACACTGCCGGATTATTGCAGCCGCGCGCGATGGATCGCGGATGCCGGGGTATCGGCCCACGCCGAGAGCTGGCTGGGCACGATCGAGGACGCCGCCGGCCGCAGGGACGCGGAGCGCGAGTATCTGGGGCAGGCGGACTGGAAGCAGTTGAAGAAGCGCATCAGCGTGCTGCCGCGCAAGGCCGCCTTCATCTCGACGCCGGAGTTCTCGAAGCTTGCCTCGCCGCGCAAGGCGCTTCGCGCCTTTGTCGCCGACATGCAGCGCGGCGGATCGCGGCTGCTGTTCGTCGCCGCCGTCGAGGATGACCTTCGCGCGATGGAGCGCATGAGCGGCATCAAGGCGGAGCGCCTGGCCGATTGGAGCGAGGTGACGAAGGCACGGAGCCGCGAAGGCGCGCTGCTGGCCGATTTCGACGCGGGGTTCATTGGCGCCGGCCGCAAGCCGCTTGTCGTCGTGACCGCGTCCGACGTGCTCGGCAGCCGGGCTCATCATCCCCAGCCGATGGCGCGCGCCTGGAACCCAGCGTTTGATCATCCCGACGTGCCCGAAAAGGGCGCCGCCATCGTCCATCTGCAACGCGGGCTCGCCGTGCTCGACGGCTTGCAGACCTTGGACATGGGCAAGGGATCGCGACGCGAGATGATCAGGCTCAAATTCGCGGGCGACAATGCCGTGCTCGTACCGCCGTCCGATCTCGCGGTGATCTGGCCTTATGCCGGCGAGCCCGGCAAGCTGACGCTCGACAAGGCGGACGGCAGCAGCTGGTGGGCGCGGCGCACCGAGGCGGAAGCGGAAATCCAGGTCGCCGCCAAGGCGCTCGCCAAACACATCAGCCAGCGCCTTCGCCGTCGCGCACCCAAACTGGTGCCGCCGGGGCCAGCTTACGAAAAATTCGTCGCACGGTTCCCCTATTTCACGACAGTGGACCAGGGCCAGGCGATTCAAGACGTCCTCGACGATCTCGCGGCGGGCCATCCCATGGACAGGGTGATCTGCGGTGACGTCGGCTTCGGCAAGACCGAGGTCGCGCTGCGGGCGGCGGCGGCCGTGGCGCTGTCGGGCAAGCAGGTGGCGATCGCGGCGCCGACGACCGTGCTGGCGCGGCAGCATGTCGAAACCTTCCGCAAGCGGTTCGGTCCTCTCGGGATCGAGGTGGGAAGCCTGTCGCGAGCCAGTTCAGGCCCGGAGACGCGAGAGACCAAGGAGGGGCTGCGGCGCGGCACGCTGAAAGTCGTGGTCGGCACCCAGGCGCTTGCGGCAAAGGACGTGAAGTTCGCCGACCTTGGCCTCGTCATCATCGACGAAGAGCAGCATTTCGGCGCGGCGGAGAAGGCGAAGCTCTCAGGCCTCGCCAAGGGGGCCCATTCGCTGTGGATGAGCGCCACGCCGATCCCGCGCACGCTCGCCGCGGGACTTGCCGGCTTCAGGGATCTCAGCGTGATCGCCTCGCCGCCGGTTCATCGCCTTCCCATCGTGACCAGGATCGCGCCGCTGTCGGACGCTGCCATTGCCGCGGCGCTGCTCCGCGAGCGCAGGCGGCACGGTCAGAGCTTCCTGATCTGCCCGCGCATCCAGGATCTGGAGCCGATGCTGGCGCGGGTGCAATCGGTGGCACCGGAGCTGCGCATCGTCTGTCTTCACGGCAGACTGCCCGTGGACGAGATCGACGACCGCATGATGAGTTTCGTCGATGGCGAGGCGGATGTGCTGCTGGCGACCAATATCGTGGAAAGCGGTCTCGATATTCCACGCGCGAACACCATCGTGGTGTGCTGGCCCGAAAAGTTCGGGCTTGCACAGCTGCATCAGCTAAGGGGACGGGTGGGACGCGGCGGCACACGCGCGTTTGCTCATCTGCTGACGGAATCGACCTCGGAGCAGTCCGAGAAACGTCTGGCGGTGCTGGAGGAGTTCAGCAAGCCGGGTGCCGGCTTTGCGATCAGCGAGCGCGACCTCGACCTCAGGGGCGCCGGCGATCTGTTTTCGGAACAGCAGTCCGGCCACGTCCAGGTGTTCG
Organism: Bradyrhizobium sp. Kon37; assembly: GCF_055807535.1. Taxonomy (NCBI): domain Bacteria; kingdom Pseudomonadati; phylum Pseudomonadota; class Alphaproteobacteria; order Hyphomicrobiales; family Nitrobacteraceae; genus Bradyrhizobium; species Bradyrhizobium sp. Kon37. The sequence continues at coordinate 220,366 of NZ_JBVVOY010000006.1, forward strand.
GACCGGTGCTCTACAGTCATCTGCTGAAGCGGGCGTCCGAGCGAGGCAGCGATACCGGCGCCGATCTGTGGGTGCCCGATCTCAATATGCCATTGGCGGACATGCTGCCCGAAGGCTACGTGCAATCGGAAGCGGTCCGGCTCGAGATCTATGGCCGCGCTGCCCGATGCCGAAGCGACGACGATCTGGAAGATCTGGAGGAGGAGATCTCGCGTCGTTTCGGCAGGCTGCCTCCGGAGGCCCGCGACTTCTTCGCATCCGCCAGGCTCCGGATCGATTGCAAACGGCGCGGCATCGTCAGGCTCGATGTCGGGCCCGAGGCCGTCGCCGCGACGTTCCTGCCGGGGCGGCTGCGGAAATTCAGGGGAAAGTCCGAGGGCCAATTGCTGCAGCGCGACGGCGACCGCGTCGTCTACGCCGGTCGCCGTGATCAGGACCCGTTCAGGCGCGTCGAGGAATTCCTCGAACTCCTCGACCCCTGAGGATCATTCGGTCTGCTCGACTGCCGCGGGCATTTTCGCCACCGACATCAGCGAGCGAGCCACCTGGTTGAGAAGCTGATCGGCGTTCTCCTCCTCGGCGAGCGATTTCGACAGCAGGGCGACAATGGCACTGTGGCGAAGCTGCTGGGCTAGGTTGCGCGCCGTGGTGTAGCCGGCGATCTCGTAATGCTCGACACGCTGTGCTGCGCCGATCAGGGCGAGGTCGGCCGCCGCGTCCTCCTTGTCCTCGCCCTCGGCCATGATCTCCTGGCCTTCCTCAACGAGGCCCATCATGCCCTTGCAGGGCTTGGCGCGGGCAGATTTGCCGAGCATTTCGAAGCATTCGTTGATGCGCTCGACCTGCGCTTCGGTCTCCGCGAGGTGCTGCTCGAACAGCTCGCGCAACTGGTCGAAGCGGGCGGCCTCCGCCATCTTGGGCAGCGCCTTGGTCAATTGCTTCTCGGCATGCAGGATATCGCGCAGCTCGTTGATGAGCAGATCGCCGAGACCCGCTTCGTCCGCCGGGGGCGAGCTCTCGGTGACGATGGCCGAGGCCGGGCCCGGTTCGCCCGCCTGGATCGCCGGCGACTCCGTGAAGACCCAGTCGCCGCCCTCGTTCCAGGGGCCGCGCGTGTCGATCTCGCCATGATCGCCGGCGCCAGTGGAATCATTGAAGAACTGGTCGACGAGGCCGGGCGTCGGGGCGATGCGGCCGATGCTGAAGGCCGGCTTGCCCATGCTCTCGAGCGCCAGTGCGAATGCCTTCATGTGCGTGATCTCGCGGGTCATCAGGAACTGCAGCGCGTCCTTGCTGCCGGCGTCGTCGCAGAAATTGATCAGCCGCTCGTAGACGATCTTGGCCCGCGCTTCTGCGGCGATGTTGCTGCGCAGATCGACGTCGAGCTCGCCGGTGATCTTCAGATAGTCGGCGGTCCAGGCATTGCCCTGGGAGTTGAAGAGATTGACCCCGCCGCCGCCCGCGATGGCGATGAGGGGATCGGCTTCGGCTGCCTGGCGGTCGAACTTCGACGGCTTGAGATGCATCCGCGCCAGCGTGCCGACCACTTCCAGATGGCTGAGCTCTTCGGTGCCGATGTCCATCAGCAGGTCCTTGCGATCGGGATCCTCGCAGTTCAATCCCTGGATCGAGTACTGCATCGCGGCGGCGAGCTCGCCATTGGCGCCGCCGAACTGCTCCAGCAGCATGTTGCCAAAGCGCGGATCCGGCTCGTCGACGCGAACGGTGAACATCAGCTTCTTGACGTGATGATACATGGTGGACTCTCGGGTGCAGGAGGGAGTGGAAAGAAGGTGAGTCCCGAACGGGCGGCTTCAGCGTTCGTTCCTCGCAAAACGACCTGCGCCGATAATGTCAGGCGCAGGTCGTTCGAACTCGATGGGCAGGATTGCGGGGGGCCGTTCAGCGTTGATCCGGACGCTTGGCAGGCGGCCCGCTCTTGTTGCCGGGCGCGCCCTGAATATGCGCCGGATCCTGCGATTGCACGGCGGTGTTGCCAGTGGAGCTCGTCGAGCTCGATCCGACGGTCTCACCGGGCTTGGCGGCCGGACCGTTCTTGTTGCCGGGCTGTCCGGCAATCCCGGCACCCGAATTCTGCGCGCTCGGCGCGGACGAAACGTCAGGCTTGCTGGCCTGCGCCCAGGCTGCTCCAGGCAGCGCGAGAGCGGCGAGGATAACGGCACCTGTGAACTTCATCTCGGTGTTCTCCGACTGATGCCCCATCTACTCGAACGCCGGTGACCTGCGTGCGTTCCCTGTCGTCATCAACTCGACAGCCTCGGCTCACCGTGTCACGACCAACTATCCGGGCAACGGCGCCTCCACGACGTCCAGCAGCGCGCCGAGGCCCTGGCGCAAACGGCGGGTGGCGATGCTCTCGGTGGCGAGACCGAACACCACGAGGGATCGCCCGGTCATCGCATAAACGTGCCCGAACTCGAATGCGGGCATCTGCCCCTCCGGTTGATTGGTGTCGATCAACCCGATCCAGCTGCGTCCCTCGGCGACCGCGGGCAAGGTGAAATTGACGACGTCGTGATGAGCATTGTAGATCAGCAGCATGGTTGCGTCCGAACCGCGGCGCTTGATCCCGGTCTCCTGCGCGCGGCCGTCGAGCAGCAAAGCGAAACATTTGGCATTGCCGTCCTGCCACTGCTCCGTCGTCATTTCCTCCCCGGACGGCGCGAGCCACGTCACGTCCTTCACGTCCAGCTCTTCATTGTGCGAGCCGACCAGAAAGCGGCTGCGGTAGAGAATCGGAAATGCCTTGCGCGTGGCGATCAGCTTGCGCGTGAATTCGCGCAGGCTGCGGCCGTTCGCGGTGATGCCCATCCAGTCGAGCCATGTGGTCTCGTTGTCCTGGGCGTAGGCGTTGTTGTTGCCGTGCTGAGTGTGTCCGAATTCATCGCCGGCAAGCAGCATGGGTGTACCGTGAGACAGCAGCATGGTCGCCAGCAGATTGCGCTTCTGGCGCTCGCGCAGCGCAATGATTTCCGGATCGTCCGTCGGTCCCTCGGCGCCGCAATTCCAGGAATGATTGTTGCTGTGGCCGTCGCGATTGTCCTCGCCATTGGCCTCGTTGTGCTTGTCGTTGTACGAGACGAGATCATTGAGATTGAAACCGTCATGGGCGGTGACGAAGTTGACGCTGGCCCATGGCCGGCGGCCGCGCTTGTTGAAGAGATCGCCGGAGCCAGACACGCGCTTGGCGAAGTCCGCGATCGACCCCTCGTCGCCCTTCCAGAAAGCGCGCACGGTATCTCTGAACTTGTCGTTCCACTCCGCCCATCCCGGCGGAAACTGACCAACCTGATATCCGCCCGGACCGATGTCCCAGGGTTCGGCGATCAGCTTGACGCTGGAGAGCACGGGGTCCTGCCGGCAGGCATCGAGGAAGCCACCGCCTTCGTCGAACCCGTAGGGCTCCCGCGCCAGGATGGTGGCAAGGTCGAAACGGAAGCCGTCGACCCGCATCTCGGTCGCCCAGTAGCGCAGGGAATCCGCGACGAGTTGCAGCACGCGCGGGTGTGACAGGTTCACCGTGTTCCCGGTACCGGTGTCGTTGATGTAGTAGCGCTGCTGGTCCGGCAGCAGGCGGTAATAACTGGCGTTGTCGATGCCCTTGAACGACAGGGTCGGGCCGAGCTCGTTTCCTTCCGCGGTGTGATTGTAGACGACGTCGAGGATGACCTCGATGCCATGAGCGTGGAACTGGTTGACCATGGTCTTGAATTCGTTCGCGAACGGCGTCTTGAGGTAACGCGGCTCCGGCGCGAAGAAGGCAAGGGAGTTGTAGCCCCAGTAATTGCGCAGGCCTTTCTCGACCAGATAGCTGTCGTCGACGAAGGCATGGATCGGCAGCAATTCTGCACTGGTGATGCCGAGCGATCGCAGATAGGCCGGGACCTCCGAATGCGCGAGGCCGGAGAACGTGCCGCGGTCTGCGTCGGGCACCAGCGGATGCAGCTGGGTAAAACCCTTGACGTGCATCTCGTAGACGATCGTCCGCTCCCACGGAACTTCCGGCTTGCGCGCGGCGCCCCAGGTGAAGGCCGGGTCGATGACGCGACATTTCTGCATCAACGGCGCGCTGTCGCGTTCGTCGTAGGAGAGATCCTTGTCGGCATGGTCGAGTTGGTAGCCGAACAGCTCCGGTCCCCAACGCAACCGGCCGACCAGCTGCTTGGCGTAGGGATCGAGCACGAGCTTGTTGGGATTGAAGCGGTGTCCCGCGTCGGGTTCGTAGGGGCCGTGGACGCGGTAGCCGTAGACGGTGCCAGGACGGGCCGAGGGCAAATAGCCGTGCCAGACTTCGTCGGTGTATTCCGGGAGCTCGATCCGCTCCAGTTCGGTCTCGCCGTCGTCGTCGAACAGGCAGAGCTCGACCTTGGTGGCATGGGCCGAAAACAGCGCGAAATTGACGCCGAGCCCGTCCCAGGTGGCGCCAAGCGGAAACGGCTTGCCCTCGCTGATGCGGGAGCGGCGCAGGCTCGAGGCCGCCCGCGTCAGGGCGTCATCCGAATGTACTTGTTGATCCATCGTTCCCCCCGAATAGCCCTTCAAGAATTGGGTGCAGTTGCCGTCACTTCCGCGTCGCCTGCTCGCCAACCGCCGCAGAGGCGATGACTGCGACAGGAGGCACATCGTCCAGCTTTGGCAACGTGGTTGCCCTTTGCAGCGCCGCCTCCTTGCTGATGGCCGCAATCGAGTTGCCGGTCCGCTCGACGATGCTGGTCAGCTCCGCGTCGGACAATCCAAGACGCTTTCTGACAAGGCGCACCTGAGTACGGTCGGCAAGGTCGAGCTTGTTACGGATTGGTTGTGGCTTCGGGCGGCGCATGGCGAAAACTCCTGTGTAGAGTTGCAACCGTCCCCCAAGTGATTCCGTTCCCTGCTTGCCTTGCAGTCGCCCGTCTAGATCGAAGATTTGTAGATCGCTGCGTAGGACTTGGCCGACTGGGTCCAACTGAAGGCCTGTGCCATGGCCGCGCGGCGCATGTGATCGAGTCGGTCCTTCATGCCGAAGGTGGAAAAGGCCCGGCAAAGGCTTCCAAGGAAGCCGGGGGCTGACGCACGGTCGAACAGGAAGCCCGTCTCGCCGTCCACGATCGTCTCGGCGAGGCCGCCGGTGCGATGGCCGATTGGCAGGGAGCCGAAGCGCTGGGCGTACATCTGGCTCAGCCCGCAGGGTTCGAAGCGCGACGGCATCAGGGTAAAGTCGCTGCCGGCGAAGATCTTTCGTGCCTCGGCGTCGTCGAAGCCGATCTTCACGGCGATCGAGCGCGGCGCGCGCACCTGCGCCTGCAGCAGCGCCTCCTCGAACCGCGTTTCGCCCTTGCCTGTCACGACAATCTGGCCGCCCGCATCGACGATCGCTTGCGCACTCTCGATCACGAGGTCGACGCCCTTCTGGTGCACCAGGCGCGCCACGAGCGCGAACAGGGGGCCTCTCGAGACCGCCAGCCCGAACTGTTCCCTGACATCGTCGGCGTTCAATGATCGTTCGGCCCAGTCACCGGCGCCGAACGGCTGGAACAGCGAGGAGCAGGTGCGCGGATCCCAGCTCTCGTCGATTCCATTTAGAATGCCGGAAAGCTGGTTGCGATCGGCCCGTTGCCGCAACAGCCCTTCGAGACCGCAGCCGAACTCGGCCGTGGTGATCTCGCGGGCATAGGTCTGGCTGACGGTCGTCAGGTGGGAAGCGTAGACCAGGCCCGCCTTGATGAAGGACAGGCGATTGTAGAATTCCACGCCGTCGATATTGAAGCTCGCCTCGGGAATCCCCAGCGGCGCGAGCGAGCTGCGGTCGAAGACGCCTTGATAGGCCAGATTGTGGATCGTGAACACAGTTGGAATGTGCGCGTAGTGCCATTCCAGATAGCCGGGGATCAATGCACATTGCCAGTCATTGGCATGGACGAGATCGGCGGCCCAATCCTTGTCGACCAATCCTCTCGCAACCTGCGCAGCGGCATAAGAGAAGGTCGCGAACCGGACATTGTTGTCGCCCCAATCAGCTCCGCGGCCATCGGCATAGGGCGTACCGTCTCGTTCGTAGAGCGCCGGGCATCGGACGACGTAATAGGTCATGCCGTCGGCGGTATGCCCGAGATCGACGGCAAAGGCCGGAAGGGCCGCGAAAGGTTGGCATCGTCCGACGGTCGTAAGGTCTTGTAATCCGCGCAGGACAGCCGGGTAGCCGGGGATGATGACGCGAACGTCGGCAAAGTCGCGCAAGGCGCGCGGGAGAGCCGCCGAGACGGCGGCAAGTCCACCCACTTGAATGAAGTCTGATACTTCGGGCGTCGCGAAAAGGATCCGCATGCGTCACGCCGCCCGGCCCGAGGGACACCACTGGCCTCTGCCAACCATCTCTAGAATTCCAATTGCGCTTCCCCAACGGAGCGCAATTCCTGAATTCCGCGCCGCAACAAACGTTCCTAACTTTCGCCACCGAACAGACTTTTTTCGTCCTCGGTTCAAAAGTGCACACAGAGCGTGTGCGCCGGGTGCGGCGCTCGCCTGAGGAACGAATGCCCGCATCCCGGCTTCTCACGTCCTGAGCATGCTTAAGCGATCGTAAAATCGAGCCTCGCGAAGCGTGTCGTAACTTCCAGCCATGCACGCAAAGGCGGCCAGTTTTGAGTCACAGATTGGGAATGGCCGGGCAAGCGCGACACCACGGTCCTCGATGCCTCGATCACGGGATCTGCTTCAATCTCTGGGCGCCGACGGCGCAATCGGTCGAATTGCTCGAAGCCGGCCGCCCGCCACTCCGGATGACGCGCGACGAGGATGGCTGGTACCAGTCGTTGAGTCCCACCGCGCATGTCGGCACGCGCTATCAGTTCAGGATCAACGAGGATCTCGTCGTTCCCGATCCCGCCTCGTTCTTCCAGCCCGACGACGTCGGGGCGCCGAGCGAGGTGATCGACACCACGGTGTTCCGGGATTCGGTGCTATATCCCGGCCGCCCCTGGGCGGAGGCCGTGATCTACGAACTGCATGTCGGCACCTTCAGCGAGGAAGGCAGCTATGCCGGCGTCGAGAAGAAGCTGCCCTATCTGCGCGATCTCGGCATCACTGCGATCGAGTTGATGCCGCTCAATGACGTCCCCGGCCGGCACAATTGGGGCTATGACGGCGTGCTGCTGAATGCGCCAAATGCACGCTACGGCAGGCCGGAAGACCTCAAGCGGCTGTTACGCGCGGCGCATGCCCTCGACATCATGGTCTATCTCGATGTGGTCTATAACCATTTCGGGCCACAGCTGAACTACCTGCATCTCTATGCGGAAAGCTTCTTCACCCCGCGCCATAGCACCGGGTGGGGCCCTGCCGTCAACCTCGAGGGACACGACGGCGCGTTCGTGCGCGAGTTCCTGATCGAGAACGCGCTGATGTGGCTGCGCGACTACGGGTTCGACGGCTTGCGGCTCGACGCCGTTCACGCGCTCAAGGACGATTCCGACCGCCATTTCCTGATCGAGCTTGCCGAGACGGTTCGCAGTCAGCTGCCGGGCCGGCGCGTGCATCTGATGCTGGAGAACGAGGCCAACCAGGCTCGCCTGCTCGACCGGGCGCAAGGGCGAACCCGGCTCTATGATGCGCAATGGGGCGATGATTTTCACAACGCGCTCCACGTCCTGCTGACGGGCGAGGACGAAGGCTATTATCGCGCCTTCGCAGACAGGCCGCTTGAACATCTCGCGCGAGCGCTCACCGAGGGCTTTGCCTACCAAGGCGAAGTCTTTCCGCTGCATGACGAACCGCGCGGCGAGCCGAGCGCGCATCTGCCGCCCGAGGCGACCATCTTCTTCGCCCAGAACCACGACCAGATCGGCAACCGCGCGTTCGGGGAGCGGCTTTCCGCGCTGGTCGGCCCGGAGAAACTGGCCCAGGCCATGGCGCTGGTTCTCTTGAATCCGCACATTCCGATGTTGTTCATGGGTGAGGAAGCCGCGGCCGAGACGCCATTCCTGTTCTTCGCCGACTGGTCCGGTGAAGCCGCCGAGCTGACGCGGGAAGGGCGGCGCAAGGAGTTCGCGCACTTCAAGGCATTCTCGACGCCCGACATGCGCGCCAGGATTCCGGATCCGTGCGATGAAGAAACCTTCGCAGCATCGAAGCTCGACTGGACCGGCATCGACCGCTCTCCCGCCAGCGCCAGGTTTCGTGGTCTGACGACTAAATTGCTGAAGATACGGCGCGAGAAGATCGTGCCGCTGATCAAACGGGGTTTCGTGTCGGCTCATTGCAAGTTGCTGGGGGAGGACCAGCGTAAGGGCGGCCTGGATGCCCGTTGGCGGACGGAGGAGGGGGAGATCTTGCAGATTGTCGCCAATTTCGCCGACCGCGAACTGTCCATGCCGGCGTTGGTTGCGGGCGAGAGCCTATGGCGATTGGGCGCCGCCGACGGCGCAGCCCTGTTGCCGAACGACATCATGGTGCGGCTTGGCCACGAGGCTTGATGGAACCGCGAGGAACGCATTTGAAAGCTTTCCGTTAGCGGAGCAAATCCCTGGAGCCACTCCATGACCGAATATCCAAAGCCGCCTTATCCGTCCCAGCAGCAATCAATGCCCGGTTCGACCCGCGCGATGAACCCCCGACCGGATCACGGCGAGGAGAGTTATAAAGGCGCCGGGCGCCTCGCGGGAAAGAAGGCGATCATCACGGGAGGCGACAGTGGCATCGGCCGCGCGGTCGCGATCGCCTATGCCCGGGAAGGTGCGGACATCGTCATCGCCTATTTGAATGAGGACGAGGATGCCGCCGAGGTCAAGGCGCTGGTGGAGCGCGAAGGACGCAAGGTCGTCCTGATCCCCGGCGACATCCGCAATCCCGATCATTGCCGCGCGATCATCGCCCGCGCCGTCGAGGCGTTCGGCGCAATAGACATCCTCGTCAACAACGCGGCGCATCAGGACACGTTCAAGGAGATCGCCGATATCAGCGACGAGGAATGGCAGCGGACGTTCGAGACCAACATCCACGCCATGTTCTATCTCACCAAAGCTGCGGTGCCCCACATGCGCCCGGGAGCGGCGATCATCAACACCGCGTCGGTGAACTCCGACATGCCGAATCCGACCCTGCTGGCCTATGCCACGACCAAGGGCGCCATTCAGAACTTTACGGGTGGGCTCGCCCAGATGCTGGCGGCGAAGGGCATTCGAGTCAACGCGGTCGCTCCAGGGCCGATCTGGACGCCGCTGATTCCGTCGACGATGCCGGAGGAGAAGGTCAAGAATTTCGGCAAGCAGGTGCCGATGCAACGGGCCGGCCAGCCGGCCGAACTCGCGACCGCCTATGTCATGCTCGCCGATCCGCTCTCGAGCTACACATCGGGAGCGACCCTTGCGGTCACCGGCGGCAAGCCGTTCATCTGACCGCACGTGCGATGAGAAAGTGGCAGCCCTGCGAGCAGGGCCGCCACGCTTAGTACGTCTCGATCAAGCCGCGCTGGACGCCTTGGCATTGACGCCCTTGCGAAGCGCCACCGTGTTCAGCTTGGTGTTGGCGGCCTTCTCTTCGTTCAGGTTCGTCGTGAGGAAGCGCACGATGTCGTCGTGCCCCAGCTCCTCCGCCCATGCGATCAGCGTGCCGTAGCGGCACATTTCATAATGCTCGACGGCTTGTGCGTTGGCCACGATCGCGGCGTCGAGCACGGCCTTGTCCTCGATCTCGCCCGCGGTCTCATCGGCCTCCTTGATGATGCCGTCGATGGCGGGACAGTGTGTCCCGCTGGGCTCCTTGCCGAGCTTCGCGAACACCTTGCCGAGCCTGTCGACCTGCTTGTTGGTCTCTTCCAGATGAGCTTTCAGTCCGGTGACGAGGTCCCTGTTTGTCGCCTTGTCGATCATCTTCGGTAGCGACTTCAGGATCTGCTGTTCCGCGTAGTAGATGTCCTGCAGCCCGTGCAGCAGCAGGTCTTCCATCGATTTGATGTCCTTGGTGAAGAATCCCATAAACGACGTCTCCTTTCACAATGATGGAACTGGAACGCCGCACAGCCGCAGCTGTTCCATTTCTGTGACCAGATCAGGAGAGCCGAATGAGCGATGGTGCGGATCATCTTGCGAGCCTGCTCGGACGGGCGGCGATGGACGTGTGGGGCGACATGCCGCGCGATATCCAGGAAGCGCTGTTCGAGACCGCCATGAAGGGACGGCCTGCGGAGCGGGAAGAGCTCGCGCGGCTGCTGCACGAGCGGCATCCCCGTACGCTTCATCCGGCGCGGCCTGGCTGAGCCGCGGCAGGAACGATCAGGCAAGAAGCCGATTTGTAAAATGGGCGAGGCGCGGTGAATGGGATTCGACGAAGCCCGTGAGCCGTGGCTCCGCTCAGGATCATATCGGTGAGTCGAGCGGCGTGACTGAAACGATTATCGGAAAATGGTACGATCCGATCTCCCAGAGATGGATTGTGCCGCGCGAAGCGCCCCCGTTGGCGGGCTATTCGCAGTCCACCCCGGAGAAGGGGTTGGAGACCCGCGCATCGGGCGAGGCGCAGCGGATCTGGGACCTGCTGGTGGATTGCTGCGCGCGCGGGTGATTTCCGATCCACACCATCATTGGCTTCTGCTGTCGGCAATTCACAGAGTTATGACAAAGACCGCGAAGGCAATGATGAGCGCCAGGCTCACGACGGCGGTGCTGATCAATATCTTGCCCATGGCGCGTCCGTGCTGTCTCGCAGTGTCAATGAAACAGCCGTCCTTTTCGTTCCGAACCGTCAGCTGAAGGCTCCGACTGTTCACATGTGAACAAAACGCGTCGGTACCAAACGGCTTGAGCTATATCATTTGATATAGATATGGCTGCGCCCGCTCTTATCATTGGCCATCCAGAAAGGCACCGCATGGTGCCATGACATGGAGACCCGATCGTGCTCAGGCGGCGTCGCGTTCAGCAAACCACCACTCTTCAAGAGCGGCTTGCGGAGTTCACCAGGACCATCCGTGAAAAGGCCGAATCGTTGCCCGACGGCAAGGAGAGGGATGAGCTGATGAAACGGCTGAGAAGCGCCGACACGGCGTCAAATCTCGACCGTCAATTCGCCGGCAGGGATTGAGCCAGCAAGGATTGAATTTGCAAGGCGTCAGCTGCGGTACCAACTCGCCAGATTCCAAGTCGTGACGTCCCATCCCGACATGTCGACCATGAGGTTGTTGACCCCTGCGTTGACGATGTTGCGGGATAGAAGCGGCAGGAACACGTTGGCCTCGCAAAAGGTTTCGTCGACCTTGATCAGCAACGCGGCGCGCTTGACGGGATCGAGCTCCTTCTGTGCCGCCTTGTAGGCCTTGTCGGCCTCTGGATCGGACCAGCGCGAGACGTTGCGGCCGAGCCATTTGTTGTCCTTGTTGGAAATTTCCCAAGAGACGCACTGGTTCAGGAAGCGCTCCGGGTCGGGCTGCGGTTGCGTGGTGTTGTACATCTCCATGTCCGCATAGAACTTCGAGTAGGTGTCGGGATTGCCGACGTCGGACGAGAAGAACACCGATGCAGTGACCGCCTTGATCTCGATCTCGATGCCGGCCTTCTGGCAGGCCTGCTTGATGATGGCCTGCGTCTTCTGACGCGGCGCATTGGTCGAGGTCTGAAAGACGAATTTGAGCTTCTTGCCGTCCTTCTCGCGGAGGCCGTCCGCGCCCTTGGCCCATCCGGCTTCATCCAGGACCTTGTTGGCCTTGTCGACGTCGAACTCGTATTTCAGCTTCGGCGACTTGAACTGCTTGGGTGCGTTGACGAAGCTCGCGGTGGCGGCGCCGCCGCGCCCGTAGATGAACTTCTGGATCGAGTCGCGGTCGATCAGCAGGTTGATCGCGCGACGAACGGCGGGATCAGACAGCGTCGGGTGCTTGGTCTTGGGGCTGGAGCGCTCGCCATCCACCTCGGTCCACGGGTCAGTCGTGTTGAGGATGATGAACTCGACGTTGCCGGAAGGCGTGACGTCGAGCTTGCCCTTGCCGCTGGCCTCCATGCGCTTGAGGACCTCCTCCTCCACCTGCATGTTCCAGGCATAGTCGTATTCACCGGTCTGGAGCACGGCGCGCGCCGCGGACACCGCATCGCCCCCGCCCTTGATTTCGAGCGTGTCGAAATGCGGCTGGTTCTTGACGTGATAGTCGGGATTGCGTTCGGCCCGGATCAGATCACCTGGTTTGAACTCGACGAATTTGTAGGGACCGGTGCCGACCGGCTTCAGATTGCCGGGCGCTTCGCGCGATTTCGCGCCGACATAGTCGCCGAAATGATGTTTCGGCAGGATCGGACCGACCGAACCGACGAACGGGTCGGCCCAGAACGGGGTCGGGGCCTTGAAGAGCACCTTGACGGTGTGGTCGTCGATCTTCTCGACCGTGATGTCCTTGTAGGAACCGGTGGTGTACGCCGCCGTGGCGAGATCCGAGGCGTATTGCCAAGTGAAGACGACGTCATCGGCGGTGAAGGGCTTGCCGTCATGCCATCTCACGCCCTGTTTCAGTTTCCAGGTCACGCTCAGGCCGTCCGGCGAAAGGCCGCCGTTCTGCTTGGACGGAGCCTCGGCCGCGAGGCAGGGGACGAGGTTGCCCTCCTTGTCCCAGCCGGCGAGAGGCTCGAAGAAGACGCGCGAGGCGATCTGGTCCTTGGTGCCGAGCGCGAAATGCGGATTGAGCAGCGTCGGGGCCTGCCAGAGCAGGATCTTGAGCGGGCCGCCGCCACCGGCCTTGGTCGGCTTGTAGGGCAGCGTGGCATCCGCCATCGCCACGTCGTTCCAAACCAGGATCTGGCTCGCGACCGGCGCTGCGATCCCGATCGCAGCCATCGTCTGCATGAACGAGCGTCGCGACAGCTTGCCCTGCTTTACCTCAGCGATGGACTTGCGGATTTCGTTCTCGTTCATCGGATGATCCCCACTTCACAGACAAGTCGTCACCGGCCAAAGCCCATCATGTTTCATCATGGGCGAGGCGGCAATGCCGACAGGGTGAGAAAACCCTGCGGCGAAATGACGAATGTGCGGGGAGAGGTCCGAAGCCCGGATGGAGCCGACCGCAACCAGGATAAGTCCACCCGCGGCAGGCTGCGCCCTGGATTGCGCTTCGCTCCATCGGGCTAGGGGCAACGATCCGTGCTGTTTTGCCGTGATGCGCCTCACGCTTGCGCGGGTGCATTCGTTCCCCACATGCGGTCGAGTGGAGAAGCGTCGTCCGCGCTAGCAGGCCAATATGGATTTCCATTTCATTGATTTCGCCCCGCGGAGAAGCGAATACGGTTCCAATCATTGCCAAGCCATGGAGACCAAGATGTCGTTTCGCCTTCCCCTGATCCTTGCCACCGCGCTCGCCGCCTGGTCGGCCGCCGCTTCAGGCGAGACCATCAAGATCGGCGTGACGCCGGGGCCGCACGCCCAGATCTTCGAGGCCGTGAAGCCGATCGCCGCCAAGCAGGGTCTCGACATCCAGCTCATCGAATTCTCCGACTACGTCGTGCCGAACGCCGCGCTCGATGCCGGCGAGATCCAGGCCAATTCGTTCCAGAATCAGCCTTATCTGGACAACCAGAAGGCGGACCGTGGCTACAAGATCGAAGCCGTCGGCCTGACCGTGAATTTCCCGATCGGTGTCTATTCCAAGAAGCACAAGTCCTTCGCCGACATTCCCGAGGGCGGCAAGATCTCGATCCCGAACGATCCGACCAATGGCGGCCGCGTGCTGCTGCTGCTGCGCGACAAGGGCGCGATCAAGCTGAAGGACGGCACGGGCTTCAAGCCGACGGTGCTCGATATCGCCGAGAATCCCAAGAAGCTGAAGTTCATCGAGGTCGACGCGGCGCAGGCGCCGCGCGCGCTCGACGATGTCGACGCCGCCGCGATCAACACCAATTATGCAACCCAGGCGGGCCTCGATCCCGTTAAAGATCCGATCCTGCGCGAGGACCCGAAGGGTCCCTACGTCAATCTCATCGCCGTTCGCACGGTCGACAAGGACAAGCCCTGGGTCAAGATCCTGGTGGACAGCTATCACACCGCGGAGGTCAAGGAGTTCGTCCTGACCAAGTTCAAGGGCGCGGTACTGCCGAGCTGGTAGGCAGTCTGCCCAGCCAAAGCTCAGCTCAGGCGATCTCGGCGGGCAGGCTTGCGTACGAGCCCTGCGCAATGCCCGCTTGTCTGGAGCTGCGGCAACCGACATCATCGGGACCCATCCTCGTCCGACAGGGCTCGTATGAAACGCTTAGCAAACCTGAAACGCCTGGGGTTTTTCACGCGGCTTCTCGACGAGGCCCCGCCCGCCGACCGATATCGCTTCGCGGCCGAGCAGATCGTGCGCGCCGAGAAGGCGGGCCTCGATTCCGCGTGGATCGCGCAGCACCATTTCCACGAGCGCGAGGGCGGCCTGCCGTCGCCCTTCACCTTCCTCGGTTACGTCGCAGCGCAGACCTCGCGCATCCGGCTCGGCACCGGCATCGTCACCTTACCGCTGGAGAATGCGGTGAGGGTGGCGGAAGACGCCGCGGTGCTCGACCTGCTCTGCAACGGTCGCTTCGAGCTCGGTGTCGGCACCGGCGGCAATCCCTCGGCCTTTGCCGCCTTCGGCCTCGACAGCGCCCAGCGCAACGAGATCTTTGCGCGCAATCTGGAAATCGTCCGCACGGCGCTGGTAGGCAAGCCGCTCGACGGTGGCGACACGCTCTATCCGCAGCGGCCGCAACTGGACAACCGGATCTGGCAGGCGACATTCTCTGTGGCGGGCGGCGCGCGTGCCGGCAAGGCGGGCGATGGCCTGTTGCTGTCGCGCACCCAGCCTCGACCCAAGGAGGCGCCGAAGGCAACGCTGGCCGAGATTCAGAATCCGGTGATCGATGCCTACCTTGAAGCACTGCCGCCGGGACGCGAACCCCGCATCATGGCCTCGCGCACAATCTTCGTCGCCGACGACCGCGCCGAGGCGATGCGCCTTGCCGATATCGGGCTGCGGCGCGCGCTGCCGCAATTCCTCAAGGGCGGCCACGCCAAGCCGGGCGAGACGCTCGAGGAGATGATCGCGGCGTTCGACACCCATGTCGGCGCGGCCGACGACGTCATCGCTTCGCTCCGCGCCGACGCCACGCTGGAGCGGGTGACCGATCTCGTCTTCCAGGCGCATTCGGTCGATGCCCCGCATCCCCATATCCTGCGCTCGATCGAGCTGGTCGCGGAGAAGGTCGCGCCGGCGCTGGGCTGGGCGCGGACGGCGCCCGACGTGGCGCTGGCGGGTTAGTCGGAATGAACGCAATCGCGTTGCACGAGGCTGCAAGAGGCTGAATGATGGCTACGAAGGATATCATCGACACGCTCGCCGGGATCGAACCGGGTTCGGCTCTGGACGGCATTCGCGCCAAGCGCGTGCAGGCGCGCGACAACGCGCAGAAGAGCTATCTCTCGCTGTTCGAGCCGATCGACGCCGGCGATGTCTCGCTGGTGGAGCGCGCCGCGGTTGCGCTGTTCGTGATCGGCCTTCACCGCGAGCCCACGATGGCCGGCTTCTACCGGGCGAAGTTAGCTGCGACCGCCGATGGCGCGCGCCTGGTCGAAGCGGTCGATGTCGAAATCGCGCGGGGCGAGACCTCGGGCCCCTACGGTGCGTTTCCAGCCGGCCCGCTGTCGCTCGAAAACAAGGCCGGCCTGATCTATCGCGTCAGCGCGGAGCGCAAGCCCGATCTCGGGCACCGGCTCGTTGCGGCGCTCGAGCATGCGCATCTACTGGTATTCCGCCCGCGAGATGCGGCTGCAGCCGACATGAAGGCATTGCTCGCCGCCGGCTGGTCGAACACCGGCATCGTCACGTTTTCCCAGCTCGTTGCGTTCCTGTCGTTCCAGGTGCGCGTCGTCACCGGACTGCGCGTGCTCGGTGCCTCGCTCGGGCGCACCGCGAACGCCGCGGCCGGCGCGTAAGGAGGCTGCATCATGAGCGCTGCAAACAATGTCAATCCGCCCGTCGTCTTCACCCAGGATGAACTGGGCTGGGTGTCGTGGATCGATCCGCTGCCCGAGACTGAGCTGACCGAGCGGCATTTCGCCGGCCTCGTCGACCGCTCCCGTTCCAAGTCCGAGTATTTCCGCCTGCTGGTGCGCGATCCCGAGGTGCTGGAAGCTCGCACCAAGACCGACAAGGACATCTTCTACAACGTTGCCGACGGCCTGCCGCGCGCCGAGCGCGAACTCGCGGCCGCTGCGACCTCGCGCTACAACGGCTGCATCTACTGCGCCTCCGTGCATGCGCGTTTCGCCAGCACTTATTCCAAGCGCCGCGACGATGTGCAGCGCCTGCTCGACGAAGGCGTTGGCGCCGATCTCGGCGAGCGCTGGAATGCGGTCGTCAAAGCCTCGGTGGCGCTGGCCGCGACGCCGATCGCGTTCGGCCCCGACAATATCGATGAGCTGCGCCGCGCGGGTCTCGACGATGCGGAGATCGTCGACGTCATCAACGGCGCGTCGTTCTTTAACTGGGCGAACCGGCTGATGCTGTCGCTCGGCGAGCCCTCGAAATAGCTGATCTCACCGGCATGGAAATTGCTGGTTGTTTCAACACCTGACAGGATGGAGCCGTCCATGAGCAACATCGATCGTCGTACCCTGGTCAAGGGCTCGCTTGCCGCCATGATGGCGGGAGCAGCCTTCTCGCGCGCCGCGCTTGCGCAATCGTCCGAGCCGATTTTGCTGGGCGTCAGCGGTCCGCTGACCGGGCCGAACGCACAATATGGCACGCAGTGGAAGCAGGGCTTTGATCTCGCGCTCGACGAGATCCAGGCAGCGGGCGGGATCAACGGCCGCAAGCTCGCTTATAGTTTCGAGGACAGCCAGAGCGACCCGCGCCAGTCGGTGGCGATTGCCCAGAAGTTCGTCTCCGATCCCAGGATCGTCATGGAGCTCGGCGATTTCTCCAGCCCCGCCTCGATGGCGGCCTCGCCGATCTATCAGCGCGGCGGGCTGGTGCAGTTCGGATTCACCAATTCGCATCCGGATTTCACCAAGGGCGGCGACTTCATGTGGAGCACCTCGGTCAGCCAGGCCGACGAGCAGCCGCTGCTGGCGGCCTATGCCGTGAAGCGTCTCGGCCTGAAGAAGCTCGCCGTGCTGCACCTCAACACCGATTGGGGCCGCACCAGCCGTGACTATTTCGTCAAGGCCGCGAAAGAGCACGGCGCCGAAATCGCCGTCACCGAAGGCTACATCGCGGAGGAGCGCGACTTCCGCTCCACGCTGGTGCGAGTCCGCGACGCCAATCCGGACGGGTTGATCCTGATCTCCTATTATTCCGACGGTGCGCTGATCGCGCGCCAGGCGCGCCAGGTCGGGCTGAAGCAGGTGATCTGCGCCGCGAGCTCGGTCTACTCACCGAAATTCCTGGAGCTCGGCGGCGAGGCCGTCGAGGACGTCCATGTCGGCACGCGCTACTTCCCGGAAGACCCGCGCCCCGAGGTGCAGAAATTCATCGCGGGCTTCAAGAAGAAGTACAACGGGGTGGAGCCCGACGCGTTCAACGCCTACGCCTACGACGCGATGAATATGGCGGCCGCCGTCGTCAAGATTGGCGGCACCGACCGGCGCGCGATCCGCGACGCCTTTACGAAAGTGAAGGATGTCTCGAGCGTGATCTTCGGCAAGGCGACGTTCGACGTCGAGAGCCGGCGCGTCAAGGGCGCCATGAACGCCGAGCTCGTCGTGCGCAAGGGTCAGTTCGCGCTCTGGGACGGCAAGCCGACCTGAGGGGATTTTCTGCGTGTCTTCCTGGCTCGACTACACGATCAACGGGCTGATCGTCGGTAACGTCTACGCCCTCGTTGCGGTCGGGCTCGCGCTGATCTTCGGCGTCAGCCGGCTGATCAACTTTGCGCAAGGCTCGATCTACCTCGTCGGCGCCTATATCGGCTGGGTCGCGGTGGTGCAGCTGCATACGCCGCTGCCGCTCACCATCATCGTGGTCGCGGTGGCGGCGGCGCTGGTGGGCTTGATCATCGAACGGTTCGGGCTGCGTCCGCTGCAGAACTCGGTGCGCATCGCGCCGCTGCTGGCGACCATCGGCATCAGCTTCGTGCTCGATCAGCTCGTGATGCTGACCTTCTCGCCCAATCCGCGCGCGCTGCCGAGCCAGTTGCCGGATGTCCGCTTCCAGATCGGCGGCGGCACGATCGGGCCGCTGGATCTGCTCATCGCCGGTGTCGGCCTCACCAGCGCGTTGCTGCTGTTCGTGTTCCTGCGCTACAGCAAGCTCGGTTGGGCCGTGCGTGCCACCGCGCAGGATCGCGATGCCGCGATGCAGATGGGCGTCGACGTCAATCGCGTCAATCAGGCGGTGTTCGGCATTGCGGCTGCGCTTGGCGGCGTCTCCGGCCTGCTGGTCGGCATGTACTACAACCAGATCGACACCGCGATGAGCCTGCAG
The DNA here is from genome assembly GCF_055807535.1 of Bradyrhizobium sp. Kon37. NCBI lineage: Bacteria > Pseudomonadati > Pseudomonadota > Alphaproteobacteria > Hyphomicrobiales > Nitrobacteraceae > Bradyrhizobium > Bradyrhizobium sp. Kon37. The sequence goes on from NZ_JBVVOY010000006.1 coordinate 238,778, forward strand.
GCGACGCTCAAGGGCGTCGTCGCCGAAGTCGTCGGCGGTGCCGGCAACGTGCCGGGTGCGGTGATCGGCAGCCTGCTGCTCGGACTGGTCGAGAGCTACGGTGTCGCTGTGTTCGGCACCAGCTACCGTAATCTGTTCGCGTTCCTGCTGCTGGTCGTCGTGCTCGTGCTGCGGCCAAACGGCCTGTTCGCCAGCGCACGGCAGGCGCCGCCCGAACCGCTCACCGGCACCTTCATCGCGCCGAGCCGGCCGGTGCGCATTCCGCGCTGGGCTCTGCTGATCGCTGCCGCCGTCTTCGCGATCCTGCCGCTGTTGCCGGTGTCGTTTTACGTGCTCCAGACCCTGATCAACGCCTGGCTGCTCGGCATGCTCGCGCTGAGCCTCACCCTGGTTGCAGGCACGATCGGTCAGGTCTCGCTGGGACACGCCGCGCTGCTCGCGATCGGGGCCTATACCTCCGCGCTGCTGTCGCTCAATTTCGCCGTCCCGGTCGTCCTTGCCATCATCGGCGGCGGTCTGATGAGTGCTGCGCTGGGCACGGCGCTGATCTCGCCGTCGTTCCGGCTGCGCGGCCACTATGTGTCAATTGCGACGCTCGCGATCGGCGAGATCGTCTCGCTGGTGATCCTGAACTGGGAGAGCGTCACGCGCGGGCCGATCGGCATCTCCGGCATCCCGCCGCTGTCGCTCTTCGGCTATGAGCTGGTAAGCCCGATTTCAATCTACTGGTTCAGCTTCATCGTGATGGTCGTGCTGGCGCTGCTGCAGGGACGCCTGCTCGGCTCGCATCTCGGCCGCAGCTTTCGCGCCATCCGCGACGACGACATCGCCGCGCGCGCCTATGGGCTCAGCCTGAATCGCTACAAATCGCTGGCCTTCATCTTCGGTGGCTTTGCCGCCGGCATTAGCGGCGGCATCGCCGCGCATCTCTATTCTTACATCAACCACGAGACCTTCAACACGCAACAATCGATCTTGGCGCTGACCGTGGTGATCCTCGGCGGCCTCGGCAATGTCGTCGGCGCCATCGTCGGAGCGGTCGCGCTGGTCGGCCTTCCGGAAGTGTTCCGCATCGCGGCGGAGTACCGCATCCTGATCTACGGCATCGTGCTGCTGCTGCTGGTGCGGTTCAGACCGCAAGGCTTGTTAGGGACGATGTGATGAGCACGACCATGCTGTCCCTGCGCGGGCTGACGCGGCGTTTCGGCGGCCTCACCGCCGTTGACGCCATCGATCTCGATCTCGCCAAAGGCGAACTCGTCAGCATCATCGGCCCGAACGGGGCCGGCAAGACGACATTGTTCAATCTCGTGACCGGGCTTGACCGGCCGGACGCCGGGACGGTTCGCTTCGAGGGACTGGACGTCACGGGTCTCTCGCCGGAGCGGCTCGCCGCCGAAGGCATCGCGCGCACGTTCCAGCTCGGCCGCGTCTTCGGCAATCTCAGCGTGATGGATAACGTGTTGATCGGTGCCCACACGCGGCTTCGTGCGGTCAAGCCGGCCGTGCCGGTGATCGGGCCATTGCTGGAATTGGGGTTGGCGTTGCTGCGCCCCGCCAGCGTCAGGGCAGAGGAGGAGCGCTTGCGCGAGGAGGTGACGGTCATTCTCGCGCGCTTCGGCGAGCGGCTGCTGCCACGCATCGACCAGCCGGCCTACAGCCTCTCCTACGCCAACCGGCGCCGCGTCGAGATCGCGCGTGCGCTCGCGCTGAAGCCGCGTCTGCTGCTGCTGGACGAGCCGACCGCCGGCATGAACCCGACCGAAACCACGGAGATGCAAGGGCTCGTCGCCGAGCTGAAGGCCGAAGGGCTGACGATCTTGCTGATCGAGCACAAGCTCGAAATGGTGATGCGCCTCTCCGACCGCGTCATCGTCATGGACGAGGGCAAGAAGATCGCGGAAGGCGCGGGTGAACAGGTGCGCGGCGATCCCAAGGTGATCGAGGCCTATCTCGGCCACGGCCTGGCGACGAAGCAGGAGAGCGCGGCATGACGAACTCGCCTCCCGATGCGCTGCTCGCGCTCACCGACGTCAATACCTTCTACGGCCAGGCCCAGGTGCATTTCGACCTGTCGATATCCGTGCCGCGCGGCCACGTCGTCTGCCTGCTCGGCGGCAATGCCAGCGGAAAATCGACGACGATGAAGATCATTTTAGGCCTGGTGAAGCCGCGCTCGGGCGAGGTGACTTTCGACGGTGCCTCGCTGCTCGGACTGACAACGCCGCAGATCGTCCGCCGCGGCATCGCCTCGGTGCCGGAGGCACGGCGCCTGTTCGCGGACATGAGCGTGCGCGAGAACATCCTGATGGGGGCGTTCGTGCGCGACGACCGTGAGGCGATCGCGCAGGATCTCGACAAGATGCTCACGCTGTTCCCGAAGCTCGGCCAGCGGCTGTCGCAGCGCGCCGGCTCGCTCTCCGGCGGCGAGCAGCAGATGGTCGCGATGGCGCGCGCGCTGATGAGCCGTCCCAGGATGATCGTGATGGACGAGCCGACCATGGGCCTGTCGCCGCTTTACGTGGACCGCGTGCTGGAGCTGATCCGCACCATCAACCAGGAGGGCGTGTCGGTTTTCATGGTCGAGCAGAACGCCAGCCTCGCGCTCGAAATCGCGCACGAGGCCTATGTGCTGCAGACCGGCAAGATCGTTCTCTCCGGCTCCGCCCGCGCGCTGAAGGACGATCCCCGCATCCGCGATGCTTATCTCGGCGGGTCTGAGGCTGCCTAGCTCTCGGCCTGATGGCGTCTGGAGGGATGCCGCAAGCACTGCTGCAAAGCCGTGCCGCCCCGCCGGGATTGCACTGGTCAGTATGACCATCTTATGAAAAGATCATACCGCTCGTGCGATGGGCGTGCAGCGGACGGAATGATTGTCGTGACGAGATGGTCCTTGCGGGCGGTCGAGCCCGGAATGGTGCTGCTGTTCGGCGGGCTGATTGGGGCCAACATCGCGGCGTGGGTCTGGACGTTCGCGGCGTTTGGTGACCGGCCGACGGTGATGGCGACCGCGCTGCTCGCCTGGGTGTTCGGCCTGCGCCACGCCGTCGATGCCGACCACATCGCGGCCATCGACAATGTCGTGCGCAAGCAGATGCAGGCAGGTGGCGCGCCGCGCAGCGTCGGTCTCTATTTCGCGCTCGGCCATTCCACGATCGTTGTGGTCGCGACCATGCTGCTCGCGCTCGGCGTCGTCAGCCTCGGTGGCGACAGCCTGCTCAAGGAGATCGGCGGCTTCATCGGCACGTCGGTGTCTGCGCTGTTCTTGCTGGTGATCGCGGCCATCAATCTCGTCATCTTCGCCGGCTTGTGGCGGACGTTTCGCGCCGCGCGGGAGCAGGGCATTCACGACGCCGAGGGCCTCGATGCCCTGCTTGCCAATCGCGGCCTCCTGGCGCGGCTGTTCGGCCCGATGTTCCGCCTGGTGACAAAACCCTGGCACATGTATCCGCTCGGCTTCCTGTTCGGGCTCGGCTTCGACACCGCAACCGAAATCGGCCTGCTCAGCATCTCCGCCAGCGAAGCCGCGCGCGGCGCTTCGTTTGCCGATGTTCTCGTTTTCCCCGCGCTGTTCGCATCGGGCATGGCGCTGGTCGATACCGCCGACTCCGCGCTGATGGTGAGCGCCTATCGCTGGGCCTTCGTCGATCCGCTGCGAAAGCTCTGGTACAACCTCACGATCACAGGGGCTTCGGTGGCGGTGGCGCTGTTGATCGGCGGCATCGAGGCGCTCGGGCTGATCGCGGACCGGCTCGGCCTGTCCGGCGGCGTGTGGGCGTTGGTTGACGCGCTCAACGACTCGCTCGCCAATGTCGGCTTCGCCGTGGTCGCGCTGTTCGTGATCGCCTGGCTCGTCTCGGTCGTGCTCTATCGGCGCATGTTTGCGCTCCACCGAGCGGCCACGCCAAAATTGCTGCAATGCGCCGATGCCACCGAGACGGTCTGAGTCCGACCGACGCTGCGGCGCGCTGACGGCATTTTCGGTCTTGGTGCTGCTCGCAGATGGCGGCGAAGCCTTCGCGCAGAACGCAGGCACATCGCGCGAGCTGCCGCCGGTCCAGGTCAGCGGCGGCGAGACGAAACCTCACAAGAAACCGGCCGCAGCTCGACGGTCCAGCATGCCGGTCCAGTCCAACGACCGCATCGTTGCTGACCCGACAGCCACGCGAGCGTCCAGCGTCGCCTCGGGCGCAAAAGGCCCGCCCGGCATGGCAAGCGAGATCACCGTCTCCGGCGAGGACATCAACGCGCGCCCTTTCACCCGGCCCGGTGAGGCGCTCGAAGCTGTGCCGGGGTTGATCGTGACCCAGCATTCCGGCGAAGGCAAAGCCAACCAGTATTTTCTACGCGGCTACAATCTCGATCACGGCACCGATCTCGCCATCGCCGTGGACGGCGTGCCCGTCAACATGCGCACACACGCGCATGGCCAGGGTTATGCGGACTTGAATTGGCTGATCCCGGAGACCATCGCCGCGATCGACGTACGCAAGGGGCCATATTTCGCCGACGAGGGCGATTTCGCTTCGGTCGGTAGCGTTCACATCGGCCTGATCGACCGCACCAAGGGGCTCGCGCAGGTGAGCGCCGGCAGCTTTGGTTATCGCCGCCTGCTTGGCATGGACTCAACGAAGGTTGGCGACGGCTCGCTGCTCGTCGCCGGCGAGATCGGCACCTATAATGGGCCGTGGGACAATCCCGACAATGTCCGCAAGCTCAACGGTCTCGTTCGCTACAGCCAGGGTACCGCGACGGATGGCGTATCCGTCACCGGCATGGCCTATGCGAACAAATGGAATTCGACTGATCAGGTGCCGCAGCGAGCGATCGCGCGTGGCCTGCTCGACCGGTTCGGCTCGGAGGATCCAAGCGACGGCGGCAACACCAATCGCTTCGCGCTCTCCGCCCGCATCGCGCAGAGTGACGATGTGGGGTCTTGGAAAGCCAACGCCTATGTGGTGAAGAGCCAACTCGACCTCTTCAACAACTTCACCTATTTCCTTGGCGATCCCGTGCTTGGCGACCAGTTCCACCAGCACGATGACCGCCTGATGGCCGGCGCCAACATCTCGCGCACGCTGGACGGCTCGTTTGCGGGGCTGCCGATGCAGACCACGATTGGCCTGCAATCGCGCCATGATTCGATCGATCTGGCGCTGACCAATAATTTTCGGCGCGGCTTCGTCTCCAACATCCGCAGCGACAAGGTCGGCGAGGGCAGCGTCGGTGCATTTGCCGAAAACACCGTGCGCTGGACCGATTGGCTCCGGACCACAATTAGCTTGCGGGGCGACTACTATGCCGCTGATGTCGCATCCCTGTTCAACGAAAATAATTCCGGTCGCGCCGATGCCGCGCTCGGCAGCCCGAAGTTCAGGATGGTGCTCGGTCCGTTCAACCAGACCGAATTCTTTCTCGGGGCCGGCTACGGCATGCATTCGAACGACGCGCGCGGCGCGACCACGACCGAAGACCCGAGCGATCCCGCGACAAGGCTGACGCCGTCGCCGCTGCTGGTGCGGACCAGAGGCGCGGAGATCGGCGTTCGCAGCAGGATCGTCCCCGGTCTCGACACCTCGCTCAGCCTCTTCATCCTCGACCAGGATTCCGAGATTCTATTTTCGGGCGATGCCGGCGACACCTCGGCGACCCGCGCCAGCCGTCGCTACGGCTTTGAGTGGACCAACCATTACCGCCCGCAACCATGGATCGAGATCGACGCCGATCTTGCGATGACCCATGCGCGCTTCCGTGGATATGACAGCGCTCAGGCCGAGGTCTACGCCTCGCTCACCGGCTATCCCGAGGCGCAGGCCGGCAACGCGCCCGGCAATTACATCCCGAACGCGCCGGCGATGGTGGCATCAGCTGGCATCACGCTCGGCGAGAAGACCGGCTGGTTCGGGGGCTTGCGCTGGCGCTATCTTGCGTCGAGCCCACTGACGGAAGACAATGCGTTCCGTTCGTCTGCGACCAGCAACTTCAACGGACGCCTCGGCTATCGCATCGACAATGGCTGGCGCCTTCAGCTCGACGTGCTCAATCTCTTCAACATGCAGGCGAACCAGGTCACCTACGCCTATGGGTCGCTGCTGAAAACCGACACGCTCTACGCCCTATGTACCTCAGGCACCGCGCCCGCCGCGGTCTGCCAGAACGGCGTGATGGACACCGTGCTGCACCCGGTCGAGCCGCTGACGTTCCGCGTGACTGTGGCGGGAGCGTTCTAGGCCGAAGCCGCGCTCGCGACCTGCTCCGCCGGCAGATCGTCGGCATTGGGATCGCCCGGCGCGGTGGCCCAGGCGAGCTCCACCAGCGTCACGAACCGGCGGCCGGCGCCGTCGAGCTGGCAGACGATCAGGCCCTGCTCTTCCATGTAGCCGAGCAGGCGCTGCGCCCGGCGCAGCGAATGCGAGCCGTAGGCGCGGGCGATGGCGGCGTCGCCGGGACACGGCCAGCCTTCTTTCGCCGCGCGCGCGATCATCATGAACACGCCCTGCATGTCCTCGGGCAGGATCGAGGCGCGCAGCGACACATCCTGCCAGGCGTCGTCCTCGGCATGCTCGGCGCCGAGCCCGGCGCGTGCACGTGTCAGCATGCGGCGGAATTCGGTGAGGTCGGGCACTGCCGAGCCGAGGCCCTCGATGCGGCAGCGGACCACGAACTCCTGGTACAGCACGCCGACCGCGCGGAAGCCGGCATCGGGCGCGGCGAGCACGGCACGAAGGGTCCGATCCACGCGCTCGCGCCGTTCCGCGAGCTCCTCGGCACTGACCGGAGCCTCGATCATTTCGGGCCCGATCTCCGGTGCCGCAGCCTTCGCGGCGCGGAGCTGCTCGAGCAGATCGGGCGCGGGCCGGCGCTGCGGCCGGCTGGCATCCGGCGGCGGCGCGGCCAGGATCACAGCGCGCATATTCTCGAGTGCGGCTTCGGGCATCGGCATCAGCCGCGGCGTGGAATTGCGCGGCTGGGTTTCGGTCGCGCCGATGTTCAAACGCAGGGGGCGTCGCGACAGTGCGGGGCCGAGCGCCATGAATTGTCCGCGTTCGAGATCGCGAAAGGATTCGGCCTGCCGCCGCTCCATGCCGAGCAGGTCGGCGGCGCGCGCCATGTCGATGTCGAGGAAGGTGCGGCCCATCAGGAAGTTGGACGCTTCCGCCGCGACGTTCTTGGCGAGCTTCGCCAGCCGCTGGGTCGCGATGATCCCGGCAAGCCCGCGCTTGCGGCCGCGGCACATCAGATTGGTCATCGCGCCGAGCGAAAGCTTTCGCGCTTCGTCCGAGACTTCCCCCGCGACCGCAGGCGCAAACAGCTGCGCCTCGTCCACTACCACCAGCATCGGATACCAATGGTCGCGGCCGACGTCGAAGAGTCCGCCAAGGAAGGCCGCGGCGCGGCGCATCTGGTTCTCGGCGTCGAGCCCTTCGAGATTGAGCACGGTGGAGACGCGATGCAGCCGCGCGCGCTCGCCGGCGACCTGAAGGCCGCGCTCGGTGTGATCCTCGGCCTCGATCACGAGATGGCCGAAATGCTCCGCCAGGGAGACGAAATCACCTTCGGGATCGATGATGGCCTGCTGCACCCAGGGCGCGCTCTGCTCCAGCAACCGCCGCAGCAGATGTGATTTTCCGGAGCCCGAATTGCCCTGCACCAGGAGGCGGGTCGCCAGCAGTTCCTCGAGGTCCATGGCCGCCGCGGCGCCCGCCGTGGTCTGCCCCATCTCGATCGCAACCGTCATGCCCGACTCAAGTCCCATCATTCGCGGACAGGGGCTTATCAACCCGGCCGCGGCGCGTCGAGCGCCACGACGGAAATCATGCGTTGTTGCCCACGGCGGAGTTCAGGCGTGATTCGATTGCCGTAGAAGTGCGGGCCGATAGGGGGCTTGTGGATCGTCGTCCTCGTTCTCGGGGATGGCGCAGGAGCCGAATTCCTGCCTGATCCGCTCGATTTCGGCGATGCGCTCGTGCAGCCGCTGCAGATGCTCCGGGGATTTCGCCCGCCAGAATCGGAAGGTGTCGGCGGTGAGCGGCAGGAACGCGGTGCCGAACAGCGTCGGCTCAGGAACGACGGTGCGCCCGAGCAGCAGGAACCGGTCGGCGCCGGAGACGACGAGCGTCGCGTAGCCGCGATTTCCGGTTCGCTTGATGCCGTTCAGCGACCATTCGGCGAGCTTGCTGAAATAGGGCTCCTCGCGCCAGCGATCGGGGCAATGGTCATCGACCGTCACGTTCACGGCGTCCTGGCTGAAATGCACGATGATGCCCGACTTCGCCGGAAACCAGTCGTCGTCGAGATGGCCTTGCAGCCAGGCGCAGACGAATGAACGGCACATCTGGGGACGGCGCTCGTAGATGGTGCAACCCATGCCGGCCTGCCAATGCTTGCACAGCTGGTTCACCGGCTTGTCGACGGCGGCCACTTCGAGAATGTCGCAGCAGGCATTGCACGAGCCGCATTGCCGAGTGGGCGGCGGCGCAGTTCGACCGGCTGCCCTGAAACCCTGGCCATCGCGAACGACCAGCCGCTGCTTCTCGAGTGCGTTCAATGCGCGCTCGATCTTGAGGCGGGACAAGCCGGTCGCGTCAATGACACCCTTTATCGTCGTTGCGCCGGCTTCCACGGCGCGAACGACCTGCAACGTCGTCTGATCCATCTTCGACTACTTGTTTTTCTGCCTTCCAACTGGCGATCGCGCGCCGATCAGGAAGTTGCGGAACTGCCTGCCGGCCTGTCGCGCGGCGGATAATTCGGTAACTCGCATGGCTAGAACTCGCATGGATGCGATGTTTGCGCAAATCGATGGCGCCCCGGGGACGGTCCGAACTGCGCCTGATCGCGATCGATGTGCCAATTCCGGGCAGGCAGCAAGGGGGGCCGTGCCGAATGTTGTTACAGCGCGCCCGATCCGCCCTGCACGATCTTCTCGTTGAGCTTCAGGTCCACGGTCTCGACCGTGCGGTCGATCTCTGCATTGGGCGCGCCGAGCTGATGCGAGATCAGCTTGACCAGCAGGTCGACGCGCTCGATGAAGGGCGCGCCGCCGGCCACCGCGCGTGCGGCCGATGACGGCTTCAGCAGGCTCTCGGCGGCCTTGGCGTATTTCGCGAACGGCACCTGGTCCTGCGGATCGGCGCCGAGGCGCCGGGCGATCGCGTCGACATGCTCGTAGATCGTCTGCGAGCGCGCGAGATCACCGTGCACGGCGTCGCGGATCGACTGCGGCTCGTGCGGCGTGATGCAGCGGTAATTGCCGGTCAGCAGCATCGACCATTTCGCCAGCGGCACGAACAGGGAATCGAACACCTTCAGCTTCACCGGCACGTCGTGGCCGTCGAGGGTCACCGCGTCGATGTCGGCTTCGAGCTCGCGCAGCACCTTGTTGTGCTTCTCGTCGGCGAACACGGAGGCCTTGAAATTCGTGGGCAGACCGACGTGAAGCACGTTCGCAGCCTCTTCCGGCGGACGGAACGCCTGCGGGTCGGGCGAGCACAGGGTCACCAGCCCGGGCTCGAAGCGCTCCCACACCTGCGCATTGGTGTAGGCTTCCTCGAGATCCATGTCCGCGAGCGAGGGGATCCGCTTCAGATAGGGCAGCGGCGGCATGTTCATGATCGACAGGCACGGCAGCTTCGCCGCGGCGATCCTGACCATGAGAACGCGCACCGTGTGGTTGGTGTATTGCGGCTCCTGCATCGCAAGGCCGATCATGTCGTAGCGCGACAAGTCCACATTGGCGGGTGTCACGGCGTCGAGCTTGCCGGGCAGGTCGCGCGAGAAGATGGCGCGGTGAACCGCCTCGTCACGCAACTTGATGCGCACCTCGGTGCCCTCGCGGTTGATCAGCTCCGCGGTCTTGGCGCGGCAGACCAGGGTCACGTTGTGGCCCGCCATCAGCAGCTTCGTGCCCAGCAGGGAGCCGTAGGAAGCCCCGAGAATCAGGATGTTACGCGCCATGTCTCGTCCCTTTGACAATTTGTGCTGTTTTTGAGCCCCGGCCGTCATCCGCGGGCGAGTTTGGCGGGCATGTAAGGCAAAGTGCGTGGGGATGGCAACTGGGATAATGGATACAAGGGTCGGACGGCTCAGCAGGCGGTCCAGCGTGTTGCTTGCCGCCGAAAGCGAGAGGACGCCTCATCGGCGACGGGCTCTGCAGGTGCATGAGCTGCTCAAATAACTGGCTTACCGAAGTAAGGAATGTTGTAGGTCTCGATCGCCCGGGCTCACCCAGAACGCGATCATACTTGGTCACGTCGCGCGCGCCGGGTGCGGATGAGCGACGTCGAGGATTTTGTCGCGCGGGTTTTCCTGCGACGCCGACCGCCGAAAAGTCCCGTAGCGAAGGCCGTTGGCATCATAAACGGCAATCCGCCGCATCCCTCGATCGCCATCGTGATGGATGGCACGCCGGATCGGCGTCATGAGGAATTCATGATGGAAGCCGATACAGGCCCTGCGTTTTTCGCCATCGAACGCGATCCAATTTTTAGTCGTCCATCGCAACAAAAAACTGCAAACGCGGGACGGCAAAAAGTGGCAGAATGGTGCGGGGCCTAAACTGTGTATCAGCAACGGAGCTGAGACGTGACGATTGAGTTGGAGCCGGCGTGAGACTTGCTTTGCGACCAGTTCGTTCGGACTGTAGTCCGTCTGGTCCAGTGCCCCCGCCCGCGAAGGGAAAACGGAACGATAAGCGGGACGGCAGACGCACATGTGATCACGCAAGCGTGAGGTCGCATCGAGCAGACATGCAGGGCGTCGCGCTGACAGCGTTGCGCCTGGTCCAAGCAACCGCCGACGCGCCGTTCGGGGACTGACATGGAAGATGATCATTGGCCTCACTGCGCGTGCGACGGCGCCGGTCGAAGCCTGGAGTGCTTGCGGAAACGCGCGTCCGATTTTTTCGAAAGCTTGTCCGTCGCGGAGCTCGGGCGCGAGGCGCACAGGCATCGGTGGATTTCGGACTGGTTGCGGATCTCAGGCGAGTACCGGATCTTCGCCGAATCGGCGCGCGTAGCCGGTTCAGCTCAGGTCGCGCGGGAAGCGTGGCTATGCTCGCTGACGGCCCTCGAAGTCGCGAGGAACCTGTCTTGGCCCGGAGATCCCGGGAGTACCGACCTCGTAGACAAGGTCGGACTCAGCCTGAGGGGCTTCGAGGAGGAGGCCGGTTCGGCGATCGAGCGCGTGGAGATCGACTGCTTTGATCAAGGCTCGCTTGCGGGCTACTTTCTGCCGGCGTTCCCCGACCGGTCTTTCGCACCCGCGGTTATCTGTGTCAGCGACGAGGACATCACCCTGGGCTCGATGATGAGCAGGCTGTTGCCGGTCTCAGGGCGACGGAACATGTCACTCCTGCTCGTTGATGCCGGCGATTCATCCGGTCGTAACCCCTTCAAGCCCGCGCATGTTCTTCAATGCTGGCTGGACTACCTGGAAGCTCGTCCGGACGTCGATTCGCAGCAGATCGCGGTCTACGGCGAGGGAGCGGCCGCCGGTCACGCATCCCGTCTTGCCCTCCTGGATCGCAGGATGGCTGCCGCCGTGTGCGACGGCGGCATTGCGACGTCGGTCATGCGCCGGGCATCGCTGCGCTGGATGGTCGGCGTCGAGCAGGCGGTCGGTGACGAGACCTCGACGGGTTCGTTGCTGCCGTCGCGTCGGATACCTTGCCCGCTTCTGATGGTCGTCGGGAGCCGCTCAATGGTTTGGGAGGAGGATGCTCTCGAACTGCAAGCAGGCTATCGGCAGGCCGGAGCCGATTGCGCGACCGTCGTGCCGAACCGCATTCCACACCCTCTGGGCGAGGTCGAGAATTTCATCGCGGTGGACGATTTCATTTTCAAATGGCTCGACAGCAAACTTGGAATTGCCCGCCAGCTGGATTCTGTGACCTACCTCTAAGGCGCCAAGAGATTAGGAAGGCGAGATTGGGAATGCGAGAAGAGATTGGGGATGAATCGAGGCGCGGGCTCCGCGCCTGACGGCAGTGGGTCAGGACACGTCGATCGCCAGCAATCGAGCCGCCAATCGGGCATTCTTGGCAATCGTTGCGAGCGCGGCATTCAGATCGGCCAGGGTCTTCTCGTCGAGCTCGTTGAACATGGTCGAGTTCAAGGCGAGCTTTCTCTTCGACAGTTTTTCGATCTCCGTCGTTGCTTTCGCCGTCAGCGACATCAGGACGTAGCGTGCGTCGTCTGCAGCAGGCCGTCGCGACAGGAAGCCGCCCTTTTCGAGGCTCTTGGTCTGGTTGGTGACGAAGGCGGGGTGGACGCGCAGCTTGTTCGCGATGTCGATTCCGGCGACACCTCGCCCTTCGTCCAGTTCGGTGATGGCCATCAGGATCAGCCACTGCGGCTCGGTAATGCCCAGCAGTCCGGCCCAGCTGGTGTGGATGTCCTGCAGCTGGGAATGAATTTCGACGACGTTCCAGATGAAATCCGTAATCGCCCTGTCGAGTTTCTTCTCGATCATGTGGCTCCCTCCCCGTTTATCCCTTGCCTATCTTTAGTGGGATATCTTGGAAGCGTCTCGAAAATCGCGCGCCGATCCAAAAGAGAGATACCGCGGGGAAGGAATCGTAGGCTCAATTATTACTTGCAAAGAACAATTAATTTTATTATCGACTATTCCACTCTATTTCGCTGCTCTTGACCCACGCGATGGACAGCGATGCGAGACCTCCAAGAAGCCCTCGGGATGCCCCCCGAGGGCTTTACTTGTTTTTCTACACGGTTTTTCCGGGGGATATCGCCGCTGTTGCTCTCAAGACACATCGCGGCTCGAACTGTCGATTCATGAAATCAATAAATTGAGGCAGTTGTTTTTATAAACTATATGTGAAGCCACGACGGAGGGGGGGCACCTCACTGTCGTTTCAGTCCGGACCTTTGTGCGGATCTGAATTGAGCGAAATTGAGAGGGTAAAGCGGCGCCCACCGAGGAGCCGAGCCCCCTGAACCGACCTGGAGGTTTACTAATGAAGTTGACGAAGACACTCTTTCTCGGCTCGGCTGCCGGCCTGATGGCCGCCTCCGGGGCGTTCGCAGCCGATCTTCCCGTGAAGGCCAAGGCGGTCGAATACGTGAAGATCTGCTCGCTGTACGGCGCCGGCTTCTACTACATCCCGGGCACCGACACCTGCATCAAGCTCGGCGGCTACGTCCGCGCTGACGCGAACTTCAACACCAACTCGGACTTCAATCCGAACCAGGGCGGTACTGCCGGTGCTCGCAACCGCCTGATGAACTACTACACCTTCCGCGCTCGTGAAGACCTCAACATCGACACCCGCACCGCGACCGAGTACGGCGTGGTCCGCACCTTCTTCGACGGCGTCTTCACCTGGACGAGCGGCAATTACACCCCAACCGGTTCGGCAACGGGTGGCACCCAGTACAGCGGTGCGCTCGGTCTCAACGCTGCGGGCACCGCCCTCGTCGGCTCGAATGGTAGCGGCAGCGTCAACGGCACCGACGGCAACACCTCCGGTGGCGCGCTCGGCGTATACTATGCCTTCATCCAGTTCGCCGGCTTCACCATGGGTAAGGCCGTGTCGCAGTTCGACGCGCCCTGGACCAACTATCCCGGCAACATCACCGACAACCTCGTCGGCGGCAGCGGCACGGTCACTGGCGTCAACCAGTTCACCTACACCGCCGACTTCGGTCAGGGCGTCACGGCCTCGTTCTCGGCTGAAGACGTCTCGGCCTACTATCAGGCCGGCAACGTCAACATGACCGGCGCGACCGCGGGCGGCATGATTGGCGGCTCGTACGGCACCAACGCCATCGGCGGCACCCGTTCGCCGAACCTCGTCGGTCAGGTCCGTGTCGATCAGGCCTGGGGTCTGTTCCAGGCGTCGGTGGCTGCACATGACAACCACGTTGGTTACTACGGTGCGACCGAGCCGACTGGCCACCCCGACGACAAATGGGGTTGGGCGGTTCAGCTCGCTCTGTCGATCAAGAACATCCCGACCGGCGCGGGTGACACGATCAACATCCAGGGCGTCTACACCGACGGTGCGACCCGCTACAACTTCCAGAACCTGTCGGGCAGCAGCTACGCACTGTACGGCAATTCGGGCATTGCTGGCTCTTACGGCAGCATCGGCTTCGCCAGCGCTCCCGATACGGTGTTCGTGACCGGCAGTTCGCAGGAAACCGTCAAGACCTGGGGCTTCCGCGGCGCTTACACCCACAACTGGGATCCGTACTGGAACTCCTCGCTGTACGGTGCCTACGCGCAGGCCCAGTTCGGCACGCTGGCCAAGACCACGCTCTGCGGTGCTGGTGGCGCCGGCGGTGTGTTCGGCGGCCTGGCGGGTGTGACGGGTTGCAACCCGGACTTCGCGATCGGCCAGCTGGGTGTCGTCACCCGGTGGACCCCGGTCAAGAACCTGACATTCTCGGCGGACGTGTCCTGGACCCATCTCGACCAGAAGTATTCTGGAACGGTTGGCCTCGTCCCGAACGTCGTGACCGCCAAGCCGGCTGCGGTTTACGAATTGAAGGACCAGGACTCGATCGCCATGATCTTCCGCGCTCAGCGCAACTGGTAAGATCTGTCGAACATATGAACGAACACCCGGCGGGAAACCGCCGGGTGTTTTTCGTTGGGCAAGGCAGATGATGTAAAGCGGCGCCCCCGAAGTCCGGTGCCCGGAACGCAAGGCGCAATCCGGGGCCGCTCCGCCCGGCATTCGGCACCGTCCCGGATTACGCTGCGCTCCATCCGGGCTACGGGACCGCACCTGTGTCGCCCTCCTGTCAATCCGCCGCCGCAAAAATATTCCACTTTACCGAAATTCGGTTTTGGCGTATGTGTCCTCCATCCCGGCTCATCCTTGAGGGGCGATCTTGTGGTCGTCACGTTCGCGAGCCGGGCTTGCGGTGGACGCGGCAGCGTTCGGGTGCGAGGAGTCGGGCAGGGCGGATTGC
>NZ_JBVVOY010000007.1:0-241064 GCF_055807535.1 Bradyrhizobium sp. Kon37
GTGGCGGCAATGCCACGGTGACCGCGACCCGCACGACCAGCTCGGCTTCGCTGTCGGCATCGATCGCGGACGGCTCGTCGCTGAACGTCGACGGCCACGTCATCACCTTCAAGAACGCGCCGGTGCCGGGTTCGAGCAACGCTCCGGCGATCCCGAGCGGCTTCGGCGTCAGCGGCAACGTCCTCACCGACGGCAACGGTAACTCGACGGTCTATCTGCAGTCCGGCACGGTTGCCGACGTGCTGAAGGCGATCGACCTTGCCACCGGCGTGCAGACGGTCTCGATCAACGCCAGCGGCGTTGCAACGCTTACGACCGCCACCGGCCAGTCGAATTCGACGATCAATACCTCCGGTCAGCTCAAGCTCTCGACCGGCGTCAATGCCGATCTGTCGATCACCGGCACCGGCAACGTGCTCAACGTTCTCGGCCTCGGTGGTAACACCGGCAATGCGACGGCGTTCACCGCGGCGCGCACCTCGGGCGTCGGCGGCCTCAGCGGCAAGACTTTGACCTTCTCCGCCTTCAACGGCGGCACGGCGGTCAACGTCACCTTCGGCGACGGTACCAACGGCACGGTCAAGACGCTCGACCAGCTCAATACGCAACTTTTGGCCAACAACCTGTCCGCAACGATCGATGCGAACGGCTTGCTGACCATCACCGCATCCAACGACTATGCGTCCTCGACGCTCGGTTCGACGACCGCCGGCGGCGCGATCGGCGGTACGCTCACGTCTGCACTGACGTTCTCGACGGCATCCAACCCCATCCAGGATGCGGTTGCACAGACGGCCCGTGCGAACCTGGTGTCTCAGTACAACAACATCCTGAACCAGATCGACACGACCTCGCAGGACTCCTCGTTCAATGGCGTCAATTTGCTGAACGGTGATCAGCTCAAGCTGGTGTTCGACGAGACCGGCAAGTCGAGCCTCAACATCACCGGCGTGACCTACAACTCCAAGGGTCTGGGCCTCGCTGCCTTGACCGTCGGTGTCGACTTCATCGACAACGCCGCGTCCAACCGCGTGCTGACCAACCTGAACGCCGCGTCGAGCACGCTGCGCTCGGAAGCCTCGGCGCTCGGTTCGAACCTCTCGGTGGTGCAGGTGCGTCAGGACTTCAACAAGAACCTGATCAACGTGCTGCAGACCGGTTCGTCCAACCTGACGCTGTCCGATACCAACGTCGAGGCGGCCAACAGCCAGGCGCTGTCGACCCGCCAGTCGATCGCGGTCTCCGCGCTGTCGCTGGCCAACACTTCGCAGCAGAGCGTGCTCCAGCTGCTCCGCTAAGCATCTGGTATCGCTAAATAAAATAAGAGCGGCGGGGTCATTTGCCCCGCCGCTTTTTTGCGTCCGGAGGCGGGCAGGGACGTTCACCGCGCATTAACCCTATCCCTTAAACCGGCGTTAACCATACTTTAAAGGACAGCCTCTAAGACTGGACAAAAGCCCGCTTTCAAGACCGCGCGGCCGATTCGTACCCGGTTCAAGAGGAAGACTCGCCAATGTCCAACATCGTTCTCTCGGCGTCCGTTCGCCAGAACCTGTTGTCGCTGCAGTCGACGGCCGACTTGCTGGCCACGACGCAGGAGCGGCTGTCGACCGGTAAGAAGGTCAACACAGCGCTCGACAATCCCACCAACTTCTTCACGGCCCAGGGGTTGGACAACCGGGCGAGCGACATCGGCAACCTGCTGGATGGCATCAACAACGGTGTGCAGGTGCTCCAGGCCGCGAACACCGGCATCACCTCGCTGCAGAAGCTGATCGACAGCGCCAAGTCGATCGCCAACCAGGCGCTCCAGACCACGGTCGGCTATTCTACGAAATCGAACGTCTCCACCACGATTCCCGGTGCGACGCCCGCCGACCTGCGCGGCACGACCTCTTATGCGAGCGCGACCGCCAAGAGCAACGTGCTCTATACCGGCGCAGCCGGTGGCGTGACCCCGGTCACGGGAACCGCCGCGCTCGGCGCCTCGCTGGGCTCGAACGCGGGCACGAATGTCGGGTTCGCCGCGACCGCGGCCGACGGTACGACTGCACTCTCCGGTACCACCACGCTGGTCGGCACCACGACATCCACCACCTTCGGCGCGCCGCCCGCGGATGGCGACACCATCACGGTCAACGGCAAGACCATCACCTTCCGCACCGGTATTGCCCCGACGACGCAGCCGACCGGCTGGGGCCTCAACCCCAGCGGGCACATCGCCACCGACGGTAACGGCAATTCGATCGTCTACGAGGGAACGCCGGCTGCGCCCGGCGCAACTATCAACGACGTCCTCAGCGCGATCGACCTCGCCAGCGGCGTCAAGACCGCGGCAATCAGTGCAGGCGCGGCAACCATTACGGTCAGCGGCTCGAGCGGTCCGATCGGTACGCTGCAGGTGGCATCGTCCGTCACGGGCGGCCAAGTCACGCTGAAGAGCTCGACCGGCGCCGATCTGAGCGTGACCGGCAAGGCCGACTTCCTCAACAAGCTCGGTCTGACCGCGGCGACTGGCGCGGGCAATGCGAGCGTGACCGCGGACCGATCGACCACCGCGGGCTCGCTCGGTTCGCTCGTTCAGGACGGCTCGACGCTGAACATCGACGGCCACACCATCACTTTCAAGAACGCCCAGTCGCCCCAGTCGGCGTTGAGCGTGACCTCCGGCGGCGTCAACGGCAACATCGTCACCGACGGCAACGGCAATTCGACCGTCTACCTCCAGAGCGCAACGCTCTCCGATCTGCTCAACTCGATCGACCTTGCCACCGGCGTCAAGACCGCCAGCATCTTCAACGGCTCGGCGACGCTGTCGACCACCGCGGGCCAGATCCCCTCGTCGGTCAATAGCAGCGGCCAGCTTGCGCTCTCCACCGGCATCAACGCCGACCTGTCGATCACCGGCACCGGCAATGCGCTCAACGCGTTCGGTCTCAGCGGCAATACGGGAACGGCGACCGCATTCGCCGCGGCGCGCAACTCCGGTGTTGGTGGCGTCGCCGGCAAGACGCTGACCTTCACCTCCTTCAACGGCGGCACGCCGGTCAGCGTCACCTTCGGCGACGGCACCAATGGCACCGTCAAGACGCTCGACCAGCTCAATGTGCAGCTTCAGGCCAACCACCTGACGGCGACGATCGACGCCAACGGCGTGCTGACGGTCACCACCGTCAACGAGTACGCATCCTCGACCCTCGGCTCGAGTACCGCCGGCGGTACGGTCGGCGGTACGCTCACCGGCGTGCTGGCCTTTACCACCGCGCAGCCCCCGATTCAGGATCCCGTCGCGCAGACCGCGCGCTCCGGTCTGGTCAGCCAGTTCAACAACATCCTGGCGCAGATCGACACGACCTCGCAGGACTCGTCCTTCAATGGCGTCAACCTGCTCAACGGCGACACGCTGAAGCTGGTCTTCAACGAGAACGGCAGCTCGACGCTCGGCATCAACGGCGTGGTGTTCAACGCGGCCGGCCTCGGTCTCAGCAATCTCGTTCCGGGCACGGACTTCATCGACAACGGTGCCACCAACAAGGTGCTGGCCAGCCTGAATGCCGCCTCGAGCACGTTGCGCTCCGAGGGGTCTTCGCTCGGTTCGAATCTGTCGATCGTGCAGGTGCGTCAGGACTTCTCCAAGAACCTGATCAACGTTCTGCAGACCGGCTCGGCCAACCTGACGCTGGCCGACACCAACGAGGAAGCGGCGAACAGCCAGGCGCTGTCGACCCGCCAGTCGATCGCGGTGTCCGCGCTGTCGCTGGCCAACCAGTCGCAACAGAGCGTGTTGCAGCTGCTCCGCTAATTTCGCGGCGCAAATCACTCATCGATTTCGCGGCGGGGCTAACGCTCCGCCGTTCATTTTACGGAGATCGCTAAGGCAGGATTAGCTGAGATCGACGCGCACCACGCGTGACGTGTTTACAGCGTGCACATGCGCGTCTAGCTTCACGATGACGAGGAACTCCGAGGCCCGTAATAATCCGGAGTGCTTCCAAGCACACATGTAAGCAAATCTTAAGCGGTGCTGCCTAGGGTCAGGAAAGAATTCCTTAAGCGCGTTCAACGCGCTAGGTAACCTCCAGGGTGTGATTGATGTCGAATTCCGCTGCCTCGGCCTACGCGCGTGTTGCAACGACCACCGCATCTCCTCGCGACATCGAAGCGCAGACCCTGCTCAAGGCCGCGAACAAGCTTCAGGATGCGATCAACAGCGCCGAGCCGTTCAGCGAGCAGACCACGCAGGCCCTGATGTTCAATCGCAAGCTCTGGACGATTTTCCTGAGCGAGGCCATGCGCGAGAACAATCCGCAGCCGATCGACGTCCGGCAGAAGATCGCCAACATCAGCGTGTTCGTGCTGAGCCAGACCGCCGCGCTGCAGATGAGCCCGCAGTTCGATCATTTCCGTCCGCTGATCGAGATCAACCGCAATATCGCCGCTGGTCTGTCCGGCCGTCCGTGATCGAGCACGGCTCGTTCCGCTTCGGCAACACCAAATTCATGCTGACGGATAACGGCAAGACGCAGATCACGAACGTCGTCACCGGTCCCGCGACCGGTTCGAGCGATCTCGATGTTGCCGTTGCGAGGCTCGACGCCTGATTATCAGGCGCTGCGGTCCGTGCTGGCCGGACGCGAGGGCTCGGATTTCAAATCCTGCGCATGGAAATAGGCCCGCCGGCGCAGCATTGCTTCGTCGGGGAACTGGTTGACCACCGCGTCGGTCCTGTCGTTGACGACCTGGAAGACGAAGGACGCCGCCGCCTGGTCGAACACGACCTGGCGTGAGACGTTCTCGTTGCTTCGCAAATCATTGCGTGCAGGCGCGCTCGCCTCGCCAGCGGCCACTGTCTGGCTCACGGGCAGATCGGTTTGCACGGCCTCGTTCGCCGCCGCATTGGACGTCGTTACGATTTGCACGGCGACCGGTATCCCCACCGGCCTGATGCTGAAATCTGTACTCATGGCAGCCTCCTGGTTGCCTCACGTGAGTCAAATCCCAACCCCTCTCAATACGCAACCATGGAACACCAGGATTGAACACCCGGTAAGGAAACGTGCCTAACCGCGCGCCGATGTTGCCGCGCGGCTTTTCGTAAAATTGTCGTTTGTTATTGCGCGCGCTCAGAGCGAGCGGCTGACCGCGAGCGGCGTGATGTGGCGTGGGCCCGGCGTGGCGCGGCGTCCCGCGGCCGTGTAGGTGTTCGGCACGTTGCGCTTCTGGATCTCGGCGTTGACGCCGCGCACGACGCTCTCCGAGACGGCGTGAGCGGTTGCGAGCACGGTGAGATTGACCTGGAGCATCGCGCGGAATGCATCATGGTGCCGATGCAGCGTCGAGAGCAGCTCGGGCGCGGATTTGGCGAGCTGGGCCTGGTTCGCCTTCAACTGGGTGACGGCGCCGACATAGTTTCGCGACAGCTCCTGCTTCTTGCTCTCGAGGGTCATCGCCTCGCGGACCTGGCCGGCACGTACCAGCTCGGTCTCGCGCTCGATCAGGCCGAGCAACGCACTCATCGCATCCATCAACTGCTCGGCGATCTTGCGCGCCTCGGCGCTGCCGGGTGCGGTGTTCGGGCGCTGCGCTTGCACCGGCTGACGCGAGGCGTTGAAGTGGTTCATCTCGTTTGACCTTATGCCGTGCGGATCGTTTTTGCCTGCTGCATGATCAGGGTGCGATAGACGTCGGTGGCGATGCCGACGCCGCCGGCGTTGGCGAAATTCTTGGAATATTGCTCGGTCAGCATCGAGCGCCATACGCCGGTGCCAGGCGTGTCGCCGAACGGGCCTTCGCCCTTCAGGCCCGAGGTCATCTGCGAGAACATGCTGTTGAGGAACATCGCCTCGAAGTCGGTGGCGATCTTCTGCGCCTTGGCCTGCTGCTTCGGCGAGACCTTTTGCAGTGCCGCCGCGAGATCGAAGTCCGGCCGGCCGTTGCGGCTCTCCACCGAGAAGGCGGAGCTGGCGACCCGTGCGGTGTTGACCATGCCGGTCTGCATCACATCACCTCGATGTCGGCTTCGATCGCACCGGCGGCCTTGATCGCCTGCAGGATGCTGATGAGATCGCGCGGGCCGATGCCGAGACCGTTGAGGCCGTCGACGAGCTGCTGAAGCGAGACGCCGTCCTTGACGACGGCGAACTTCTTGCCGTCCTCGGTGACGCTGACGCTGCTGCGCGGCGCGACCACGGTCCGGCCCCGGGACAGCGGGTTGGGCTGGCTGACCTGCGGGCTCTCGGAGATCGTGACGGTGAGGTTGCCCTGTGCGACCGCAACGGTGGCGACGCGGACGTCGCGGCCCATCACGATGATGCCGCTGCGTTCGTCGATGATGATCTTGGCGGCGAGATCCGGATCGACCTGGAGCTGCTCGATCTCGGTGAGAAAGGCGACGACGTTGCCCTTGAACTCCGGCGGGATCGCAAGCTGCACGGTCGATGGGTCGATCGGCTCGGCGGTCTTGACGCCGAGATAGTCGTTGATCGCGGCGGCGATCCGCTTGGCCGTGGTGAAGTCGGCATTGCGCAGCGCAAGGCGGACGTTCGGCAGGCGATTGAGCGCGAACTCGATCTCGCGCTCGATGATGGCACCGTTGACAATGCGTCCGACGGTCGGCACGCCACGCACGATTTTCGCCGCCTCGCCCTCGGCTTGGAACCCAGAGATCGCGAGCGAGCCCTGTGCGACCGAGTAGACGTTGCCGTCGGCGCCGAGGAGTGGGGTGACGAGCAGGGTGCCGCCCTGGAGATTCTTGGCGTCGCCGAGCGCGGAGACGGTGACGTCCATGCGCGTGCCCTGGGTGGCGAAGGCCGGCAGATTGCCCGTCACCATCACGGCGGCGACGTTGCCGGTGCGGATGGTGGCGCCCCGGATGTTGACGCCCATGCGCTCGAGCATCGCTTGCAGCGACTGCTTGGTGAAGGGGATGTTGTTGAGGGTGTCGCCGGTGCCGTTGAGGCCGACGACGAGGCCGTAGCCGATGAGCTGGTTCTGCCGCACGCCTTCGATGTTGGCGAGATCCTTGATGCGCGATGTCGCGCTTGCAGAATTGACCGAGAGCACCAGCGCTGACAGCGCGGCGCAGGCCACCCCCACAAGTCTCACCCAACGAACGCTTGGCATCCTCTGCTCCCCGAGGCTCCTCAAATCAAAGGACCATCACGACACTCCCATGACGAGCTGGTCCGACGCTGTCCTTGCGAGCGCTGTGCCAACTCGGGGCAGCGGGGGTAGGTCGCTGAATAGGTTGAATAAATCTGTTTCGAGCGACCTCAGCCGGTGTTGTCGCTGAGGAGCGAAACTGCCGCCCGTCGGCAGATTTTGCCGGGCTGTTTACGGGCCGTTAACCATAAAACGGCGAATGTGCCGCATCGATCACCCGGATTGCTTCCGATGCGCATCTACGGACCGAACGGCACCACGCTTGGAACGCCGGCCAGCCAGGCCAGGCGGACGAGCTCCGGCACCTTCGTGTTGCCCGACGCCTCGTCGGCGCCGGAGACGCGGGGCGCCGCCGCACCGAAGGCGGCCGCCAACATTGACGGGCTGCTCGCGCTGCAAGGCATCGAGGAG
The DNA here is from genome assembly GCF_055807535.1 of Bradyrhizobium sp. Kon37. NCBI lineage: Bacteria > Pseudomonadati > Pseudomonadota > Alphaproteobacteria > Hyphomicrobiales > Nitrobacteraceae > Bradyrhizobium > Bradyrhizobium sp. Kon37. The sequence goes on from NZ_JBVVOY010000007.1 coordinate 7,573, forward strand.
GATCCCGTCGAGCGTCGCAAGCGCTCGGTCGTGCGCGGAAAGACCGCGCTCGACGTGCTCGACGATCTCAAGATGGGACTTCTCTCTGGCAAGCTCGACGCCTCGACCGTGATGCGGCTGCGTGACGCTGCGGCGAACCTGAAATCGTCCTCCGGCGACCCCGGCCTGGATTCGGTGCTGTCCGAGATCGAGCTGCGCGTCGAGGTCGAGCTCGCCAAGGCCGGGCAGGCATAGCGCCTTACGCCGCTTCATCCTTCAACTGCGCGTCGTAGCGGCGCTGGGCGGCGAGCACGTCTTTCAGATTCTGCTCGGCCCAATCGCGCAGGGGATCGACGGCTGCAGCGAGCGTCACGCCGAGTTGCGTGATCGAGTATTCCACGGTCACCGGCACGGTTGCGATGGCGTGACGCTTGAGCAATCCGTCGCGCTCGAGCGACTTGAGAACCTGGCTCAACATCTTCTGCGAAATGCCTTCGATCGTCCGGCGCAACTGATTGAAGCGCATCGGCTCCTCGCGCAGGAGCAGCAGGATCAGCACCGCCCATTTGTCACCGACGCGGTCGAGGATCTGTCGCGTGGGGCAGTTCGCTGCATAGACGTCTGGCTTCATCGTCGGGTCCTCACGATCCATTCCGCTCATTTGCCGGCCGCCGCCGGTTACCCCTGTGTAATCAGGTAAGCACAAAGTGCTCTCTTAACACCAGCGCTCTTTGCGATATCTAGTCACCATTGGTTACTACAGAAGCAAAGGAGCCTTCCATGAAAATCGCAGTTGCCGGCGCCTCGGGCCGGGCCGGGTCGGAGATCACCAAAGAACTGTCCCATCGCGGCCACACGGTTACGGCCATCGCCCGCAACCCCGAGAAGATCGCGGCCCTGCCGAACGTCACCCCCACCAAGGGAGACGTGCTCGACCAGCCAGGCCTTGCCAAGCTGTGGGCCGGGCACGACGTCGCCGTGAGTTCCGTGCACTTCCTGGCCAGCGACGCGCTCAAGCTGATCGGCGCGGCCAAGGACTCGAAGGTCGGTCGTTACTTCGTCGTCGGCGGAGCCGGCAGCCTGGAGGTGGCTCCGGGCGTCAAACTGGTGACAACTCCCGGTTTTCCGGCTCAGTACAAGGCCGAGGCGGAGGCGGGTTCGGCCTTTCTCGACCTGCTGCGGCAGGAAAAGGAGCTGAACTGGACCTTCATCTCGCCGTCGGCCCTGTTCATCGAGGGGGAGCGCACCGGCAAGTTCCGGCTTGGCAGCGATCAGCTTCTCGCAGATGCGAACGGCAAAAGCTGGATCACCTTCGCGGATTACGCCATCGCGCTCGCCGACGAGATCGAGCGGCCGGCCCATGAGAGGCAACGTTTCACGGTCGGCTACTAGGTCTACGGCCGCTCCCGGGCCCTTCAGGATAAACCTTTCCTGTGCAAGGGCTTGGGGGCGCCGGTCGGGCGATCAGGGAAAGATTGTCTGTCACAGGAGGCCGCTATATAACGCCCCGCTCAGCGGACCCCGTTCCGCGTACGAGTCGTTGCTTAGACAGATAGGCCGCCCTTGGAAAAGTTGAAAAACTACCGACCGACCGAAAAAGAGCCTTTCATGAACGACAGGCAGAAGGAGTACTTCCGCTTGAAGCTCCTCGCCTGGAAGGATGAGATCCTCAAAGAGTCCAAGCTCACCCTGCAAGCGCTGCAGGAGGAGAACGTGAACCACCCCGATCTCGCCGATCGGGCATCGTCCGAAACCGACCGCGCCATCGAACTCCGTGCCCGCGACCGCCAGCGCAAGTTGATCGCCAAGATCGACGCCGCGCTCCAGCGTATCGAGGACAACACCTATGGCTATTGCGAGGACACCGGCGAGCCGATCTCGTTGAAGCGGCTCGAGGCCCGTCCCATCGCGACGCTCTCGGTGGAGGCGCAGGAGCGCCACGAGAAACGCGAGAAGGTCTATCGCGACGAATAGAGTCCGAGCCGCAGCGATGCGGCTCTTTGTTTTTGAACGCAAGGCGCGCCTTTTCGCGTCGTGATCAGCATTTTGCCTGTCGCTTGCAACCGCGCGTTCGGCGCGCGGGCGCAATCGCGAAAAGTGAATCGCGATCAATGGGCTAGACTCAACTCCTCCGAGCTCACGTGAGTTCGGATGAGAAACAGCCTTCACTTCAGGTGCGGGAGGTTTTGCGAGTCGCATCAAGGACATCGACTCGAATGCTGAGGCACTGGTCCAGCAGCTTCAGGCATTGCTGCAATCAGGCCTGGTGCGACGCTGCAAGGTGCGCATCCCCATAAAGCCCGGACCAGCTCAATATTTCCTTAAACGCCGGCGCAGCCGATGAGGCTTGCCGTGATGTGGCCGATCAGCGTCCGCAGCTCATTCCAGCTCGGGCTGGCAATGACGTGCGGCCGCGCGGCCCCGCGCTTGTCACGCCCGGGCGGGGATGCTGAAGTACCGCCCTCGATTGTGGTGTGTAGGAGCGGGCGCCGATGGACACAATTCTCGCAGCCGCAAAGGCGATCGCGCTGGCGCGCCGCAACCATGCGCCGCTCGCGGCGCTCGAAGTTCCTCCGGCCGATGAAGCCGAGGGCTATCAGGTCCAGCGGGCGCTGCACGATCTGCTGCTGCCGCATGCCGGCCCGCTGGTCGGTTACAAGATCGGCTGCACCAGCCAGGTGATGCAGGATTACATCGGCATTCCACACCCTTGCGGCGGCGGCGTGTTCCAGAAGGGCGTGCACGACAGCGGCGTGCGGCTCGCGGCTGCCGACTATGTCCGCGTCGGCGTCGAATGCGAGATCGCGGTGCGGCTGAAGCGCAATCTTGCCGCCGGCGAGGCGCCGTTCACGGCCGAATGGGTCGGCGAAGCCGTCGAGGCCTATCATCCCGCGATCGAAATCGTCGACGACCGCTATGTGAAGTGGGAAACAATGGGCGCGCCGACGCTGATCGCCGACGATTTCTTCGCAGCCGGCTGCGTGCTGGGCGAGGTCGTGCCGCGCTCGTCGGTGCCGGACCTGAAGGCGGTCAAAGGCCGCGCCATCGTCAACGGCGAAGAGGTCAGCCACGGCACTGGCGCCGACGTGCTCGGCCATCCCCACAACGCACTCGCCTGGCTCGCCAACCATCTCGCCGCCGAGGGCAAGGGTCTGCACGCGGGCCAGCTCGTTCTCACCGGGAGCCTGGTGAAGACGCTGTGGCTGAAAGCCGGCGACAAGGTGCGGATGGAGCTGGACGGGCTGGGGATCGTGGAGGCGGAGTTTACGTGATCTCTCCGCGCCATTGCGTGCGAAGCGAAGCAATCCAGAGTCCCTCCGCGGAGAGGCTCTGGATTGTTTCGCTGCGCTCGCAATGACGGAGGTTGGGGCCGCGGCGTCGCTACGATCGTGCACCTGGCCGGCTGTACGCAGCGGCACCATCGCCAAAATACATGCGGCCCTCGCCAGGGGAGCTAGCGAGGGCCGCGTTGTACATCGTCGTCCGCGCCTAGGTTCGCGAACACGATGTGGGAGCTCGGGAGAAGGCTAGAAGGGCAGCAGCACGTCCATGACTTGCTGGCCGTAGCGCGGTTGCTGCACGTCCATGATCTGGCCGCGGCCGCCGTAGGCGATGCGGGCCTGCGCGATCTTGGTGGAATCGATGGTGTTGTCGCTCTGGATGTCTTCGGGACGGACGATGCCGGCGACGATGAGCTCGCGGATTTCGTAGTTGACGCGGATCTCCTGCTTGCCTTCGACCACGAGGTTGCCGTTGGGCAGGACCTGGGTGACGACGGCCGCGACGTTGGTCTGCAACGCTTCCTTGCGGTCCACGCTTCCTTTGCCCTCGCTGGACGCGGTCGAGTCGGCGGTGAGGATGCGGCCGGGCAACACCTTCTGCGCTTGGGCGCCCAATGTCTTGGCGCCGATGAAGTCGGTGATCCCGGAATCCTCCTTGTTGGTGCGGCTGCGCTGGGTGTCGTTTTCGATATTGGCCTTGTCGGTGATGTTCACGGCCACCGTCAGGAGATCGCCGACCTGATGGGCGCGCTGGTCCTTGAAGAAGGCGCGGCTGCCGTTGCGCCACAGCGAGTTCGGATTGTAGGAGGCGACTTCCGGCTTCGGCATCGGCATCTGCACCGGCTTGTAGCCTGGCTGCGTCGTCGGATTGTCGATCGCCGACAATTTCGGCTGCTCGCCGATCTGCGACAAACGGTCGATCGAGGAGCAGCCGCTCGCCAGCGCGCAAGTCGCCAGCAGCAGGGCAGAGATCGCGATGCGACGGGGACGAAAAGCCGAACTGAACCTGGACATGACTTACTCTGACTTGGCTGGAGCTTGCGAGACGCGAACTTGTGGGATCTGGGCTTGCGCGATCTGGGCCGGGGATGCCGGGGTCTGGACCAGGTTCCGGACGAGGGCTGCGGTATCGACGGGGGCGGGCGCCTCGTCACGCTTGAGCGAGGAGGTCTGCTCGACCGCGGCCGGCATCGGCGCGGCCTGGCTGGCGCCCTGGACCGTCACCTGGCCGCGGCCGGTGACGACGCCGCTCAGCGTGCGCTTGGTCTGCAGGTTGAGCACGCTGATGGTGTCGCCCTCGGCGCCGCTCTCGATCGCCTTGCCGCGCGTGGTGAGATAGATTCCGGGGACCTGATAGATGACGGTGACGTTCTGGTCGCGCTGCACGAAGTCGGGCTTGACGATGTCGGCGACGCGGATCGGCGTCCCCGCCCGCATCGGCCGGCGGAGCTGCATGCCGAGCGTGCGATCGCGCGAGGCGGCCTCACCCGTGACCTCGGCCTTTGGTCGGCGCTCCAGGGCGACGTCGGAGGCCTTCAGGAGATCGACACGATCGATGTCGCGCGTCAGCACGGCCACTTCCACCGTCTCGATCGCGGTGCCGGTGAAACGCAGCTTGGTCGGCGCCGGATTGCTGTCGTTGTTGATCTCGAAGGCGATGTCGAAACGGCCGCTGCGGGCGTCGTAGCGGGTTGCGACTGGCTGCAGCACGCCGGTGTTGGAGGCATCCAACCGCATGTCGGCGATGCCGCGGTCGAACGTGACGGTGATGTTGGCGGCGTCGCCAAGTCCGAAGCGGCGCTCGAGCGCCGCGGCGACCGCGGTTTCGAGGTCCTTGTTCACGAGCGTGCGGGCGAGACGGGTGACCTGGACCTCCTTGAGGTCGCCGGTCATCACGCCGATCACCTGCTTTGCGCGCAACACCGCCAGCACTTGCGCGACCGGCAGCGCACCGGTGGTGCCGAGATCGGGCGAGCGGTAGACCGGGATCAGCGCGGCCGAGCCGGCATTGTCGATGAGATCGCCGACCCGCACCACGTCCGAGGTCACGGTGATGCTCGCGCGCAGCGTCGGCGTCGCGATGAAATCGTCGGCGGCCCGTGCGGGCAGCGCCAGCACGAGGAGAGCGGAGATGGTGGCGAGGGCGGTGCGGATCATCGTCATCACCTCAGCGGAACAGCGCCGTGGTCGACTGCATCATCTGGTCGGCGGCGCTGATCACCTTGGCGTTCATCTCGTAGGCGCGCTGGGCGGCGATCAGGTCGCTCATTTCCGAGACGACGTCGACATTGGCCTGCTCGAGGCTGCTCTGGGTGATGTTGCCGAAACCTTCGGAGCTCGCGGTACCGTCCTGCGGCGGGCCGGAGGAGGGCGTCTCGGTAAACTGATTGTTGCCGACCGGCTGGAGGCCGGCCTTGTTGATGAATCGGGTCAGGCCGATCTGGCCCTGGACGGCCGAGGTCGACGAACCCGGCAGCGTCACCGAGACCTGGCCCTGCACGTTGATGGTGAGGCCCGAGGCGTTGTTCGGGATCGTGATCGTCGGCTGCACCGGGTTGCCCTGCGCGGTGACGATGCGCCCCTGATTGTCCATCTGGAAGGTGCCGTCACGGGTGTACTGGTAGCTGCCGTCGGGCATAAGGATCTTGAAGAAGCCTTCGCCCGTGATGGCCATGTCGAGGTCGTTGCCGGTCTGCGACAGCGTGCCCTGGGTCATGCTGCGCGGGGTGCCGACGGTCTTGACGCCGCCGCCGATGTCGACGCCGACCGGCAGGATGGTGCCCTGGTCGGACGACTGGGCGCCGACCCGGCGGACGTGTTCGTAGATCAGGTCCTGGAACGCCGCGGTCTGCTTCTTGAAGCCGGTGGTGCGCAGGTTCGCGATGTTGTTGGAGATCACCTGAACGTTGAGTTCCTGTGCCGCCATTCCGGTTGCTGCGGTGTGAAGCGCCTGCATGTCAGTTCTCCCTCAATCAGGCCGGAACGTCGGCGAGCTTCTCGATCGCCGATTTGTGCATGTCACTCTGCTGCTGGAGCAGGGTGGCCATGGCGGTGTAGCTGCGCATGACCTCGACCATGCGGCTCATCTCGCCGACCGAGTTCACGTTCGACTTCTCGACATAGCCTTGCTGCACGGTCGACTTGGTGTCGGTCTGCGGGACCGCGGAGCCGATGTTGTAAAGGTTGGCGCCGAGCTTGGTCAGCTTGGCCGGATCGTCGAACGAGGCCATGCGGATCTTGCCGCGGATCGAGTCGTTCTTGGCCGTGCCCTCGAGCACCGTGACGGTGCCGTCCGGCGCGACGTTGATGTCGTGGTCGGTCGGCTGGAAGGTGATCGGGCCGCTGGTGCCCAGCACGAGGTTGCCGTCGGAGGTGACGAGCTGGCCGGTGCTGTTGAGCGAGAATTTGCCGTCGCGGGTGTAGCGCTCGGCGCCATTGGCCTGCACGGCGAAATAGGCGTTGCCGCTGATCGCCATGTCGAGCGGATTCTTGGTCGGCTCCATCGGCCCCTGGCCGACGTCGCGGAAGGTGCCGCGGTCCTGCACATAGGAGACCCGGCGGTCGGAGCCGACGAAATTGTCCTCACGCGCGTTCGAGTTGAGGTACTCCTCGAACAACGAATGGTCGGCCTTGAAGCCGTTGGTGTTGGCGTTGGCGACGTTGTTGGCGATGACATCCATCTGCCGTTCCAACGTCATCTGTCGTGACAAGCCGATCAGAAGCGCGTTCTGCATCGGAAATCTCCCCTGAGTGAGATCCGCCAGCTCGCTCTCCCAAGCGCATTGGCCGATCCCGTGAACGAGACCTCGGGTTCTCCCAAACCCTGGGTCTCGATCCTTTCTCAGCGAAACTCGTGCCAAGCCGGAAAAGATTGTAATTTCAAAAACTTGTCTATTTTTCGAGGACGCGGGGAGGCGGCAGAAAGGGTCTGTTAGCCATGTTTGCCCGGCAGATTTTTCCTAGCGAAGGCCCAATCGAAAGGTTCCGTTAACCATTATTACCGTAGCGTTTGGGCGTAAGAGGAGCACTGCGCTGGGGCATTTGTATCGCGTCACTGTCTGCCAGGAGCTTCGCTCTTTCGACCCCTTTGAGAGATGAGCGAGCGCGGCGATCATGGCAGAGAATGAAGCGGAAGGCGGCGCAGCCGCTGAGGGCGCGCAAGCCGCTCCGCCCAAGAACAAGTTCAAGCTGATGATCATGGCGGTAGGCCTGCTCGCCGTTCTCGGCGGCGGCGCCGCGACCTGGTTCTTCTTTTTCCGTCACGGCGACGACGAGCATCACGCCGAGGCGGCGCCTCCGCCGAAGCCGCCGTCCTTCGTCGAGGTTCCCGATATCATGGTCAACCTCGCCGGCGCGCCGGGCGAGCGCGTGCAATATCTGAAGCTCAAGATCGTGCTGGAGCTGAAGGAAGAGAAGCAGGTCGAGGCGATCAAGCCGACGATGCCGCGCATCACCGACATCTTCCAGACCTATGCGCGCGAGCTGCGCTCCTCCGACCTCAACGGTTCCGCCGGCATCTTCCGCCTCAAGGAAGAGCTGACCAAGCGCGTCAACGCCGCGGTCGCGCCGGTCCAGGTCAGCGCGGTGCTGTTCAAGGAAGTCGTGATCCAGTGAGCATGACGGGCTAGGGATCATGGCAGGCACCGACCAACCAGACCAGGATGCAATTGCCGCCCAATGGGAGGCCTCGCTCGATTCCGAGGATCCCGCCGAGGCCGCGAAGGCTGCTGCCGAAAACGAACTATCGGAGACCATGGCCCTGCAATGGGCCGCCATGGTCGAGGATGGCAGCCGCGATCTTGGCGCCGGCAAGAATTCCGGCGAACGGGTGCTGTCGCAGGAGGAGATCGACAACCTCCTCGGCTTCGCGGTCGGCGACGTCACGCTCGACGACCATTCCGGCATTCGCGCCATCATCGATTCGGCAATGGTCTCCTACGAGCGTCTGCCGATGCTCGAAATCGTCTTCGACCGCCTGGTGCGGTTGCTGACGACCTCCTTGCGCAATTTCACCTCCGACAACGTCGAAGTCTCGCTCGACCGCATCACGTCGGTGCGCTTCGGCGACTACATGAACTCGATCCCGCTGCCCGCCGTCCTCACCGTCTTCAAGGCCGAAGAGTGGGACAATTTCGGCATGGCCGTGGTCGATTCCAGCCTGATCTACTCGATGATCGACGTGCTGCTCGGCGGTCGCCGCGGCTCGAGCCAGCTGCGCATCGAGGGCCGGCCCTACACCACGATCGAGACAGAGTTGGTCAAGCGGCTGGTCGAGGTCGTCATGGCCGATGCCGAACAGGCGTTCAGGCCGCTGTCGCCGGTGACCTTCACCATCGACCGGCTCGAGACCAACCCGCGTTTCGCCGCGATCAGCCGTCCTGCCAACGCCGCGATCCTAGTGCGCCTGCGCATCGACATGGAAGATCGTGGCGGCAACATCGAGCTCCTGCTGCCTTACGCGACCATCGAGCCGATCCGGGGCGTCCTGCTCCAGATGTTCATGGGTGAAAAGTTCGGCCGCGACCAGATCTGGGAAGGTCATTTCGCCACCGAGATCGTCCAGGCCGAGATCTCCGTCGACGCCGTGCTCTACGAAGCCGACATTCCGCTCAAGCAGCTGATGCGGCTGAAGGTCGGCGACACGCTGCCGCTGGACATGCGCGCGGATGCCAACGTCACCGTTCGCTGTGGCGACGTCACCATCACCGAAGGACGCATGGGCCGGGTCGGCGACCGCGTCGCGATACGGGTGACGAAACCCTTGCGCAAGCCAAGTACGACACTTGCGATGTTCGAAAAGGTCGACGAGCAGAACAAGATGATGGAGGCCCCATGAACCACTCCCTAGGAATGGCGATCGAGACGCTGGTGGCTATCCTGCTGATGCTGACCATCGTCTACTGCGTCACGCTGAACAAGCGACTGACGCGGCTGAAGGCGGACGAGCATTCGCTGAAGGCGGTCATCGGCGAGCTGATCACCGCAACCGAGATCGCCGAGCGCGCGATCGGCGGACTGAAGCTCGCCGTGCGAGACGTCAACGAGAACCTCGGCAGCCAGCTCGCGTCGGCGACCCAGATGTCCGAGCAGCTCTACAAGCAGCTCGGCGAAGCCGACAACGTGGTGCGGCGGCTGTCCAAGATCGCGATCGCCGCGCGCCCCGTCACTAACCCGGAAATGGTCGCCGCGCCCGCAGCCAAGCCCTCGTCGGCGAAGGCGGTGGCGGCTGCGGCCGAAGCCTTCTCCCAACGCCGACGATCCAACGGTCTTGCCGCATAAAGTCAGGGTATGAAGTCTTTTCGCAACATCCGCGTCATTCCGATCGTGCTGGTTGCCGTCGCTGGCCTCGCCACGCTGAAGGTCACGGGTCTTGTGATCAATGGCGGCTATGTCTTCGACTACAAGCCGAGCCCGACCAAGAAGTCCTGGGCGCAGGAGAATCTGAACTTCCCGGCCAGCCGCGAAGATCCCGATATCACCGGCTCGACCCATGGCGCGCCGAAGGAGGCGCCGAAGCCGGCCGCACCCGACACCAAGTCCGAAGGCGCGGCGGTCAAGGAGGAAGCCCAGCCGCAGATCTCCGCCTCGGAGCGCGCGATCCTGGAACGCCTGCAGTCGCGCCGCCAGGAGATCGAGGCCCGCCAGCGCGAGATCGACATCCGCGAGAGCCTGTTGAAATCCGCCGAGAAGCGCATCGAAAACAAGGTCGAGGAGATGAAGGCGGTAGAAACCCGTATCTCCGCGACGCAGGCCGAGCAGAAGGCCGCCGAAGCCCAGCGCATGAAGGGCCTCGTGACCATGTATGAGGGCATGAAGCCCAAGGACGCCGCGCGAGTCTTTGACCGGCTCGAGATGGGCGTGCTGATCGAGATCGCCTCGCAGATCGCGCCGCGAAAAATGTCGGACATCATGGGACTGATGTCCCCCGAGGCCGCCGAGCGGCTGACGGTCGAGATGGCCCGGCGAGCCAATGGCGGCGGCGATCAGTCCGCCTCGGCCGGCGAGCTGCCCAAGATCGACGGCAAGCCGACGCAAAAGCCGAATTGAGGGCTCATACTTAAGAAGTCCTTAATTGCCAAAATCTACAGTCTGGGGCAGGGGCCGGCACCAATGCCGGCGTGGACCGTCGAACCGGAAGTAATGCCGCCAATGGCGCGAGAGGCTGCCGCTGGATTTGTGTCGCGAGCCCGCGCCCTGGCGCGGAGGCTGTCGCGTCATGTCCGCGCGGCGCCGCTGCTGGCAGCCGGCCTGCTGATCGGCTTCACGGCGCCTGCCGGGGCGGCCGATGCTGTCCGGGGCGAGGCGACTTTCTCGGCGAGCGGCGGCTTTGCCCGTCTCGTGATCAAGCTCGGGGAGGACGTCCCCTCCGAGGTGACGACGGCCGGCTCCATTCTCGTCATCCGCTTCGACCGGGCGGTCGACGTGCCCGTCGACCGCGTCCCGGAAGGCGCGCCCGACTACGTCAACTCCGCCCGCCGCGATCCCGACGGCGGCGCCATCCGGCTGTCGCTGGCGCGGCGCGTCACCGTCAACACCATGAATGCCGGCGAACGAACCTTCATCGACCTCTTGCCGGAAGGTTGGAAGGGGCCACCGCCGAGCCTGCCGATGGACGTGGTCAAGGAACTCGCCGAGCGTGCGCGCGTCGCCGAACGCGCGCTGCGCGCCCAGCGCGCCGCGGCGGAGAGCAAGAAGCGTCCGCAGATCCGCGTGCGCGCCTCGGTGCAGCCGACCTTCGTCCGCTTCGTGTTCGAGATGCCCGACGGCGTCGGTGTGTCCTCCGTGCTCAACGAGCAAAAGCTCACGCTCGCCTTCAACGCCAACCTCAATTTCGATCTGGCGGACGCGGTCGTCGCAGCGCCGCCGAACGTCGCGTCGATCAGGCAGAAGGCCGACATCGACCAGACCAGCGTCGAGATCGCGCTGATCGGCGATTCCGACGTGCATTCCTTCCGCGACGAGAAGAACTACGTCGTCGACATCTCCTTCCAGCCGGACAAGGGCAAGATGGCCAATTCGGCCGAGGCGGCGATCGCGCAGGCCAAGCCCGCCGCTCATGGACCGGCGCCTACGCCCGAAAAGCCGGTGGTCGAGAAGCCGAAGGACGCGCATCGCGAGATCGCGCCGCCGACATCCGAGACGATCGCGCGCGAAGCCAGGATCGACGTCAAGCCCGAGGTGAAGCCGGAAGTACCCTTCGCCATGCCGCCCGCTGAAGCGCCGAAATCGCTGCCGGCTCCTGCGTCCGAAGCCGCGCACGCTGCGCAAGCGCCCAAGGAAGCGGTCAAAGAAGTTGCAAAGACTGTCGCGCCAGTTGCAGAAACTGCGGTCGCGCCCGCCAAGCCGGTCATGGCCGACGCGCCTCAAGAGGTCGTGAAGGAAGCTGCCAAGGAACCCGTCAAGGAACCCGTCAAGGAACCCGTCAAGGAGCCGGCCAGGGAGGCCGTCAAGGCTGCTCCAGCAGAGGCGCCCGCAGCTCCGCAGCCGAGTGGTGCCAGTGTCGATGTGCGCCGCGACAGCGACGGCCTGCGCGTGACCTTCCCGCTTCAGGTCGCAACGCCTGCGGCGGCGTTCCGCCGTGGCGATACCGTCTGGCTGGTGTTCGATACGGCGAAGCCGATCGACGTCGAGGCGATCCGCACCAGGGGCGGTGCGATGATCGGGGAAGTCGGCCGCGTCCCGCTCGAGAAGGGACAGGCGGTGCGCATCCGTCTCACCCGGCCGCTGGTCTATTCGCTGACGAGCGAGGAGGTCGGCAAGCAGACCAACTGGCTCTTGACCCTCGCCGACAAGATCCAGGCGACGCCGCTGCCGCTGATGATCTCGCGCAACATCACCGACCCGGCGCTTGCCAACATCGCGATCCCCTTCGCCAATCCGGGGCTCCTGCACAAGCTCACCGATCCCGATGCCGGCGACACGCTCTATGTCATCACCGCACAGCGGCCGGTGCGCGGTTTCATCAAGCGGCAGGACCTCGTCGATCTCGCGCTGCTGGAATCCGCGCATGGCATCGCGATCCGGCCGAATTCCGACGAGGTCGGCGTCGAAGTCGGGGCCGACAAGGTCATCCTCGGCAAGAAGGGTGGGCTGACCCTGTCGCCGGTCGACATCTCGGCCGAGCGCGCGCCGACCGCGGTGCGGCCGGTCTTCAGCCCCGAAGGCTGGCGCAAGGGCCAGTCGGAAAATTTCATAGCGCGCCAGAACGAGCTGATCACGGCGATCTCCAACGTCGAACCGGCGATGCGTTCGCTGCCGCGGCTCGACCTCGCGCAATTCTACATGTCGCGCGCGATGTATCATGAGGCCAAGGCCGTCACCGAATTGATGCTGGCCGATCCTCTCAACAAGGAGGAGAGCGGTGCGCTGATCATGCATGCGATCGCGAGCATCCTGATCGGCCGGCCGGCGCAGGGCCTGAAGGACCTCGCCAACCCCGTGATCGGCAACAGCCACGATTCACAGCTCTGGAAAGCGCTCGCCTATGCGCGCCAGGGCAAATGGGCGGATGCGCGCGAGAAGTTCAAGAACGTCGAGTTCGCCATCGCCTCGCTGCCGCTCGACATCCAGCGCATCGTGACGATGGAGGCGATGCGCGCTTCGCTCGAGGTGAAGGACTATGCCGGCGCCTCCAAGCGCCGCAGCGAGCTCGAGGTGGTCGGCGTCTCGCCCGACGCCGCGCCCGGCTTTGCCGTGCTGCGCGGCCGGCTCGCCGAGGCGCTCGGCCACGACAAGGACGCGCTCGATGACTACAAGTTCGCGGTCGGCTCGTCGGACCGGCCGGCTGCGGCAGAGGCCAAGCAGCTTGAGGTCGCGCTGCGGCAGAAGCGCGACGAGATCGGCAAGGAAGACGCGCTGCGCGAGCTCGAAACGCTCTCGATGACCTGGCGCGGCGACTCGATCGAGGTCAAGACGCTCCAGATGCTGTCGCAGATGTTTGCCGAGAACGGGCGCTACCGGGACGCGCTCACCGCGGCGCGTACCGCGACAAAGCTGCAGCCGAACGCGGAAGCCTCGCGCCAGGCGCAGGACCTCGCCTCCGACCTATTCACGCAGATCTTCTTGGGGCCCAAGGGCGACGAGCTGCCGCCGATCGAAGCGCTGGGGATGTTCTACGAGTTCCGCGAGCTGACGCCGATCGGCCGCCGCGGCGACGAACTGATCCGACGCCTCTCCGACCGTCTCGCCTCGATCGATCTGCTCGACCAGGCCGCCGAGCTCCTGCAATACCAGGTGGACCACCGCCTTGAAGGCGCGGCGCGTGCACAAGTCGCCGCACGCCTGTCCATGATCTATCTCGCCAACCGCAGACCCGACATGGCGATCACGGCGTTGCGCGCGAGCCGTATCAGCGACCTCTCGGGCGAACTCAGGCAGCAACGGTTGCTGCTGGAGGCGCGTGCGCAAAGCGACGTCGGCCGCCACGATCTCGCGCTCGACATCGTCTCCAACGTTACAGGACGCGAGGTGCTGCGGCTACGCTCGGACATCTTCTGGGCGGCGCGGCGCTGGCGTGAATCGGCCGAGCAGATCGAGCTTTATTACGGCGAGCGTTTCCGCGACTTCAAGCCGCTCAACGCGGTGGAGAAAAGCGACATCATCCGCGCGGCCGTCGGTTATGCGCTCGCCGACGACTCGATCGGCATGTCGCGCTTCCGCGAGAAATATGCGCCCCTGATGAGCGAGAGCGCCGATCGGCTCGCGTTCGACATCGCGAGCAAACCGACCGGCGCCTCCAGCGCCGAATTTGCCGATATCGCCAAGCTGGCTGCCAGCGTCGACACGCTCGATGGCTTCCTGCGCGAGATGAAGCAGCGCTTCCCCGATGCCACCGCCCGCGCGCCGGCCTCGCCGCAGGCCAAGGACGAATCTGATCACACCGGCTCGCTGCCCACGATTCCCGTCGTGCGGCAGATCAAGATGACGCGGTAGGATCGCTGCTCCTTCTGGGCCTCGCGAGAGGTGTCCGTGAGCAAGCTCCTCGAAGTGACGGGCAGGGGCCGAAGACGATCGCCCAGGAGCGCGTACTCATCAACCTGATCAGCCCGCGTGGAGAAACAGCGAAGCAGCTAAGGCCAGCAAGCGACGTTAACGGGCTTAATGGAGCTTTACCCGCACCTGATAAATTGCCGAGCCCAAGGTCGAGGCAAGCACAAGCACAAGACCAAGCCCGATCATAGGGTTCCTTGCGATCACCGCCGCAAGCGATACGCCCAGCGCAGCGGCCAACATCTGCCAGAAACCCAATAGGGCCGAGGCAGCACCGGCGCGATCGCCGAATGGCGAAAGAGCTTGCGCGCTGCAGAGCGGATTGACCATGCCCATGCCTAGCAGGAATACGCATGCGCCGACAAGAAATGGCAAAAAGCGCCCGTCGAAAAGCGCGAATAGCAACACCATGCCGCCACCGACACAGGCCAGCGCGAGACCGATGCAAACCGATCGGTCGAGACCAAGGTGCGGAACGATTTTTGTAGCGATAATGCCAGCGCTAAAGACGATCATGACAGTGCCTGCGAAGAACAGGCCGAGTTGCATGGGTGTGAAGTCGAGACCTTCTATCAAGACTCGCGGCAACGCCGAAAACATTGCAAACAGCGCACCTAAGATGAGGCTAACAGTTGCGGCAGGAACCACGAAACGACGGTCAGTCGATAGCGACCAGTAATTCTTGGCGATCGTCGAGGAATCGAACTCGGCGCGTGGGCCGTGGTGCGTTTCTCCGAAAGCCGCAAGAAATGCTGTAGCGGCGACGACGGCGAAGATTCCGACGAATACAAATGCTGAACGCCAGCCAAAAAAATGATCCAGCGCGCCGCCGACCAGGGGCGAGAATCCGGGCGCTGCTGCCATCGCAACCATAACAAAGGTGAGCACGCGGGCTAGCTTTTCGCCCTGAAAAAGATCTCTTGCGATAGCTCGCGAAAGGACAGACGTGGCACATGCGCCACCGGCCTGCACAACGCGACCAATCAATAGTGCCGCCAAATCATTGGCTAACGCGCACCATATGCTACCTGCGAAAAATACAGCAAATCCGATCATCACGGGTACGCGCCGGCCGAAACGATCCGACAACGGACCGACAACAAGTTGTCCGACCGCGAACATGGCGAGGAATATGGTGATAGCTGACGTTACCTGAGCGCTGGAGACGCCTACCGCGACGGCGATACTCGGTAGCGAAGGCAACAGAATGTTGGTGGCCAACGTGCCACTCGCAGACAACGCAGCAAGAACGGCGACCTGAAGACCAAGCGGCACGTCTCGAGCGAGCGGACGGTCTTCGACGTTGCTGGTCATAAGCCGCTTCGGATCAATGAATGATAACCATCATATCAACGATCCATTGAATGCGCAACCTGAGCATATTCCGGTATGTCACGAACCGCCGAACGCGCTCACGGTCCGCCTTGCGCTGGTAAGCTCAAGTGCACGCCTACAAGCCTTGGGTCACAGAGGATGGGGGCGGTGGCCGGTCCCCGGGCCCGCTAGCCCCCGTAACTCTGCACCAGGCTCCCTGCCACCAGCGACCAGCCGTCGACGAGCACGAAGAAGATCAGCTTGAACGGCAGCGAGATGGTTGCCGGCGGCAGCATCATCATGCCCATCGACATCAGCACGGAGGCGACGACGAGATCGATGATCAGGAACGGTAGGAACAGCAGAAAACCGATCTCGAAGGCGCGCTTCAGCTCCGAGATCATGAAGGCGGGGACAAGGATGCGTAAGCCGAGGTCGTCGGGGGTTGCCGGCGGCGGCTCGCCGGAGAGATCCAGGAATAACTTGAGGTCCTTCTCGCGCACGTTCTTTTGCATGAAGCCGCGCAGGGGGACGGAGGCGCGCTGAAGCGCGTCCTCGACGCCAAGCTGATTGGCCACGAGCGGACGGATGCCTTCGTCGTAGGATTTCTGCAGGACCGGTCCCATCACGAAGAAGGTGAGGAACATCGCCAGCGCGATGATCACCGAGTTCGGCGGGGCGGTCGCGGTTCCCATCGCGGTCCGCAGCAGCGACAGCACGACCACGATGCGCGTGAACGAGGTCATCATGATCAGGATCGACGGGGCGATCGACAGCACCGTCAGCAGCGCGATCAGCTGGATCGCGCGCTCGGTGACCCCGCCACCGCCAGCGCCTCCGCCGCCGAGATTGATGCTGATGTCCTGCGCATGCGCCGGCATCGCGAGCGAAGCCGCGCCGATCAGGACAGAAAGAAAAAAAACTCTACGCGGGAGGGCCGGCAGCCTCACGAAGACGGCTTCGGACGGCCGAGCAACGAGGCCATCTCGTCTTCGAGATTTTCAAAGCTGGTCTTTTCCGGAGCCGGCTTTGGGGGAGGGGCCGGTGGTGCCGACGGCTCGCCGCGGGCCACACGCGGAGGAGCGGCCGGGGGCTCCGGGGCGACCGGAGGAGCAAGCGTCTCGCCGGCGGGGCGGCGCAGCGCAGCTTCGAGCCGCTGCGCCATCTCGGCGAGATTCTGCTCGGCGCTCGATGGCGCAGCCGGAGCGGGCGCCGGCGGCGGAACGGGCGGAGCCTGCGGCACGGGCGGAGGTGGCGCGGCGACGCGCTCGGCGCGCACTGGAGGCGCCTTCACCGGCTCGCTCTGGCGCGGCGGACGCGGCATCAGAGGAGGTTCGTTGCGCGCAACGCGCGGCGGAACAGGTTCGGGACGCAGCTCGCGCTCGGGGCGCGGCGCGATCGGCTCGGAGGTGAAGCCGCCCAATGGCGGCTCGTTGCGGCGTTCGGCCATCGCGGGAGCCGGCCGGCGCACTTCGTCGGCGAAGGAGGGGCGCGTGGGCCGCGGTGGCGGCTCGGGCATGTGCGGCTCGGGATGATCGAGCAGCTCGGGCCGCGGTGCTTCGTCGGCCCAGCTGCTGGTATCATGCATCGGCGCAAGACGCGGTGGCTCGGCGGCATTGGGACGCTGCGGGAGCTGGTCGCGGCCGGGCGCTGCGCGTACGATGTTGGGTTCGACGACGATGTCGGTGGGGCCGCCGATCATCAGCAGATGCTCGACATTGTCGCGCCGGACCAGCACCAGGCGGCGGCGGCCGTCGACCGCGGCGGCATCGATCACGGCGAGCCGGGGCATCCGGCCGCGCTGGGTGTTGGCGCCGAGCCGGCTGGTGGCGAATCGGCGAACCAGCCATGCAGCGACGCCGATCAACGCCAGAACGACGATGAACGCGACGATGAAGGTGATAGGGCTGCCTTGCATACTTGTCCCCGACAAATGGCGCTTGTCTCGGGCCCGTGGTCAGATGCGCCAACCACCGGCTTACGTTGCCCCAAACTGCGATTTCTTAACGTCCCACGGCAAGTTTTGCCGTCCCCAACTCTTAATAACCCATGAATCGCTCGATCCAAAACGACTTCTTGGCCTGTGCACGCGCCGCCAAGCGGTTGGGTTAATGCCGCTTTTGGAGGCGTAGAATCACGGGCACGCGCATTGGTGTCCCGGCGGGGGACAACTGCCTGCGACCTCCTTAACCAGCTGTTAACCATACAGGCGGCAAATTCTGCCTAGCTTCGGACCGTGGGTCCTGCGAGGCGGAAGGAGCCGCAACGATGTCCATCAACGATCTTCCGGTGCTATCGGCGCTTCGCACCAAGATGCAATGGCACCAGGAGCGCCAACGCGTCCTGTCCGAGAACGTCTCCAATTCCGACACGCCCAAATTCCGGCCGCGCGACCTGGTCGAGCCGAAACTGGACAAGGCCGGGGCCGTCACGGGTTCGATGGGGCCGTTGACGCTTACCCGGACCAGCGGTTCCCACATGGCGCCCTCAGGCGCGGCCTCCGGATTCGACCAGAACAAGAATGCGGGTTTTGAGACCCGCCCCGCGGGCAACGCCGTCAATCTCGAAGAGGAGATGATGAAGGCCGCCAGCAACCAGATGGATTATGCGGCGGCGACCTCGCTCTATTCGAAGAGCCTGCACCTGCTCAAGACCGCGATCGGCAAGGGCTAGAGCTAGAGGAAGCGCATCATGGCGAATGACAGCAGCGACTTTGCCCGTTCGATGGCGATCGCGACCTCCGGTCTGCGGGCGCAGGCCGGGCGCATGCGGGTGATCTCCGAGAACATCGCGAACGCGGATTCGACCTCACAAAGCGCCGGCGGCGATCCCTACCGGCGCAAGGTGCCGACCTTCTCCTCCGCGCTCGACCGTACACTCGACGCGCAGGTCGTCACCCTCGGCAGGATCAAGCCCGACCAGTCCAATTTCCGCACCAAATACGAGCCGAACAATCCGGCGGCGGATGCGACCGGCAACGTCAAATATCCCAACGTGAACTCGGTGGTCGAGATGACCGACATGCGCGACGCGCAGCGGTCGTACGAGGCCAATCTCAACATCATCAGCGCGACGCGCCGGATGATCCAGCGCACCCTCGACATCCTCAAGAGCTGAACAGGACATTTGAACCATGGCAACACCGACAATTGCCGCCAACGCCTATGCAAACCTCGCCCGCGTGCTGGAGAACAGCGGTGCCGGCAAGGGCAGCGAGCCGAGCGGGCAGTCCTTCGCCTCGCTTCTGAAAGACACTGTCGGCAGCGTCCTGGACTCCGGCCGCAAATCCGATGCGCAGACGGTGGCGATGGCCGCCGGCAAGGCCAACGTGATGGACGTAGTGACGGCGGTCGCAGACACCGACGTCGCCGTGTCCACGCTGGTCTCGGTCCGCGACCGCGTGATCGCGGCCTATGAAGACATCATGAAGATGCCGATCTGATTTTTGGCGCTCGCGCCCGCCCCAACCGTCAATGCGAGCGCCGCGAAGAAATCCAGAGTCTTTCCGAAGCGGCAGTCTGGATTGCTTCGCTACGCTCGCAATGACTGGGGATAGGCCTTCGCATCGCTCACAAGAGCGGTGGGAGGCGAGGAATAAGACAAAGGAACTGCGAAATGACCGGACCGGAAACCCTCGACGTCGCGCGTGATGCGATCTGGACCATCGTGATCGTGTCGTCGCCCCTGATGGTGGTCGGCCTCGTGGTCGGCGTCGTCGTGTCGCTGTTCCAGGCGCTGACGCAGATCCAGGAGCAGACGCTGATCTACGTGCCAAAGATCCTGGCGATCTTTGCCACAATGCTGTTGGCCTTGCCGTTCATGGCCGACGCGCTGCATTCCCACATGCTGCGGATATCGTCGCGAATCATCGGCGGCTGAGGTACTATGCGCCCGTCATGCGCATCGACGTCTCGCTGCTGCCGGCGCTTGCCGCCTCCTTCATGCTCGCCTTTGCCCGGGTCGGCGCGATGGTGATGCTGTTGCCGGGCCTGGGCGAGACCAATATTCCGACACGGATCAAACTGTCGATCGCGCTGCTGCTCACGCTGATCATCCTGCCGCTGCATCGTAACGCCTATCAGGTCGACATGGGCTCGATCGCGCCGCTGCTGGTCCTGATGCTGCATGAGATCGTGATCGGCATCGTGCTGGGAGCGACCGCGCGGGTGACGTTGTCGGCGCTGCAGGTTGCCGGTTCCGTGATCGCACAGCAGATGGGGCTGGGCTTCGTCACCTCGGTCGATCCGACGCAGGGACAGCAGGGCGTGCTGGTCGGCAACTTCCTGACGATACTGGGGGTCACGCTGCTGTTCGCCACCGACAGTCATCATCTGGTGATCGCGGCACTGAACGACAGCTATACGATCTTCGCGCCGGGCGAGACCGTGTCGAGCGCCGATGTCGCCGCGCTGGCGACGCGCGCCTTTGCCGCCGCGTTTCGCCTGGGCTTGCAACTTTCCGGCCCGTTCCTGGTGTTCGGCCTCGTCTTCAACATCGGGCTCGGTGTGCTGGCGCGGCTGATGCCGCAGATGCAGGTCTATTTCGTCGGCGTGCCGCTCTCGATCTTCGCCGGCTTCCTGGTGCTCGCCGTGGTGCTCACGGCGATGATGGGCACCTATCTCGACTATTTCATCGGTGTCATGCACCAGATGATGCCACTCAAGTGACCGGGTGATCGATGGCGGAAGACAACGATCCAGAGAGTCAAACAGAAGACCCGACGCAAAAACGTCTCGAAGAGGCGCTCGAACGCGGTGACGTCGCCAAGAGCCAGGAGATCAATACCTGGTTCATGATCGCGGGCGCCACGCTCGTGGTCTCGAGCTTCTCGGGATCGGTCGGCAGCGGGCTGTTGGCGCCGATGCGCAACCTGCTCGCCAATTCCTGGATGATCAAGACCGACGGCAGGGCTCTGCTCGCCCTGATGCAGCAGATCGAAGTCGCGGTGCTCGCGGCGGTGGGCGTGCCGCTGCTGATGCTGGTACTCGCGGCAATTGCCGGCAACGTGCTGCAGCACCGCCTGGTCTGGTCGGCCGAATCCCTCAAGCCCAAGTTCAGCAAGCTGTCGCCTGCCGAGGGCCTCAAGCGCATCTTCGGCAAGCAAGCGGCGGCGAACTTCCTCAAGGGTCTCGGCAAGCTGATCGTGCTCGGCGCGGTCATGACCGTGATCCTGTGGCCGGAGCGGCATCGCATGGAGGCGATGGTCAGGCTCGATCCGGCCGCCCTGCTCGGCGCCTCCACCAGCCTGACCATTCATCTGCTCGCCGCGGTGGTCGCAGCGCTCGCCATCATCGCCATCGGCGACTATTTCTTCCAGTATCGCAGCTGGTTCCAGCGGCAGAAGATGTCGCTCCAGGAGATCAAGGAAGAGTACAAGCAGTCCGAAGGCGACCCGCACATCAAGGGCAAGCTCAGGCAACTGCGCCAGCAGCGCTCCAAGAAGCGCATGATGGCGGCGGTTCCCAAGGCCTCCGTGATCATCACCAACCCGACCCACTATTCGATCGCGCTGTCCTACGAGCGCGGCATGTCGGCGCCGATCTGCGTCGCCAAGGGCGTCGACAACCTCGCTTTCAAGATCCGGGAGATCGCGCGCGAGCACGACATCCCGATCGTCGAGAACGTGCCGCTCGCCCGCGCGCTCTACGCCACCGTCGAGATCGACGAGGAAATCCCGACCGAGCACTACCATGCGGTCGCCGAAGTCATCGGCTACGTCATGCGTCTGAAGAGCGGATTCGGTGCCAGCCGGCAATAAAACCCCTGAAAAGTACTGGAAATGGCCGTAATCTGGGAATCAGCGTACCTTTCGCCCCTGCTGCTCTTGCGCCTGCGGGTCCGATTCAGGCAGGGAGGACCCTGCGCGCCCTGTAGCGCGTTGATTCTCTGCCGACAGGCTGTGCCAGCTTGAGATGACTGCCGAGACCGACCACGACCTCACACGCGAGCCCGTTGCGGCGCAAGAGCCGTCGCCGCGCTCGGGCAGCATTGCCCTGGTGTTGCTGGTGGCCGCCGGGCTCGTCGCCGTTGCCGTCGGCTTGATGACGCTCGGGCGCGCGCAGGCCCAGCCCTATATCCTCGGCATCCTCGCCGTGCTGGCGATGGTCGGCCTGTTCAACCTGTTCGCCTTCGCCGCCGGCATCATCCGCTTCGTCGATCGCAATCTCGACGATCCCGTGATGGGCCGCATCGCCGATCACGCCTTCGATGGCCTCGCCGTGACCGACCCGCGCGGCCATGTGGTCTATTCCAATGCGGCCTATCTGACGCTGACCGGCGCTGCCGGCCCGCAGGACGTGCGCCCCGTGGAGCGCGTCTTCATCGGCAACCCCGACGTCTCCGAGGCGGTGTTCCGCTTGTTGAAAGCCGCGCGCGAAGGCAAGCGGCAACAGGAAGAGGTGCGCATCTCCGGCAATGACGGCAGTCAGGGCCGCTGGCTGCGCATGCGGGTGCGGCCCCTCGGCACCGGCAAGCGCGAGACGAGATACGCGGTGTGGTCGATCGCCGACATCACCCGCGACCGCGAGCGCCAGGAGGACGTGTTCCAGGAACTCCAGCACGCGATCGAATATCTCGATCACGCGCCTTGCGGTTTTTTCTCGGTCAATCCAGCCGGCGAGCTCGCTTATGTCAACGCGACGCTGGCGAACTGGCTCGACTACGACCTTGCCGAGATCGGCTCGGGCGGGCTGAAGCTCACCGACATCGTCTCCGGCGACGGCGCTTCGCTGCTGACCGCGATTGTGGCGGTGCCGGGCGAGGTCAAGACGGAAGTCTTTGACATCGACCTGCGCATGCGTACCGGCAAGACCATGCCGGTGCGGCTCTATCACAAGCTCGCCTTCGGCGCCGACGGTGCGCCAGGCCCGTCGCGCACGCTGGTGATCAGCCGCGCCCGCGACGAGCGCAGCGATCCGGACCGCGCCGCCGAAGTGCGCTTCATGCGCTTCTTCGACCATACGCCGATGGCGATCGCCACCGTCGACCGCGGCGGCAACGTCGTGCGCGCCAATGCGCGCTACGCCAAGCTCGGGCAGGCGTTGGGGCTCGACAGCGCCAGCAAGTCGATCTTCCGCGCGGTCAATTCGCGCGACCGTCATTTGCTGATCGCGGCCATCAACCAGGCCGCCGAGAATCAGGCCGACATCGCGCCGGTCGAGGTCGCGCTGGAAGGAACCAAGGAGCGCTGGGGCCAGTTCTTCGTCACGCCGGTCGACGGGGGTGAGAACGACGCGGAAGCCGCCATCGTGCACATGCTCGAGACCACCGAGCGGCGCGCGCTGGAGAACCAGATCAACCAGTCGCAGAAGATGGAGACTGTCGGCCAGCTCGCCGGCGGCATCGCCCACGACTTCAACAACGTGCTCTCCGCCATCATGATGGCGAACGACTTCCTGCTGAACGCGCACAAGCCGACCGACCCGTCGTTCCAGGATATCATGCAGATCAAGCAGAACGCGACGCGGGCCGCCACGCTGGTGCGGCAGTTGCTGGCGTTCTCGCGGCGGCAGACGCTGCGGCCGCAGGTGCTCGACCTCGGCGATGCGCTCTCCGACCTCGCCATGCTGCTGCGCCGCCTGATCGGCGAGAAGGTCAAGCACGAGACCATCCACGGCCGCGATCTCTGGCCGGTCAAGGTCGACGTCTCCCAGTTCGAGCAGGTCATCGTCAATCTCGCGGTCAACGCGCGCGATGCCATGCCCGACGGCGGCAAGCTGATCATCCGGACCGCCAACGTCACCACCGAGGAAGCGGCCAGGCTGGCCTACAAGGGCATGCCGGCAGCGGACTACGTGCGGATCGAGGTCGCCGACACCGGTACCGGCATCCCCGCCGATATCCGCGACAAGATCTTCGAGCCGTTCTTCTCGACCAAGGAAGTCGGCAAGGGCACCGGTCTCGGGCTCTCCACCGTCTACGGCATCGTCAAGCAGACCGGTGGCTTCATTTACGTGGACTCCGAGCCGGGGCAGGGCACCTCGTTCCAGATCTTCCTGCCGCGCCATCATGCCGAGCCGGAGGTGCAGGTCGAGCAGCCGGCGCCGGTCGTTGGCGCCGGCAATGGTGCCGCGAAGGAAGCCGGGTCCACGGCGGACGCCAAGCCCCGCACCGATCTCACCGGACAGGGCACCATCCTGCTGGTCGAGGACGAAGAGGGCCTGCGCGCGCTCAACGCACGCGGTCTGCGCTCGCGCGGCTACACCGTGGTCGAGGCCGAGAATGGCGTCGAGGCGCTGGAGGTGCTGGAAGAGCAGAGCGGCGGAATCGATCTCGTCGTGTCCGATGTCGTGATGCCGGAGATGGACGGCCCGACGCTGCTCAAGGCGATGCGCGAGAAGAACCCCGACATCAAGTTCATCTTCGTCTCCGGCTACGCGGAAGACGCCTTCGAGAAGAGCCTGCCCGAAGGCCAGCAGTTCGACTTCCTGCCCAAGCCGTTCACGCTCAGCCAGCTCGTGGCGGCCGTGAAGGAGACGATGGCGAAGGCGGGGTGAGGGCGCGGGCTCCACGTTCTCCGTCATTGCGAGGAGCGAAGCGACGAAGCAATCCAGTTGCCTCCGCGGAAACAGCCTGGATTGCTTCGCTTCGCTCGCAATGACGGGAAAAAAGCTCTCAACAGCCACCGGTAACCCGCGACCGCGGCTCCTTGGCTCACCCGGCCAAGCTGCCGCCAAATATGGGCTTTTGCCACATCCCCGCGACTGAGGGCCGCAGCCATAAGTTCCGATAGTGGCTTCCTTTTTACGGAAGGCTGCCCATCTTAGGGGCACGTCCCCATGCCGGGGATCTGGGAAACCAACATGAATTTCTCGCAACGCTCCCGCAGCATCTTCAAGACGATTGCCGTCGTGCTGGCGCTTGCGCTGCCGACTGCGCTGGCGATCTCGTCCGCCGACGCGCGCGTCGGTGGCGGCATGTCTTCGGGTTCGCGCGGTTCGCGCACCTATTCGGCCCCGCCGTCGACCACGACCGCGCCGGGCTCGACCTCGCAGTTCAATCGGACCTATACCCAGCCGGGCGCAGGCATGAATTCGGCTGCCGCCGCACCCGCGCGCGGCGGCCTGTTCGGCCGGGCCGGCGGCTTCATGGGCGGCCTTGCGGCCGGCTTCCTCGGCGCAGGTCTGCTCGGCATGCTGTTCGGCGGTGGCCTGTTCGGCGGGCTCGGCGGCCTATCGTCGATCATCGGTCTGATCATCCAGATCGTGCTCGTGGTGCTCGTGGTTCGGCTGGCGATGTCCTGGTGGCAGCGCCGCCACACCCCGCAGGCGGCCTATGCCAACGCTGACGCCGGTGCGGGTCCGGGACCGCAGGCGAACAATCGTAGTGGTCTTGGTGGCGGTCTTGGCGGTGGCTTCGGATTCGGCGCCAACAACGCACCGCTCGAGATCAAGCCGGACGACTATGAAGCGTTCGAGCGCCTGCTCGGCGACGTCCAGTCCGCCTGGTCCAACGAGGACGTGGCCAAGCTGCACACGCTGGCTACGCCGGAAATGGTCTCCTATTTCGAGCAGGACCTCGGCCAGAACCGCGCCCGCAACGTCGTCAACAAGGTCAGCGGCGTGAAGCTGTTGCAGGGCGATCTCGCGGAATCCTGGCGCGAAGGCGAGACCGATTACGCGACTGTGGCGCTGCGCTTCGCGCTCACCGACAAGACGCTCGACCGCAACACCGGCGCAATTGTCGCCGGCAGCGAGCAGCCGGGCGAGGCCACCGAAGTCTGGACCTTTGCCCGGCGTCCTGGCGGCGCCTGGGAATTGTCGGCGATCCAGCAGACCAACTGATCTGATCGCGCGTATAGCGACAAACGAGGGCGTCGTGCTTCGGCACGGCGCCCTTTTTGTTTGAGCGGCACGTTTCGGTTCAGCGGGCCATTTGGCGAAGCACTTAATTGCTTGTTGGCCGCGCAGAGCTGCCGCAATTTCGCGCCTGCCGGTTGGATGAGGAGATATTCCGTGAGCCAGTGTGTCGCGCGCCTCAGGGCAAACTACGAAGGCATTGCCAGGAGTTCGTCCCTGCTGCTGGAGGCGATCGGAACGGCGTATGACCGGATCGAGGCCGAGCGCGACCGCAATTGCTGGATCTATCTTCGCCCACGACAGGAGGCACTCGAAGAATGCCATCAGCTGGTGGCGCGCGCGCGGACGGGCGAAAATCTTCCGCTGCTCGGCATTCCATTTGGTGTGAAGGACAATATCGACGTCGCGGGAATGCCGACCACTGCCGCATGTCCGGCTTTCAGCTACACGCCCTGGCATTCTGCGCATAGCGTCGAACGCCTCACCGCAGCCGGCGCAATTTGCCTCGGAAAGACCAATCTCGATCAGTTCGCCACAGGCCTGTCGGGCGTGCGCTCGCCCCATGGCCCCTGCGCGTCGGTTGCCGATGCGCGCTATGTTGCGGGCGGCTCCAGTTCCGGGTCCGCGGTCGCCGTGGCGGCCGGGCACGTCGCCTTTGCGCTCGGCACCGATACCGGCGGCTCGGGGCGCATACCTGCCGGGTTCAATAACATTGTCGGAATCAAGCCGACCGTTGGGCTGGTATCATCGCGTGGCCTGGTGCCGAATTGTCCGACGATCGATTGCGTGTCCGTATTCTGCAATACCGTCAGCGACGGCGAAGCAATCCTCGACATCATCGAAGGGTTTGATTTCGAAGATCCCTACAGCCGCCTGCCCAGAACCGTTTTCCCCACCAACGGGGCGGCGGCATCATTCCGGTTCGGCCGCGTTGCGCCAGCAGATCTCGAATGCTTCGGCATGTCGGAATGCGGCAAACTTTACGAGAGCGCCTGCGAACGTCTTGCTCATATCGGAGGAACGGCGATCGAGGTGGACTTCTCCCCATTGCGCCAGGCCGGGGAGTTGATGTTCAGCGGTCCCTGGGTCGCGGAGCGGCACTCTGCCATCGCTTCGCTCATCGACGTCGAATCCGGCGCCTTGCTCGATGTCACGAGAACCGTGCTGGGCTCAGCCGCCGGCTATTCGGCGATCGACACGTTTGGCGCCATTCACCGGCTGCACCGGCTACGCCGCGACGCCGAAGCAATCTTTGCCGGCATCGATGCCCTGGTGGTTCCGACTGCACCGCGGCCGTTCACACTGGAGGAGATGAATCGTGATCCGATCACCCTCAACAATCGTCTGGGCTACTACTCGTACTTTGCCAATCTACTCGATCTCTGCGGCGTCGCCGTTCCGAATGCGAAATTGCCGAACGGCATGCCCATGGGCGTGACCCTGCTGGCGCCGGCCTGGCACGATCGCGCGCTGATCGGACTGGCGCGGCGGTTCGAGGCCGGCGCAGACGGATCGGCGTTCGAGTTGAAGTCTGGCGGCTAAAGGGCGGACATTATCCGATCGCCTGCCCGAGCGTAGAAACATCCAGAATCGAAATCACGGATCTTTCGTATCTGATCACGCCTTCGTCCTGGAGCCGCGCGAGTTGCACGGTCACCCATTGGCGGGTGGATCCGATGAGATTGGCGAGATCACCGTGGGTGAAGGGCATGCCGACGACGACCTCGTTGTCGCGCTTCACGCCGTAGACGTGCGACAGGAAGATCAGCAGGCTGTGCAGCCGCTCGGTGACCGAGCGCGTCCCAAGCATCTGGGCCATTGCCGAATAGCATCGCGCCTTGAATGCGAGGGCATCCAGCAAGGCGACGGCGATTGCCGGCGATTCAAGCGCAAGCCGCCGCAGTGCCGGTCCGGGCATGAACGTCAACCGGCTGCGCTCGGCCGCATCCGATGTCCACATGTGCGGGCCCGTCCCGAATATGTCGGGCCCGCCGACGAAGTTGCCGGGAAACCAATAGGCGAGCGTGACTTCGCGCCCCGACGGTGCAGCATAGTAGCTGCGTATGCGCCCCTCGCTGATCAGGTAGATCCCGGCCTGTGCGTCGCCCTGAGACCAAACCAGTTGGCCGGCATCCAGGATCTTTTCGCGTCCGATCGCACGCAAGCGATTGCAATCAGCCCGGTTGAGACCATCCAGCAAGCCGGGCAGCGGTCTGACGAGATCGTCCGACTCCGCGAGCATCACACCTGCCGCTATCGCGCTGTTCGCCCTGTGCATGGCCGGCTCCGCATGTGAGACCCGGCATCGACTATTCAAGAACCATGCCAGCCCGCTGCGTCGCCTCAGACCCGCGGGCTCCGCGTCGTCAGTCCGCGTCCGACTGATTGAACGCCCGCAACCCTTCTGCGCGGATGACGTCGAGACAATCCTTCTTGAGCGACAGATAAGCTGGCTCGACCATGACAGAACTCGACCGTGGGCGCGGCAGCTTGACCGCGACTTCGCGCAGGATGCGGCCGGGTCCCGCGCTCATAATGAGAACGCGGTCGGCCAGCACGATGGCTTCATCGATGTCATGCGTCACGAATACGATTGTCGCCTTGATCCGGTCGCGCAACGCCAGCAGATTGTCTTGCATCACCGCGCGGGTCTGCGCGTCGAGCGCCCCGAAGGGCTCGTCCATCAGCAGCACACGGGGCTGATTGGCCAGCGCTCGCGCGATCGCCACGCGCTGTTGCATGCCGCCGGACAGCGTGTTCGGATAAGCGTCGGCGAAACGCTTGAGGCCAACCATCGCGATCAGATCGTCGGCGATGGCATACGCTTCCGTCCTGGACTTCCCGAGCATCCTGGGGCCGTGGGCGATGTTGCTGCGGACGGACTTCCAGGGGAAGAGATGCGGCTGCTGGAACACCATGCCGACATCGGGACGAGGACTGTAGACGGGCGCGCCCTCGACCAGGATCTCGCCTTCGAACGGCACTTCCAGCCCGGCGATCGTATTGAGCACCGTCGACTTGCCGCAGCCGGAGGGACCGGCGATGCAAACGAACTCGCCGGGCGCCACGTCAAACGAAACGCGATCGACCGCGATGATCTGCCCGCGCTTGGTGTCAAAAACGATGCTCAGGTTCGAGACTTGAATGGCCGGTTGTTTCCGCGCCGATTCGTCGGAGGCAGGCGAACTTGCCAGCGCCAGCTTCATGCTCGATCGAGACCCCGACATCAGCGCCACCAGACGATACGTTCGGCAAGAGCCGCAAACAGCCGGTCGGCGATGAACGACATCAACCCGAGCGCTGCGAGCCCGCCCATGACCTGGCCCGTTTGCAAATTCTGCTGCGCAATCTCGATCCTGTAGACAATGCCGGCGAAAGCGCCGGCCAGTTCAGCCGCGACAAGCGTGTAGAAGGAGATGCTGACGGCGGTGCGCAACCCGACCACAATGTAGGGAAGCGCGCCCAGCAGCACGATCTCCTGCAGCATCTGCCGTCGGGGCGTGCCGAGCATCAACGCCGCCCGAATCAGGCCACGGTCGACCTTCTGCACGCCGATGTGAGTCGAAAGCCATACCGTGAAGAATACGCCCCATACGACGAGGAACAATTTTCCCGCCTCCGACAGGCCGAACCAGAGGATGACGATCGGCACGAACGCAATCGGCGGAATCGGCCGCAAGATATGGAATAGCGGGGACAGCAAGCTCGAGATAACGGGGAATTGGCCGGTGAGAACACCGAGCAGGATGCCGAGCGCGCCGCCTATGATGAATCCCGTGGTGACGCGAAAGAGGCTGGCCAACAGATCGCTAAAGAACTGTCCACTTCGTATCCACTCAAGCACGGCCGCAGCAACCACCGTCGGCGGTGGAAACAGCACCATGTTGACGGTCCCGGAACGGGAGATCAGTTCCCAGAGTCCAATGAACAAGGGGAGCGAAAGCGCCCCGACCAGAATATTGATGCGGCGAAGCCGAACTGAATTCGGCCGCCGAGCGCGACCGCCAGTGCGGATGGCAATATCGCTTGCTGCTGAAGTGGCTTCCGGCATGGCCACGCGGGTGCCTATTTCCACGATAAGGAGACGCGTGCGGGATCGACCTTTTTCAGTGGCTCGGTGACGACGACCTTGCTGAAGTCGGGCATCGCCGCTCCCGGAGGATGGTTGCCGCTCTCGAGGCGCCATGCGGAATGGGTCTTGAGAATCTCGATCAGCCGATCGTCGAGACGCACCCGGTAAACATAGTCGGCCCAGATGGGGGCGAGTTCGTCCCGCTTCATTCCAACCGCGTCCGCCACTGTCGTGATCGCTTCATCCGGGTGTGCCTTCATCCAGATCTCGGCATCGATCAGTGCGGCGATGAATTTCTCAACCAGCACGGGGTTGGCGTCCAGATAGGACTTCATGACGACGATATTGAACGTCTCGGAGTAGGTGCCCTTTGTATCGACCTCAGTAACGGCTTCGCCCAGGGCCTTCTTCGCGTTGGCGACGTGGGGCTCCCAGGTGTCGAACGCGTCGATGCTTCCGGCTGCAAGTGCCGGCAGCATCTCCTGCGGCCGCAGATTGACGAGGGTGACATCCTTGGGCGTCAATCCCACCGACTTCAGCAAGGTCGCCGTGTAAACCTCGCTGCCGGTGCCGGCAGTGAAGGCTATTCGCTTGCCGCGAAGATCTTCCTTGGTCTTGATGCCGGCCTTGGCCGCGACCAGCGTCTTGAGATCGGAATATTCCATGCCGGCGACGAAGGCGATGGGCTGGTTTGCCATCGCCGAAGCGGTGACCGGCGCCTCGGCCGTCGTCGCGATGTCGGCGCCGCCCCCGATCACGGTGTCCAGGCACTGCTTGCCGGACGTGAAGTTCGAGACCGTGATGTCCAGTCCGTTCTTTTCGAAAATTCCCTTCGATTTGGCGACGATCGCAAGGCCGGAGATCGGCCCGAGGTTTTGCGCAAGCCGGGCCTTGAGCAATTCCGCGGCCGAGGCGCAGTTCGGACCGATGGCAAGACCGACGGCAAGGCAGCAAAGCATGGCACGGCCGGCAATTGCCGTGATTGGGCGGATGGTGGTCCGGTGCATGACGATCTCCCCTTCGCCGCGCCCTGCGCAGCCCCGATGTGATCGCGGATACCGCCCTGAACGGTCCCGCCACAGTCCCCCCGCGTCCTCCCCTGGACGATCACTTGCGGACCGGCCCATTTGGTATGCTCGCCCGGCACCATTGTTCCGGGAAGCAATTAATCGACATGGCGGTCGGGAAGCGGCTGGGAATCGTCGGCGATCCCGCTGACCAACTGATCGCAGGCGACATGAAATAACCAGGGCATCGTGCTTCTTGCACGGAGCCTTTTTCTTTTGGGGGTCTCGCATCGCGGCATCGGAATAAGCGGGGCTGCGTCGGGTTGAAATCTGGCGGCCAACGACAACACAAAGGGAGGACAGGATGATCCGCATTGAGAGATCCGTGACGATTTCAGGGCTCGCGCTCGCCGCGGCCTTGCTTGCGGCGCCATCGGCGCAGGCGCAGTCGGCCGACATGACGTTCTTCGTGACGTCCAACGGTCCTGGCAAGGGCGCCGATCTCGGCGGCCTGGAGGGGGCCGATGCGCAGTGCCAGAAGCTGGCCCAGGCCGGCGGCGCCGGCAGTAAGACCTGGCGCGCTTATCTTTCGACCCAGGCCGCCGACGGCAAGCCGGCCGTCAACGCGCGCGACCGCATCGGCAAGGGACCGTGGCAGAACGCCAAGGGCGCTGCAATCGCCAAGGACGTTGCCGACCTGCACGGAGCGGCCAACAACCTCACCAAGCAGACCGCGCTCAGCGAGAAGGGCGAGGTCATCAACGGCCGCGGCGACACGCCGAACCGGCACGACATCCTCACGGGTTCGCAAGCCGACGGCAGCGCATTTCCCGCGGGCGACGACAAAACCTGCAAGAACTGGACGTCGAGCACGCAAGGCGCGGCGGTCGTCGGCCACGCCGACCGTCAAGGCCTGCGCGATGACGAGCCGTCGAAATCGTGGAACAGCTCGCATCCCTCGCGCGGTCCCGACGGCGGCTGCTCGCAGGCCGATCTGAAGAGCACCGGCGGCGACGGGCTGCTGTATTGCTTCGCGTCGAATTGAGACGCGGAACTCGCTCCGCCGTCATGGCGTTCGTGATTGCGTGCTACACTCGCCACCACGCAATCACGGACAGTTTCCATGAAATACGAGCTCTATTATTGGCCCGAGATCCAGGGCCGCGGTGAATATGTGCGGCTGGCGCTGGAGGAGGCGGGCGCGGCATACGTCGACGTGGCGCGTGGCCCACGCGGCACAGCTGCGATGATGAAGATGATGGACGCGCACAAGGGCACGCCGCCCTTTGCGCCGCCGTTCCTCAAAGCCGGCAAGCTCGTCATCGGCCAGACCGCGAACATCCTGCTCTATCTCGGCGCCCGCCACGCCCTCGCCCCGAAGTCGGAAGCGGGTCAACTCTGGGTGCATCAGCTCCAGCTGACGATCACCGATTTCGTGGTCGAGATTCACGACACCCATCACCCGCTCGGGCCCTCGCTCTACTACGAAGATCAGAAACCGCCGGCGAAGAAGCGCACCGCCGACTTCTGGGGCGAGCGCGTGCCGAAATATCTCGGCTATTTCGAACAGCTCCTTCAGGACAATGGCGGCGCCTATGTCACCGGCCGCAGGCTGACCTATGTCGATCTCTCGCTGTTCCAGATCGTCGACGGGCTGCGTTACGCCTTCCCGAAGCGGATGAAGGCGTTCGAGACAGATATCCCGGGCCTCGTCGGCCTGCACGACCGCGTTGCGGCGCGGCCGAACATCAAGGCTTATCTCGATAGCCGGCGCCGCATTGCCTTCAACGAACAGGGCATCTTCCGCCGTTACCGCGAATTGGATGGTTAGCCGGTCCGGCGGGACGTGCACGGCAGAGTGACGCGCGCGCTCACCACACGCCAGGCAGCAGCCGATAGCGCACGCGCGTCACATAGTCGGCATAGCCCGGCAGGCCCTCGTGCAGCGTGCGCTCCTCGATGCGAATGCGGGCCGCAAACAAGGCGATGAACAGCGGCACCATCAGAAGTCCCCACCATGAGCCCAGAAGCAGCGGCACACCGGCGAAGAACAGGATCATGCCGCTATACATGGGATGGCGCACATGGGCATAAGGCCCCGTCGAGATCACGCGCTGCGCGCGCTCGGCTTGCAGCTTCACCACCGGCGCCGCGAACGAGTTCTCGCGGAAGACCCAGAGGATGAACAGCGTCGAAAGCAGGAACAGGGCGAGGCCGAGCATCTGCAGCGCCATCG
Source organism: Bradyrhizobium sp. Kon37 (assembly GCF_055807535.1). Classification (NCBI taxonomy): domain Bacteria; kingdom Pseudomonadati; phylum Pseudomonadota; class Alphaproteobacteria; order Hyphomicrobiales; family Nitrobacteraceae; genus Bradyrhizobium; species Bradyrhizobium sp. Kon37. Next base: position 40,248 of record NZ_JBVVOY010000007.1, read on the forward strand.
GCATGTCGGAGGACAGCGTACGCCGGTCGAGCCCCATCGCCGCCAGCCAGACCAGCATCGCGACGACGAAGACGGTCATGAACACCTTGTCGGCAGCGGGCTGGTCCTTTTGCAGGACCGGCCGCAGGCGCTCGGCGAGCAGGGCCGGGTCGACCCGGTAAAGCCACCAGCCGCAGAGCGGGCCGAGCAGGGCGGAGGTCGCGAGGAACACCCAGGCCGACGGCCAATGCAGGGTGCCCGCGGACGCGAACAGCAGCGCGCCCATGGCGGCGGTGGTGATCGTGCTCTGCAACAGCAGTCTTGCGATCATGCGCAGGTCTCAGGGTAGCCGCGCACGATATTGGTCCGGCTATCCGGCGAAGTTGCGGCCGGACACGCGAAAAGCCCGATCGACCGGATCGGGCATTTCATCTTCGACGCGGTTGATCAGGCGAGCTGATCGATCCGCGTACCCTGACCCGGCGGCAGCGGCGCAGGCGGCGGCGGCTTGTAGGTCGGATCGTTGTCCTTGGTCTTGGCCTGATCGTCCTGCTGCTTGGTCGTGTCGTAGCTCGGCACCACGATCGCGATCGGCGGCGGCGAAACGGTGGAAACGCTCATCCAGAAATCCTCGCACATGGAAACATTGACACTGCGCCGCGAGACGCGAAATTTCCTTCAAGCCAATCGTTAAAATGCGAGGGATCTGGTGCGGTGGGATGTGCTGTGTTCACTTCCGCAACTGCATGATTTGAGGAGACGTCGGCTCTCTCCTCGTCATTGCGAGCGTAGCGAAGCAATCCAGAGTCTCTCCGCAGAGGCAGTCTGGATTGCTTCGCTACGCTCGCAATGACGGAATGTGTGGCGGGCGGCTTCGTTCCGCGGTCGGACTATGCCCGCGGTGACCGCGCGGTGTAGGCCTATTCGTCCTTGCCGCGCGTGATCGCGATGGACGCATCCGTCTTGGTGCGGGTGCATTCCATGTTGAGACGCCGGTAACGCATGCTGATCTTGTCGCCGCGCAAGAGCCCCATTCGCTTCAGGCAGCGTGTCGCGCCCGTCGTCGTATCGTCCTTGGTCACGGTAAAGACGATCGCCGCCATCGATCCGACCAAGGCAAAGAACTCCGGTTTCGGTTTGCGATCGCCCTTGGCATAGAGCTCGATCGAATATTTGTCGCCACGGCAAGCCACGGACAATTCCTTGGCCGCGGGGTGCGTCAGGTAGACGACGTTGGCGGCGCGGAAATTCACCTTGAGGCGATCGACCTGGTTCGCCAGCTCCTTGGCGCTGTCATCGCAGCGGTCCGCGCGGGCCGGAGAGGCGAGGGTCACAAGGCCGGTGATGGCGGCGACGACCAGGATCGCGCCGCGGACGTGCAAGTTCAATGTCATGATGAAAAGCCCCTTAGCGGGCGCATTCAATCGTCGTCCCGCGCGTAGCGCAAGGGGTGCACCCAGGGTCTTCACTGGCATCATGAGGGCCTGGTGTCCGCCGACAGCCGCCGAAAATAGCTCGCCATGCGCCGAATCGGGATGCCCCGACCGCACCAGAGCGCCTTCCCTTTGCGGCAAAAAAGCTTAGAACGCTTCTATGAAAGGGGCCCATGCGAGGGCTCCAAAACCCCGAGATTCCAGACCATGAACGCTCCCACCGCCTTCCCCGACCCCGCAAAGCCCGTTCCGCCCTACAAGCACACGCCGCTGTTTCCGCTGGGCAAGGACGAGACGCCCTACAAGAAGATCACAGCCGAGGGCGTGCGGGTCGAGAAGGTGCTGGGGAAAGACATGCTGGTGGTGTCGCGCGAGGCGCTGCGGGCCCTGTCGGAAGCCGCCTTTGGCGACATCAACCACTATCTGCGGCCGGGTCATCTGAAGCAGCTCCGCGCGATCCTGGAGGACGGCGAGGCGAGCCCAAACGACAAGTTCGTCGCGCTGGACTTTCTCAAGAACGCCAACATCGCCGCCGGCGGCGTGCTGCCGATGTGCCAGGACACCGGCACCGCGATCATCATGGGCAAGAAGGGCTGCAACGTCATCACCGACGGTGACGACGAGGCGGCACTGTCGGAAGGCGCGCGCGATGCTTACCTGCGCCGCAATCTGCGCTACTCGCAGGTCGCGCCCTTGTCGATGTACGAGGAGAAGAACACCGCCAACAACATGCCGGCGCAGTGCGAGATCTATGCCGAAGGTGATGACGCCTATAAGTTCATGTTCATGGCGAAGGGCGGCGGCTCTGCCAACAAGAGCTTCCTGTTCCAGGCGACGCCCTCGGTGCTGACCAAGGACCGGCTGCTCGCCTTCCTGAAGGAGAAGGTCTTGACGCTGGGCACCGCCGCGTGCCCGCCTTATCACCTCGCCATCGTGATCGGCGGCACTTCGGCCGAGCTCTGCATGAAGACGGTGAAGCTGGCGTCGGCTCGCTATCTCGACGCGCTGCCGACCCACGGCTCGCCCGACGGCAACGCGTTTCGCGATCTCGAGATGGAGCAGGAAATCCTGAAGATGACGCAGTCGCTCGGCGTCGGCGCGCAGTTCGGCGGAAAATATTTCTGCCACGACGTGCGCGTGATCCGCATGCCGCGTCACGGTGCCTCGCTGCCGATCGGGCTGGGCGTGTCATGCTCGGCCGATCGCCAGGTGCTCGGCAAGATCACCAAGGACGGCGTCTATCTCGAAGAGCTCGAGCACAACCCGGCGCAGTATTTGCCTGAGGTCGAGCAGTCGCTCGGCGGCGAGGTCGTCAAGATCGACCTCAACCAGCCGATGAAGGATATCCTGGCGACGTTCTCGAAATACCCGACCAAGACGCGGGTCTCGATGACCGGCACCATGATCGTCGCGCGCGATTCCGCGCATGCCAAGCTGCGCGAGCGGCTCGACAAGGGCGAGCCGCTGCCGGACTATTTCAAGAACCATCCGGTCTATTATGCCGGCCCCGCCAAGACGCCGGAGGGCTATGCCTCCGGTGCGTTCGGCCCGACCACCGCTGGCCGCATGGATTCCTTTGTCGATCAGTTCCAGGCAGCCGGCGGCTCGATGGTGATGGTCGCCAAGGGCAACCGCGCGCCGGCCGTGCGTGAGGCTTGCAAGAAATATGGCGGCTTCTATCTCGGCTCGATCGGCGGCGCCGCGGCGAATCTTGCCGAGCACTGCATCAAGAAGGTCGAGGTGCTCGAATATCCCGAGCTCGGCATGGAAGCGATCTGGCGCATCGAGGTCGTCGACTTCCCGGCGTTCATCATCATCGACGACAAGGGCAACGACTTCTTCAAGGAGTTGAACCTCGGCTGAGGCCGCGTTCCCCGGACGCTGCGCAGCATGAAATGATGCGCTGCTGATCTGAGGTCCACGTGGCGGCATGGGTCTCCGGCTCTGCGACGCACCGCTTCGCGCTGCATCGCGTCCGGGACACGAGACTTACCACTCAGCTGCAATTCGTGACCTGGTTGGAGCACAGTCCGCGCCACCAGCCGCGAACGCCGTCCTGGCTCTCGACGAGGCCCCAGAGGCCGCTGCAGGCAAAGATGTGCTTCGGTCCGCCGTCGGTGTCGATCGGGCCGCCGAGCTCGCGCTGGGCCGGCATCCATTTCGCATCGACGAAGGGCGCCTGGAACAGGCCGCCCATGCGTGTCGCGCCATTGGCGTAGGACGCGCCGACCTTGTTGGAGGCGACCCAGCCGCGTCCGGCATAGGGCTTTGGCGCGCTGCGCGGATATTTCTTGTCGTCCTCGTAGTCCTTGCCCGGCGGCTTGGCGCCTTCGATCAGAAACCAGCCGCTCTTGAAGCCGATGATGCGGAATTCGGTGAGCCAGCCGCCATCGGGCGTGTTCTCGCTGCCGCCGAGCTTGAGCCGGTAGGGCGGCGGAAGCGTGCCGAGCACACGCGCCTTGACCGATGGTTCGGCACGCACGTTGAGGCCGTCAGGATCCTTGTCGACGGACCAGGCGCCGAAATCACAGGGCTCGGTGCCGTCGGGAAGCGTTGAGCGCCTGGCGGCGAGATCGGCGTGCAGCTTTGCGAACTCGGTGTCGTCGTTGTCAGGATCCGGCCCGCTACGCGGCTTCAATTCGGCCGAGACTGCGCGCGTCGCATCCGGCGTCAGCGCTACCACGAGAGCCTGGCGCGCGACGAACACGCTTGCAAGTGACTTCGGGTCGTTCGAGGAGGCCGGATAGACGGCGAGGTAGCCCGTCGAAACTTCGGTTCGATAGGCCGTGCCGGCGACATAGCCTGCCGGCACCATGGCGAGCGCGCTTGCCCGCCACGCCGGTTCGGCATCGTCCGCGCGCGCCGCTTGGGTCGCGACACACAGGATCGTCGCCGCGATGAGACCGAGCGCGCGCACGGTTGCCGCGCGGCTTACGCGCGCGTGCCGGTGAACGGGAAGCTGCCCATCGGGCCGATGCCCATCTCACCGCTCATGTTGTCGCCGGAGACGGTTCCGATGAATTCGAGCGTCAACGGCATCGGATTGGTGATCGAGACCTTCCAGTTGACGGCATCGCCGCTGACGGTGCCGTCGAAGATCTCGGTAGTTTGACCTTCGGCGCCCTGCGTGCCCGTCAGCGTGCCGCCGGAGCTCAGGAGCGTAAGCGTTGCCTGACGCTCGCCCATCGGCGTCGTCATGGTCAGATTCCAGTTGCCGTCTACCGCCATTCCCGTCTCCCGAACAGATCCAGGCAGGCCGCGACGATCCGCAGCCAGTCCTGGGGCGAGCGTATAGCGCAACTCATGGCGGCTGACCAACGTCGCGTGAGCGGCAATCAGGCGCGGGCGGCGGCGCGCCGGCGGCTGGTGACGATGAGCCGCAGAACGACATATTGCACGGCGAAGGCGAGGATCTTGGCACCGCCCGCGACGACGGAGATGTAGAACGCCCACAGCTTCAGATCGCCGGTCGAGGCGACTGCGATCGTGCCCGCCCCGATCACGAACATCAACACGGCCCAGGCATAACCCGCGGCAGTTACATATTCAGGGACGGTCTCGGTGACGATCGGCGGCATATAGCGCAGCATCCAGCCGCGCTTGAGCATGATGACGCCGATCGCGAAATGCGCGATCGCCGGCTTTGCCAGCATGAAGCGGGGATCATGTGTGAGCAGCGTGACCGCGCCGAGCACGATGACGAGTCCCAGACTCGCATAGGTCATGAAGCTCAGCTGCTGCCCCTTGACCCGCGCGTAGATCACTTGTGCGATCGCGCCGGCGATCGCCAACGACGTTGCCAGCACGACGTTGTCGGTGATGAGATAGATGACCAGGAAGACGATGGCGGAGAGGAAGTCGGAGGCGAGGCGGGCGAATACGTCCTTCATCGTCGATCCTGTTCAGCGAGCGTTGGACAGTGCGTCGGGCGGTGTACCGTACTTGATCTGGCGATATTCGGGATACCATTTTGTGAAATAGATCGCGCTGTTGCGGGCGGCGAAGGCGACCGCAAGGCTCGACCAGAGCGGCAGGCCGGGGACATAGAGCAGCACGAGATTGGCGGCCGCCATCAGCAGCGCAGCCGCGGTCCATGCACCGGTGATGACGTAGTTGGCATAGAGAAAGCCGGGCATCGCCGCGGTCTCGGCCGGCACGGCTTCGAGCGCGTATTGCAGCGTGAAGGGACGGCGGATCAGCATCGAGCCGAGCGAGATGACGAAGATGCCGATGTCGACCGACAGCTTGACACCGAGCGTGCCGAGCGCCGGGTCCAACAGCGCGAGGTGGAGGCCGACTGCGGCGAATAGCAGCGCCGAGCCCACGGCCAGGATCTTCACCGAGCGGCCGCGCACGACATCGATCGCGACGGTAGCGAGACAGATTGCCGAGGCCACGAACACGCTGATCGTGGCCGAGGTCATCAGCATCAGGAAGGTGAAGGCGCCGTAGGGCGCGAGGATCAGGAAAATCGCCATGGTCCGCCTCGGTCAGGCCTTTATCTTTACGATGTAAAGATCAATAGGTCAGGTGCGAGCCGGGGTCAAGCAAAATCTTTACAGTGTCAAAATGACGTAGGCGACTTCCAAAAATTGAATTGCTGCAACGGCTTGGCCGGCCATTTCGTCGACAAAGCCGGCCCAGGGCAGGTGCGACAGCACAGGTAACGCACAAGCGGTCGAGAGGACGAAGGCGAGCAGGATACCGCCGTTGAAGACGGTTAGGCCGCTCCGCCGCGGCCGAATCATCTGGAGCGTGATCCCGGCGCAGATCAGGAACAAGATCAGGACGGCGAGGCGGTCCGCGGCGATCGAGGGCATATGCATGAGAGACCTTTTGGTGACATCAGCGATGTCGAGAGGAGCTAGCGCGCGCCGACCCAATTGCCGTGAAAACCGTCGGGCACGCGATGGCCGAGCTGCACCAGCGCGACGGGGCCGGCCTCGACATCTCCGGCGTTGAACACGGCGAGGTCGCTGCGGTTCTCCCGCGCGCGCCAGACCACCGCCAGCAGCCAGCCATCGCCTTCCGCCGCATCTTTCGACCGCTCGACGAAGACCGGTTCGGAAATGGTGTCGCCGGCCGGCAGCAGATAATGGCCGAGGCGCTTGCCATTGCCGTCGACATGGACGACGCCGGAGAGCGCGCCGAACATCGGCAGCCGTGGATTGGCGCAGGCGTACCAGCCATGACGGCTCCTCAATCCGGCGCGGCGGTCGTCGATGCGCGGGAATTCGCCGGTGAGATCGTCGAGATAGGTCTGCTGGAAGCGGTCTGTATTTCCCGAGAGATCGAAGGTCCAGCGGCAATGACGCGCAAACGATTTCTCGGGATTGGTGGGCGTGCCGTCGGGATGCGTAAATAGTGGTGCTTCCTCGAACTGCATGACGTCGGCGATGATCTGATTGCCGTCCTCCCACGCATTCATGACGTGGAAGACGTAGCAGGCTTCAGCGCGAAACCAGACGATGTCCTTCGCGCTGCCCTTGCGCTTGATCACGCCGACATAGGCGCCCTTGTCCGGTTCCCAGGCATAGGGAGGCCGCCCGCTCATCGCGCGCTCCATGCTGCCGGTGATGGGCAGGATCGGAAACAGCACATGGTTCTCGGTGACGATGAAGTCGTGCACCATGCTGGCATAGGGCGCCTCGAAGCGTTCGAAGCGCGTCGCCTTGCCGGACGCATCGATCGAGCCGTAGGAGAGGGTGGGCGTCAGCGGTCCCGCGGCGTTGTAGCCGAAGAACACCAGCTCGCCCGTGACGGGATCGATCTTGGGATGCGCGGTAAAACTGCCGGCGACGCGGCCGTGATAATTGTGATAGCCGCGCGTCGCCAGCGTACCGGGCTCGATCTCGGTGGGCAGATGCGCTTCCTCTAGCGCAAGCAGCTTGCCGGCATGGAAGATGATGTTGGTATTCGCAACGCCGCCATCGGTCAGGTTCGCCGGCGCATCCGGCAGCTTGCGGCCAAAGCCGCCGAACAACGCGCGGCCGGCATCGTGCTCGGCCAGCCATTTCGGCGTACGAATCCAGCGGTTGCGATAGCTGGCGCGCCCGTTCTCAAGGTGAAAGGCGTGCAGCATGCCGTCGCCGACGAACCAGTGCGCGCCGGGCGACTCGAACTGCGGATTGGGGCCGTTGCGATAGAGCGTGCCGTTCAGCTCGCGCGGCAATTCACCGATGATTTTCAGGAAGGGCGCGTCGGCTTCGAACGGGATCGGACCGAGGTTGTGGCGGCGTTCGGCAACGGCGTCCTGCTGCACGGGCATCTCTCCTCATCTTTACATCGTAAAGATGAAATAGCCGTGTGAGGGGGCTTGGTCAAGTGAAATCTTTACACTGTCAATATGGCGTCCTATAGCTGGCCGATGGGCAAGAGCGAGATCAGGACAGAAACCGCGCGCGGTACGCGCACCCCAAAGAAGGCGAGCGCGCCGGCGCGTCCCGCGCGACGCCCGGCGAGCGTCAAGTCCGAGGCGCCCTATCACCACGGCGCGCTGCGCGAGGCGCTGCTCGAAGCCGCCGAACGGGTGCTGGAGCGGGACGGGCTCGCCGGCCTGACATTGCGCGCGGTGGCCCGCGAGGCGGGCGTTTCGCATGCGGCGCCCACCCATCATTTCGGCGACCTCACCGGGCTTCTCAGTGAGCTCGCGGCGGTCGGCTTCCGCCAGTTCAATGCGGCGATGGCGTCGTCCTCCGACACCGCCACCACCCCGCTCGAGCGGGCGCTGGCGCGGCCGAAAGCCTATGTCGCCTATGCCCAGGCTCATCCCGGCATGTACGGCATCATGTTCCGCACCGAGCGCCTCGACTATTCCAGGCCGTCGCTGCACGAGGCCGCCGAGGCGTCCTTCGCCGGGCTCGCCAATGCCGTCGGCATGATGCGGCAGGAGCAGATCAGCGGCGACGCGCTGACGCTCAATCAGGGCGCCGCGATCGCGCGTGCCTGGTCGATGGTGCACGGTTTTACCATGCTGCTGCTCGATGGGCGGCTGGAGGATATTCTGGGGCGCCTGCCCGAGGGCACGACTCCCGAACGCCTGCTCGAGGCGATGCTGATGTCGCCGGTGACGGGGAAGTTGCCGGGTCCCTGATTGATTGCCAGCGAGCACCTACCGCATCGTCGCGAGTTCGACCGCGCGGCCGCGTGCGCCGATGATCTTCACCTCGTCCTTGCCGCAGGTAAAGCTGCGGGCGAACTCGTCTGCCGCCTTGCGCGCCAGCTCATTGGCGTTCGGGTTGGCGATCGCGTCGACATAGGCGACGTGGCAGACCGGGCCGGGTGGCAGCCGGGTCACGATGAGCATGGCCTTGGTGTTCGGTCGCCCCTGCTTGTCGGGATCGGTGCCATCGGCGATGTGCCAGCGCTGGATCATCGCAAACGGCTTAGCCCCGGCGGTGCGCCATTCGACGGTGGTCTCGGACGAGTTGAACGGAGCGAACCAGACTTTTGCCGCCGGTTCCTCGGCCGCGGCCCTACGATTGCGGCCGACGGAGACGACCTCGCGAAGATCGTCCTCGGCGATCAGGACCACGAGGCCATCCTTGCCCTTGCAGACCCGCGTGGTGCTGCCGTCGAGCTCGCTGGGCTTGCCGATCTGGCGGCAAGCCTTCGGGGCCGTCGAGCTATATTGGCTGCCCACGGATTGGGCGTCGGCGCGGCCGAGACCGCTGCACATCAGCAACATGGCCAGGAGCAATATGGCCAAGGTTGCGGTGGTGATGCGGAACATGACGACGCCTTTGGTCGAGCGGGAACTCCGTACCGTCAGACGTCTTGATTGTGGGCAAGGTTCAAACAGGGTCGACAGACACCTGACAGCGGCGCGGAATCGTTCTAGAAGAGCGGCTTCGCTTGGGCTCTTTCAGCCTCGTTCGCGTCCTCGTTTTTCGTGATCATGCCAGCCACCTCGTCCAACAAACCTTATCGCGTCGGCCGCTCGAAAACCGGGCTCGGCCTCTTCGCCACCAAGCCGATCAAGAAGGGCACCCGGATCATCCGTTATTACGGACCGATCCTGGACTCCCGGATTCCCGCGCACGACGACATCGAGAACAAATATTTGTTCGAGCTCAACGGCCGCTGGACCATCGACGGCTCGGTGCGCAAGAACCTCGCGCGCTACATCAACCATTCGTGCCGGCCCAACGCCGAATCCGACGTCCGGCCGCGCGAGCGCAAGGTCTTCATCCGCGCCATCAAGAACATCGAGCCGGGCGACGAGATCAATTACGACTACGGCACCGATTATTTCAAAGCCTACCTGAAGCCGATCGGCTGCAAGTGCGAATCTTGCGAGAAGAAGCGCAAGAAGCTGCGCGCCGAGGCGCGGGCCGAGCGCGCCAAGGTGAAGGCGCGCACGGAGCGCAAAGCGCAGAAGGCGGGGGCGAAGGCCGCCAAAAAGAAGAAGCTCAACGGCGTCGCTGTTGGCAAGGCGAACGGCCGCGCGCGGGCCTAGTTTGCACTTGCGCAGCCGGCTCCGTGGTTGTGCTCTGTTCAGCCTCAGGCAGCCAGCACACTCCCGCTCCTGCGCAATCCCACATATTGCAGTTCGGCAAACACGCCGGTCGCGATCGCCTGTGCCACGACCATGAGCTCGCCGGCAAAGTTCGGCGACACCGCGCCCGAGAGCAGCAGCGCAATGCTGCCGACCGTCCAGGCCGCGTTGCCGACGACGACCAGCAGCACGAGCGGCTTTGCCACGGAGGCGCGTGAGGCGAGCCAGCCGACGAGCGCCGTGTAGGCGATCAGGAACAGGCCGGTCTCGCGCAGCAGCGCTTCGGGCAGGTTGAACAGCGAGGCGAACGCGCTGGCGCCGAACGTGAAGCCGAGAGCGGCGACGCCGCTGAAGATCGCGTCGGCAAGAAGCGCGCTGCGAAGGAAGGTGGATGCGTCGATCATCGTGGGTCTCCATGGTTGGGGTGGGCTCGAGGTGAAACTCAGTGCAATCCGCGCCACCAGGCCCGAAGCAGGCGGGCGAGGCGGAACGGGCAGAGGCTCCTGCCGACGCTGTGCTCGAAGGCCGTGACCTGCGCGACGACGTAGTCGCCGGTCGAATGCACCAGCGGCTCGGGCATGTTGAGGCTGCGCGCCAGCATCCGGGTTGCGAGCGCCATGGCCCAGGGAACTAGCTGGTCTGTGACGGTCCGGTAGAGCAGCAGTGCGATCATGGTCGTCTCCTGTTGCGACCCAGGATGCGCCGGCCCGAGGACCAATTCGATTACCTCCGACGTAATGGAAGGGCCGAAATCTGCGTGGTAGGTTCTCGACCATGAACGCACATGCATCCACGGCGCAGGCCGAACGCAGCCAACCGATTCATATCGGCGACCATTTGCGCGAATGGCGGCAGCGCCGCCGCATGAGCCAGCTCGATCTTGCCGGCGAGGCCGAAATCTCGGCGCGGCATTTGAGCTTCGTCGAGACCGGCCGTGCCGCACCCTCGCGCGACATGGTGCTCAGACTCGCCGAGCGGCTCGACGTGCCCTTGCGCGAACGCAACGTGCTGCTGGTCGCCGCCGGCTATGCCCCCGCCTTTCCGCAGCGCCCGCTGGAGGATCCCGCCTTGAAATCAGCTCGCCAGGCGATCGACCTCGTCCTTAGGGCGCACGAGCCCAATCCGGCGCTCGCCTATGACCGGCACTGGAATCTGGTCTCGGCCAATCGCATGCTGGCGCCGCTGCTCGCCGGCATTCCGCAGCGACTGCTCGGCCAGCCCTTCAACGTGCTGCGGCTCGCCTTCCATCCGGAGGCGCTGGCGCCGCGCACGGTCAATCTCGCGGAATGGTGCGGGCATCTTTTGGAGCGGCTGCACAGGCAATGCGAGGCGACCGCCGATCCCGAGCTGATCAAGCTGTACAACGACCTGAAGAGCTATCCGATCCCGGCACGCGCGGCGCCGCTGTCGAGCGACAATGTCGCGATCCCCTTCAAGCTGCGACATGACGGGGAGATACTCAGTTTCTTCTCCACCACCATGGTGTTTGGTACGCCCGTCGACATCACGCTGTCGGAGCTGGCTCTGGAAACCTTCTTCCCGGCCGACGAGCGCACTGCCGAGCGGCTCCGACAAATGGCAGCAGCCATGAGTTAGCGGCCTTGCCTCGGCATGGGTTCGGCTTATCTTTGGCCACAAACCCGCAACGCCCGAAGGAGGCGCTCATGAGCACCCTAAAGCCGCTCCAGATTGACGTCGTCTCCGACGTGGTATGCCCCTGGTGCTATATCGGCAAGCACCGGATCGAGAGCGCGCTGGCGCTGGTGCCCGATGTTCCGGTCAAACTCAATTTCCGTCCCTTCTTCCTCAATCCCTGGGTGCCGTCCGAGGGCATTAGCCGGGAGGAGTATCTCACCAAGAAGTTCGGCTCGGTCGAGGCCTATAAGGGCATTGCGGGACGCGTCGTTGCGGCCGCGGGCGAAGAGGGGCTCGTCTATCGGCCCGAGCTTGTCGCGCGTCAACCCAACACCACCGACTGCCACCGCCTGATCCTCTGGGCCGAGGCGATCGGTAAGGCGCCCGAGATGAAGCAGCGCCTGATGGAGCTCTACTTCCGCGACGGCGGCGACCTCACCGATTTGAACGTGCTGGTGCAGGCGGCTGCCGATGTTGGCCTCGATGCCGACGACGTGCGCAAACGCCTTGTGACCGACGAGGACGTCGCGCGCGTATCGGCGGACGCGCAGGAAGCCGCCGAGAAGGGCATCTCCGGCGTGCCGACCTACGTGTTCGCGCAAAAATACGCCGTCTCCGGCGCGCAGGATCCCAACATGCTCGCGCGCGCCATCCGCGAGGTCTCGGCGGAGATCAACACCCAGGCGGCGGAGTAGGAGTTATTCTATTTTCGAAGCAGGCGAACTGCGCGGCGCGCCGCCGCGTAGGCGATGCCGTGCGCCGCGAGCGCTCCGTGAACGAGCGCCACGATGGGGTCGTTCCGCCGCAACGGTATCAGCACGTCGCCGACGGCGAAGCGCCCGCGCCAGATCGGGTTGATCATGGGGTGATCGGCGCTCGCCGTGGAATCCGCGCTGGCGATGGCCGGATCGGCGCAAAGGCGGCGGGTGAGCTCGAGCGTGAGCTGCACGCCCGGCGAATATCTGGCAAAGCGCTCGTCGATACCGAGCTTGAAGAAGAAAGCGCGATCCTGATGGCGCAGCACGATGCCGGCGGCCACCGGCGTGGCGCCGGCGCGAAGGGTGATGATCTCGCATTGCGCCGTTTCTGCCAGCGCGGGAGCGCCGCGGCGGACGAAAGTTGCATCGCCGACATGCTGGACCAGCGCGGTTCCGCGCTCGCCCTTCCAGCCACTGGCTTCGAGCTGCAAAAATGTCTCGAGCGCCGGCCTGATCTCGTCGGGGCTGCGCGCGACGTCGAACACGACGGCGCCGTGATCTTCGAGGCGATGCCGTTGGCGGCGCAGCTCCTTGAGCTTTTTGGTGCCGAGCGCGTCGCGAAGCAGCGTCTCACCGTCCTGGGTCGCGTCGAGGCTGGCGCGGATGTAGGAGTTGAGGAGGCGCGGCTTCAGGCCGTCGCGATTCAGAACCTGGTTGAGGGCAGTCATTGCCGCCCCATCGAGCGCGACATCGTTCAGCACGAGCGCATGCGCTCCGGTCGCGCGCGCCTGTTGCAACAGGCGCGTCGCTGCGTCGATCGGAGCATCGCGGTCGATCAGCGGGCTGCACAGCGTGCCGTAGGGATGCGCGCTCACCAGCGCGGGCAGGGGGATCTTCCATGCCCGCCAGAGCGAGATCACCGGCATCAGCCCGATCAGCCGCGATCCATCGTATGCGGGAAGCGCCGAGGCATCGGTGCGGCCGCGCGCGGTTGCACTGACAGCGAGCTCCCAGCCCGGCAGGTAATATCCGTTCGGCTCGATCGCGCGCTGCGCGAGTGCGCGCCACTGGCCGGGTTCGATCGCCGTAAGCGGGACGCGCGCGCGCGCCGCCGCGGCAGGCTTTGCCGATGCCGGATTGATCGCAGCCTGGTGCGCGATGTCGACCACGTCCCGTCGTCCCCGTTCAGGAGGCCATGCTTAGCGCAAAGATTGGAAAATACAGTTGGGACGCCGCTTCAATTCGAATGGTAATATTAACGTCTCGTTGAGCATCCGGCCGCGACCCGCCGGATGCCCCTCAATGGATACGCCAGAATTGCTCTCGACTTGGAGGATCATCATGGTCGCCACACCCTTTACGCCGATTGCGTCGCTCCTTGGCGGCGCGTTGATCGGTTTGTCTGCCGTGCTGCTGATGTGGACGACGGGGCGGATCGCCGGGGTGAGCGGTATCGCGGCGCGACTGTTTCCGCCTTACGAGGATCGGGAATTGGCCGGCCGGCTCGCCTTCGTCGCGGGCCTTATCGTCGCGCCCGTTCTGGTGCGCCTTGTCACCGGAAGCCTGCCGGCGCAAACGATCGCCGCCGGAACGCCACTTCTGATGGTCGCGGGACTGCTCACCGGCTTCGGCTCGGTGTGGGGTAGCGGTTGCACCTCCGGCCACGGCGTCTGTGGCTTGTCGCGGCTGTCGGTGCGATCGCTGGTCGCGACCATGACGTTCATGGCGGCGGGAATGGCAACCGTCTTCGTGATGCGGCACTGGAGCTGACCGCGATGGCAGTCCTCATTCAATTCGGGATCGGTGTGGTCTTTGGGCTTGGCCTTATCGTCTCAGGCATGTCGAACCCGGCAAAGGTCCTGAATTTCCTGGACGTCGGCGGCATCCCGGCGGGAACGTGGGATGCAAGCCTCGCTTTCGTGATGGCCGGCGCGGTCGCGGTGACCTTCGTCGGCTTCAGCCGCGTCTTCAAACTCGCGCGGCCTGTCCTCGCCGATCGCTTCTATGTCCCAGTGCGAAAAGACATCGATCCGAGAATTATCGCCGGTCCCGCCATCTTCGGTATCGGCTGGGGCCTTGTGGGCTTTTGTCCAGGCCCGGCGTTGACCGCGCTCGGATTTGGTTCGGCCTCCTCATTCATCTTCGTCGCCGCGATGTGTGCTGGCATGGTGCTCGCCCGCTTCATCGCGCAGCTTCCGTCGGCAACGCGTGTCGTCACGCCGGCAGATCCGCTCGAAACCTGACATGGACAGGACCGGGCGAGTTGTCTCGTCCGGTCCTGCCTGTCATGGTTTCATCGACTACCAGCGATCGCCGACACCGACGCCAACACTGACGCCGGGCGCACGGATGCCGACGCCGCCGCGCGGACCATCGTCCCAGTCACGATAAGTGCGGCGCTCGTAGTAACGGTCGCGCGGCATGGTCGCGTAGGAGTCGCGCACGATCACGCGCGAACCGCCGCGGGTCCGATAGCAATTGCCGGAATCGTCGCAGACCAGCCGCACTTGCTGGACGAGATCGGGGCTGGTGTATTCGCTGGTCGTATAGACGTCGGCGGCCTTCGCGCCGCTCACCGCTGCCAAAGCTCCGACGCCAGCCAGCAACGCAATCGTGAATGTCCTCATCATGTCCTCCTCGAAACTGCCCTCGGCGGTAACAAGAAGGGGAGGCGGCGATCGTTCCGGCAGAACTACAGGTTTTTCCCGGAACCGGATCGCTTGTCGGCGTGATTTGTTCCTAGATCGGCTCGTAGCTTTCCGATCCGCAGATGTCGTCCGCTTCGGCGCGGCGGCGATCGACCACCTTTCCGCCTGATATGGTCACGATGTAGGTCTGTGGGCCGAGCGGCGATCCGGTCGCCGAGGTGAGCTGGGCGCGGACGCAAGCTGTCCAGCCTGGTCCCCGCACCTCACGATGGGGCGTGGCGACATGCACCTCACGCGGATAGGACGTGCTGAGGAAGACGAATTCGATCTGCTCGCGCACGACGCGTTTGACGTCGGGGGGCGCTTCGGGCGGCGGCTGCTCGGCCTCCTTCATGCGCATGAACTCGGGCACCGGTGCGCGGCTGTCGGCAAAGCCGCAGGCCCCGAGCGCGAGCGCGCTGGCCAGCAGCACGGCATGAACAATGATCCGCAACATCCGTGAAGGTCCCCTGCGGGCCAAAATAGGCACGAATGCGATCCGACGAAGACCCGGCCGATCAAGATTTGCTGAAGCCAGCATTTCCCGAAGCCAAGATTTCCTCAGGCCCTGGGGCCCGCAGCATTGGCTATTCCATAATTGCCGGCTAGTTTGTGCCCCAGACGAGGGGGATTGCGCCCATGAGGATTTTGGTCATAGCGGCCGCGGTGCTGGCGCTGGCGGTTGCCTCCGCGCAGGCGCAGATGGGCGGCGGCAGGCGTCAGCCTAACGAGGGCGGCCAGAAGGCGGACAACAAGCCTAAGGTCGACGAGAAGGCCTACAAGGCCGCACTCGAGCGCATTCCCGAGTCCAAGGAGAAGTACGATCCGTGGAGCGGGGCGCGTCCGCCTGAACCTGCCAAGAAGCCGAAATAGGTGAGGCGGGCGCTGGCGACCCGCTCATGCTATTTGGCCGCTCTCGTCACGCTCCTCTTGTTTTCGTCGCGGCCAGGCATCGCCTGGGAGAGCTGGGGTGGCGATCCCGGCGGCTCGCGCTTCTCGCCATTGCGAGAGATCACGCCCGACAATGTCGGCAACCTGGTTCGGGCCTTCGAATTCCACACGGGCGATCTCGCGGCGCGGCCGCCCGGGGTGATGCGGCGAACCAAATTCCAGGCGACGCCGCTGTTCGTCGAGGACAGTCTGATCTTCTGCTCGCCTTTCAACGAGGTGATCGCGCTCGATCCTGGCACGGGCGCGCAGAAATGGCGCTACGATCCGAAGATCGCGATCAACCAGCGTCCCGCCAACCGCTACGTCTGCCGCGGCGTCACCTACTGGCTCGACGACGAGGCGCCTGTAGATGCCTCATGTCGATCGCGCATCTTCATGGGCACCAACGATGTCCGCCTGATCGCGCTCGATGCGAAGACGGGAATCCCCTGTGCCGACTTCGGCAAGGGCGGTGAGGTCAGGCCCGATATAGGCATGAAGCTGGAATGGCCCGGCGAATTCCAGATCACCTCGCCGCCGGCAGTCGGCCGGGGTGTGATCGTGGTCGGCTCCGCGATCGGCGACAACCGCCGCGTCGACGCACCGAGCGGAATCGTGCGCGCGTTCGACGCGCGCAGCGGTCAGCCACGCTGGACCTTCGAGCCGCTCAAGCGCGATGGCATCGAAGCCGGTCACGCCAATGTCTGGGCGCCGATGTCGGTCGACGCGGCGCGCGGACTGGTATTCCTGCCGACGTCCTCGCCGTCGCCGGATTTCTGGGGCGGCATGCGGCCTGGCGATAACGAGCATGCCAATTCGGTGGTCGCGTTGCGCATCGAGACCGGCGCGCTCGTATGGGCATTCCAGACCGTGCATCACGACGTCTGGGATTACGATCTGCCGGCGCAGCCAACGCTCACGCGCATCGACACCGGCGAAGGTCAGCGCGATGTCGTGATCCAGCCGACCAAGCAGGGCTTTGTCTTCGTGCTCGATCGCGACACCGGCAAGCCGGTGTGGCCGGTCGAGGAGCGCAGCGTTCCGCAGGGGGCCGCGGAAGGTGAACGGCTGTCGCCCACGCAGCCATTCCCGACGCATGTGCCACCGCTGATGTCGCAAAAAATCTCGGCTGAGGATGCGCTCTCGCTCGTTCCGGGCCTGCGCCGCTCAGCTTGCGAGAAGCAGTTCGCAGAGGCGCGCAACGAGGGCCTGTACACGCCACCCTCAACGCAAGGCACGCTGGAGTTTCCCTTCACCGGCGGCGGCGTCAACTGGGGTAGTGCGGCCTTCGATCCCGTCAACCAGATCCTTTATGCCAACACCAGCCGGGCCGTTCATCTCATCAAGCTGATTCCGCGGGCGGAGGCGGCCGGATTCGAGCCTCCGCCCGGTCATGATTTCGGCCAGCAGAATGGTGCGCCGTTTGCGATGTCACGTGCGGTGGCAATGTCGCCGCTCGGGCTTCTTTGCAACAAGCCGCCCTGGGGCGAGATGGTCGCGGTCGATCTGAAGGCCGGCAAGATCCTCTGGCGTTCGACGGTGGGCACCACCGAGGATCTCGCCCCGCTCGGCGTGCCGCTGCCATGGGGTGCGCCGCTCGTCAACGGGCTCGCGGTCACGGCAGGCGGGCTCGTTTTCACCGGCGCGATGGACGCCTATTTGCGCGCCTTCGATGCGCGAAGCGGAAGGGAGCTGTGGCAAGGCCGGCTGCCGGTGCCCGGAGTCGCCAATCCGATGACCTATCTCTGGAAGGGCGAGCAGTATGTTGCCATCGGCGCCGGCGGCCACTCCGAGGCAGGCACCTCGATTGGCGACAGCGTCGTTGCGTTTCGCCTGGCGCGGCCGGGCGAGGGGCCGTCGTTATGGTCGCGTACCATCGATCGTCCCGGTGGACGATTTTTTGCAGCATCATCGGCGATCGCGCTCGCGATTGTCGCGCTCGTGGTTGTAAGCCTGCGCTGGCGTCGCCGACGTCGTATCGCGCGAACATGACGCAGCATCGCGCGCGCGATGCGAACGATCGTTCACATCATGCGCACTACTGTTCGAAAGCGACGCCGATGCGCCTCTCGCTGCGCCAGACGGGGCGGCATTTGCGCACGAAATTGTCGCGCGTGATCGCGAGCGTGAACGATTGCGGCACTGTGACGAGGGCATCGAGGTCGATTGCGGCGCCGTTCGCCGACATGTTTCGCACCGTGCACGTGATGCCGCAATTTTCAAAGGTGATCGTTCCACCCTTGAAAACACGGTAACGCTGCGCTGCACGCTTCTCGATCATCCGCGTTAATCCATAATGATATTTGTGAAGTAGTGCATAGAAATTACGTTGAACTAAATTCAATACTGGCGCTACTTGCACAGCGCTTCAGATTTCGTTTACGACGTCGAAGCGGAAGTCACTCCGCGGATTTTCCCCCAAGCCGTTCCTTTGTGGCGCTACGCGCCGATGGAGATATTGATGAAGACCACGTTTTCGCTTCTGTTCGCTGCAGCGCTCTCGCTGTCGTCCATGCCCGCCCACGCCACCAAGCTCGATCTCGCGACCATGAGCTGCAAGCAGTTCCTGGAGAGCGGCGACGACACCATCAAGATGGTGCTGACCTGGATGGATGGCTGGTACAAGGGCGATGAAGAGAACGCGATCATCGACACTGACGTGTTCGTCGAGAACGCCAAGCAGTTCGGCAGCTATTGCGGAAAAAATCCGAACGTCAGCATCGTCACGGCGGCTGACGAAGTGCTCGGCAAGTAACCTCTCCCGCGTGACGGCGCGAAGCGCGATCGCGCTTCCTGTCTCGACATGACGCTATCGAGAGCCGCGGTGCGCTTTGCGCTCACGCGGCTTTCTTCTTTGATGCTCACCCCGGCAGCATCGCGAACGCGCTCGACACCATCGCCACCGGCTTGTTGTCGGTGGCCGAGAGCAGCGTGACCCGGCCAAAGCTCATGGTGCGCCCGAGTCGCACCACGCGGGCGTCGGCCAGCACGTCCGACGAGGAGACTGCGCGCATGAAATGCGTGGTCTGGTCGACCGTCGTCATCGGACGATAGCCGCGGTTGGCGGCGAGGTTCGCAATCACCATGGCGGTATCGGCGAGCGCCATCAGTGCCTGGCCGCAGACCACGCCGCCGTTGCGGCACAGGCGCTCCGAGAACGGCATGCGCAGGAGCGCTGCCGGCTGCCAGTCCGGCACGTCCGGCGGCGGCAGGTGCTCGATGCGCTCGACCGACAGGTTGAGATCCTGGACCCAGGGCGCAAAGACCTCGCCGAGGATGCGTCTGGCTTCAGTGATGCCGAACTCGGCTTCTGGCTGCGATGGCATTGCTGTCGTTTCCTCCGTGTTGCCGGATGTTCGGCATTCCGAGCGGACCGGCGCGGCAAAGTCACCCGGACTGCCGGGGGTCCCGTCGGCTTGAAAATGCCTGACTTCGCCCGGTATGATGCCACGGAGTGGGTATGGGTGGGTGATGTTGCGTCGGTATGTTCTCGTGTTTTGTCTGGCCGGGCTCGGCCTGTTGCTGAACGGGTGCACCAAGTGCGGCCCGATCTGGGACGACTGGCTCCACGCGCCGAAATCGTGCAAATCGGACCGGCTCTAGCGGGCCGAGCGGCCCCTGCGGTTGTGACAGGGGTGACAAGGCGCGGGCGACCCGCGCCGCCATGGATGATCAAGGAGTCGATGATGAAGCTTTTCCGTACGGCCGCGGTGCTGGCTGTTCTGGCGGGACCGACCGTGCTGGCGGGACCGGCCTCTGCGCAAATGCCCAATCTCAATTTGCTGCAGGAAGGTCCGGGCAAGACCCCTGAGGAGAAGGCCGCGGAAGCCGAGCGTGACAAGGCCTACAAGGAAACGCTGAAGAAGATTCCGGATTCCAAGGCCTCCAACGATCCCTGGGGCGGCATGCGCTCCGACCCGCCGAAGCCGTCGGCGGCGCCAAAGGCGTCGGCCGCGACCGGTGCGCCGAAGAAGAAGTCCGGCACGACTGCCAATTGACCTTCTGCCCGATCGGAGGCGGCGGCGCCTACGGCCGGGACTCCACTTCGGCCGGCCTGCTTCCTACATTGCGCGAGAGCGTATTGCGTAACGGAGGCGGGACATGGCCGATCGTCCGCGAGATCTCGCCGAGCGGATGGCGCGCCGGCGCAAGATGGGCGGCAAGGCCGGCGCGAGGGCCGGCGACGGTTATCTGCGCGAGACCTTCACGCTGCCACGCGCGGCGGCACGGGAGAGGGCGCAGGCTTTCTTCGCCCGCTACCCCAAGGCCGGCTATATGAGCGCGGTCGAGACCTGGCGCGAGCTGCCCGGCGGCGACATTGAATTCACGATGCGGCGGCTGCCCAGCGCGGATTAGGGCCGGCCCTATTCGAAGGTTTCCGATGTGATGCGGATCCGGAACACGGGCTCCTTGGCCTCGTCCAGCAGCTCCATATTCCATTCGGAATTTTCCTGGAGCTTGCGGGCGATGCCGGCGGCCATGTCGGCGCAGACGCTGGTCATCTCCTTCCAGGCCAGATCGCGATTTGCAAATTCCGACGCCTGGTCGGCACAGCCGGAATAGCTGCCGTTCCGGATTCGAAAGAAGTAGAGCGGCATGGTTCGCACCGATCGCGCCTGATGGCTCCGTCCCCACGGCCATAATCGCGGGCAGTCCAATCCCAAACCGTCGGCAGATCAATTCCGGTCGGCTACGGAATAGTCCCATGGGCGCCGCTGCGTCCTGTAGGCCATGACGGCTGCGGCGCGCCGGGGCGCGCCAGCCGCCGCCGATCTCGGTCCGGCCGCTCAGGCCGTGTCGCGCCCGATCGCCTTCAGCTCGCGATCGATGCGCAGCTGTACCCGCCGGATCGCCAACAGATCGATCTTGGTCTCGGTCCGGCCGGTCTTGATCTGCTCGCCGATCCGGAACTGCCACTGCCAGATGCCGGGAAGTGCCGTCTTGGCGACGGTGAACTCGACGCCCCTGTGATTCATGGCCTTCTCCCACGATTCACTTCCATCACTGAGAACATGCTGGGCGGCATAATATTCCTGGGAAAGCTAAATCTGTCGGTAAGCCCCGGATAGCGCACGGCTATCCCGCAAACGCACGCGCTACCGCCCCGGCGGCGGCGCGAGACCTCTCCGTGGTTCTCCGGCCATGAACAGAGTTCCTGGGATGGTAAGGGCGCCTTCCGGAACGCGGCGGCATGTGCCTTGCTTGGTCCGATGACGGTCAGCAACATGGGCGCGTCATGCTGGGCATTCCCCGCCGCTATTCTCATTTCGTGTTCGGAATCATCCAGTCCGGACTGACCTCGCTGGTCGCCGCGGGCATCGCCAGCTTTCCCGCAGGGAACGCGCTGGACTTCCTCGCGCACTGGATGGTGTCGTGGCTGATCGCATGGGCGGCGATGCTGCCGATCGTGCTGCTCGCGGCGCCGGCGATCCGCGCCTTCTCGCTGCGGCTGACGCAGGAGGAGGGCGGCTCGCAAACCGGCCGGCCGGCATGAAAATCGACAAAGAAATCGGCAAGGAAATCAGCATGAAAAAACCCCGCTTGGAAGAACCAAGCGGGGAGAAGGTTATTGGAGGCTGAGGTGCTGGGCTGCAACACCATAGCCAGGCGACCCTAGCCGGCTCAGCTTACGACAGCCTGACAAGGCCCGCGACGGCGGCAGCGAAAGCCGGAGCTCGGGGGCCGCAGACTGGCCCCGCACCGGTCCCAATTTCGACATCCGTTCGCACAACTCAGGACACAACCGCAGGCGAGATTCCGCAGCGACGGTGCTGCCATGGGGGAAACGTGGCGCACCGGCAACGGGGTGGCATCATGGACAACGTAGAGCGGTCATTCGCCGCCGCGACGGCGGCTGGCTTCGTAGTGCTGGTGATCGGCATCGGGTTGCTGGTTCTGCTGTAGGTGATGTTGAGTGCCGGGACGGCTCCGGGGTGGAAAGGCCCATGCGCGCCTTTCAAAAACACGAAAACAACCCCATGCACAGTAGCCTGCCGGAAAATTCCGTCGTTCAATCAATGAGTTAGTGGTAGTATTTAGATACCTTATCGCCTCGGATTTCACCTCCAAGGCCCCTGCGAATCCCTATTCCCGTGCCGATCTCCGTGAGATCAATGGCGGTCGCTCGGGCACCGTCGCCAGCGCGGTCCCGGCGCCAAACACCGCCGCCTGCCGAGTCGGTAGGCCTGCTCGGTCAGCTCCTAAGCCCTCGTCGTGGCCGCTTTAGTGAACCTTGATCGCGTCCAGCGGCAAACGGAGCTCGGCGGCACGCTCTTCGCGGTCCTTCTTGCGGAACTCGTTTTCCTTGCGCTCGAACTTGCGCATCTCCTCCTGCGCCGCCTCCAGCAGTGGATTGCGCCGGCTCGTATCGTGATGCGTGTTGTTCGTCATGACTGAGGTCCCCAGAGTTGCGGTCCCGTCCAAGACTCCCATGCAAGAGTCCCATCCCAGAGAAGGCCGCAGACCGCGAAAAGGTTCGGTGCCGCAGGATTACGGAATTCTGACGGCGCGCAGGGCATCCGTCTTTGATGCGCGTCATTTAACGCGCAAATCCCCAAAAGAACATATTGCGAACCTAGAACAAATAGGGTACATTGATTTTATCGCCGCGCCGCCCCGCCAGCCGTTTGTCCCTCTAGCGAATCCTCGCCATAAGGAGCACGACCCAATGTCCACCACTGCCCTGCGTATCGTCGAAGGATCTTCCATGGACAAGAGTAAAGCTCTGGCCGCCGCGCTCTCCCAGATCGAGCGGCAGTTCGGCAAGGGCTCGGTGATGAAGCTCGGCAAGAACGACCGTTCGATGGACGTCGAGGCGGTCTCCTCGGGCTCGCTCGGGCTCGATATCGCGCTCGGGATCGGCGGCCTGCCGAAGGGGCGCGTCGTGGAGATCTACGGGCCGGAATCCTCGGGTAAGACCACGCTGGCGCTGCACACGGTGGCGGAAGGGCAGAAGAAGGGTGGCATCTGCGCCTTCATCGACGCCGAGCACGCGCTCGACCCGGTCTATGCGCGCAAGCTGGGCGTGAACATCGACGAGCTCCTGATCTCGCAGCCGGACACCGGCGAGCAGGCGCTGGAAATCTGCGACACGCTGGTGCGCTCCGGCGCGGTCGACGTGCTGGTGATCGATTCGGTCGCGGCGCTGGTGCCGAAGGCCGAGCTCGAGGGCGAGATGGGCGATGCGCTGCCGGGTCTGCAGGCTCGTCTGATGAGCCAGGCGCTGCGCAAGCTGACGGCGTCCATCAACAAGTCCAATACCATGGTGATCTTCATCAACCAGATCCGCATGAAGATCGGTGTGATGTACGGCTCGCCGGAAACCACCACCGGCGGCAACGCGCTGAAATTCTATGCCTCCGTCCGCCTCGATATCCGCCGCATCGGCGCGATCAAGGAGCGCGACGAAGTGGTCGGCAACACCACGCGCGTCAAGGTCGTCAAGAACAAGCTGGCGCCGCCCTTCAAGCAGGTCGAGTTCGACATCATGTACGGCGAGGGCGTCTCCAAGATGGGCGAGATCCTCGATCTCGGCGTCAAGGCCGGCATCGTCGAGAAATCCGGCGCCTGGTTCTCCTATGACAGCCAGCGTCTTGGCCAGGGCCGCGAGAATTCGAAAGCATTCCTGAAGGCCAACCCGGACATCACCGCCAAGATCGAGACCTCGATCCGCCAGAACTCCGGCCTGATCGCCGAGCAGATTCTCGCCGGCAGCCCCGAGCGTGACGCCGACGGCGAAGAGCCGGGCGACGAGTAAGCTTCAACAGTAGAGTTTTTCGCGAGGAGCGGGCGCTGAGGACGTTGAGTTGCCGACGTCTTCGGCGCCTGTTTCGTTTTGCGTGGGGGCACCGGGTGGTGCGATGAAGCGTCTGATCTTGACCAGTTCGTCCGGAGGCCAGCTCGCACGGTCCGGGCTGGCGGAGCTTGTCATCTCATCCTCGTTTCACTTTGAGTGGGGACCGCTGCCCTCGCCCGAGAAGCTCGCAGCCTATTTCGCGCCGCGTTCGGCGAATCTCGGGCCTGGTGATCATTGGTCTGATTGGGGCATCCGCTGGCCCAAGAGCATCAAGGATCGCAAAGACTTGTCCCTTGCGGACTTCTGCGAGCAATATGACGTGGTTGAACTTTGGTTCGACCCAGCTCCCCGGGATCAATTGCAGCTCGTCTGCCTGCTGGACCACCTCAGCTCCTGCTCCTCACTGGTGCCAAAACTTCGACTTCGACTTGTCTCATCCGAGCTGACGACAGCACACGGTGAGGATCTCGCTGCGTCCGAGCCGCACATCCATGTCGTGCCTGTTAGGGCCCAGGAGTTCGAGACTGCCCGGTTGGCGTGGTCGGCCTACCGTGCGATGAGCCCTGAGGCGTGCGTCGATCTCCTTCACCAGGATCTCAGTGCATTGCTGATGCTGCGCCCGGCCTTGCTCGATCTTTTGGCAGAACTGCCGTCGCCTGCGACCGGACTCGGTGCGACCGAGATGCGGTTCTTGGAGATGCTTGCCAGAGGGTTTGCGAACACGGGTGCGTTGTTTCACCTGCGCTCGCATCGGCGCACGTTCGTGTTTGGAGAGACTGAGTTGGGTCGGTTGCTCGACGGGCTCGCGCTTGGCCCCAAGCCCGCAGTGGCCGGATTGGACGACGAACTGCGCACGATCGACCGCGAGAATCACAGGGATCGGCATGCCGCATATCTCCGCAGCCGACTGTCACTGACCGAGTTCGGGGAGGCTGTTCTGGCTCACCAGGAGGATTTCAGTCGCCACAATCCGATCGACCGCTGGTGGGGTGGCACGCATCTGACCAATGATCGGCTGTGGCGTTAAGGGTCTGTTTTGACGACGCCATCGTGAAGTCATTGGCATGACACACCTTGTTTCGACGACAGATTTGACCGTTGCCGGCGCCACACAGCGCGCCGGACTCCTTTGAGAGCTGATCGTGTCACATCTGATTTTGACCACGAACCATCTTGCGGCAGACACGCTTCGCCAGTCCAAACTGGCGAATATCGCGCTCGGCTTCTACACGTGCTTCGTCTGGAGGAAATTGCCTTCCGCAGAGCAGCTTTTAATGGGGCTGGAGCGGCGGTCGGCAAAGCACTGCAATCCAGGCGATCATTGGCTCGACGACGTTTGTCGAGACTGGCTGGAAGGTTTCGGCACGCGCGATATCGGTTTCTTCGAACTCTGCACGAAGTTTGACTCGATCGAATTGTGGGTTGATCCTCGAGCAAACGATCAGCTCGTACTCGTCTGGCTGCTCGACCTGCTTCGCCCTTACAAGGAGATCACGACGAAGCTCAGCCTGGTGCATACGGATGACGAGGTCGCCAACTATGCTCCAGAGTCTGTCGCAAAATGGAAGCTGCCGGCCTTCAAGGTGACCGACAACCATTTGGTGACGGCCAGCCTCGCCTGGCAGGCCTATCGGGCTGAAACGCCAAAGCCCTGTTTCGATCTTCTGATGACGGATCTGACGATGCTGCCGAGACTTCGACCGGCGCTCATTGCGTTGCTTGAAGAGCTTCCGGACAGCGTCACGGGCCTGGGGGCCAGCGAAATGGATATTCTGGACTTTGTGAACGACGGGCACACGGACCCGAGGCGTGTCACCGAAGCGTGGTGGATGCGCGATGTGTTCGACGAAAACGACGCGCGCGATGCTTTGCTCGAATTGGGGGCACATTCGGCGCCGGCGGTCCTCTTGGGCGATCCGGCGTTCGACAATGAGGATCGCTACTTCGGCAGGAGCGAGTGGAAGGTCACGCTGACCGAACTCGGGCGTTCAATTTTTGCCCGCGAAGACGACATGTGGCGCCACAACCGGATCTATCGCTGGTGGGGTGGCACGGAGCTGACCAACGAACGGCTTTGGCGATGGGATCGCGAAAGCCGATTGCTGGTTGGGCCTTAGATAAATAAAATCGTCTGCCGTAGGCTGTAGGATGGGTAGAGCGAAGCGAAACCCATCGCACTTTCCATCCTTAGAACGGAATGCAGTGATGGGTTTCGCTACGCTCTACCCATCCTACGCATCGTGTTACTCCGCCGCCTCCGCGTAATCGCTCACGGGCGGGCACGAGCACACCAGATTGCGGTCGCCATAGACGTTGTCGACGCGCCCGACCGGGCTCCAGTACTTGTCGGTGCGCGAGGTGCCTGCGGGGAAGCAGCCCTCGGCGCGGGTGTAGGCGCGCTTCCAATCGTCGTCCGCGATGTCGTGCACGGTGTGCGGGGCGTGGCGCAGCGGCGACGCCTCGATCTTGAACCGGCCGGCCTCGACCTCGGCGATTTCCTTCCGGATCGCGATCATGGCATCGCAGAAGCGATCGAGCTCCGCCTTGGATTCCGATTCGGTCGGCTCGATCATCAGCGTGCCCGGCACCGGGAAGCTCATGGTCGGCGCGTGGAAGCCGTAATCGATCAGGCGCTTTGCGATGTCGTCGACGGTGACGCCTGAGGTCGTCTTCAGCGCGCGGGGATCGACGATGCACTCATGCGCGACACGGCCCTTCTCGTTCTTATAGAGAACCGGGAAGTGCACATCGAGCCTTGCTGCGACGTAGTTGGCGTTGAGGATCGCGATCTCGGTGGCGCGCTTGAGACCTTCGCCGCCCATCATCAGGATGTAGATGTAGGAGATGGTCAGGATCGAGGCCGAGCCGAACGGCGCGGCCGAGACCGGGCCGACTTGCGCTTTCCCATCCGTCGCGGGATGACCGGGGAGGAACGGCTTGAGATGCGCCTTGACGCCGATCGGGCCCATGCCCGGGCCGCCGCCGCCATGCGGGATGCAGAAGGTCTTGTGCAGGTTGAGATGGCTGACATCGGCGCCGTAATCGCCGGGCCTGCTCAGGCCGACCTGCGCGTTGAGGTTGGCGCCGTCGAGATAGACCTGGCCGCCATGGCCATGCACGATGTCGCAGATCTCGCGGATATGCTCCTCGAACACGCCATGGGTCGAAGGATAGGTGATCATGACGGCGGCGAGGTCGTTCGAATGCTTCTTTGCCTTGGCGCGGAGATCGTTGACGTCGACGTCGCCGTTCTTCTCGCAGGCGACCACCACCACGTCCATGCCGACCATCGCGGCCGAAGCCGGGTTGGTGCCGTGGGCGGAGGAGGGGATCAGGCAGATCTTGCGGTGGGTCTCGCCACGCGCCGCGTGATAGCCGCGGATGGCCAAAAGCCCGGCATATTCGCCTTGCGCGCCCGAATTCGGCTGCAACGAGATCGCGTCATAACCGGTGATGTCGCACAGCCACTTCTCCAGGCGCGCGAACAGCGCGTGATAGCCGCGGGCCTGCTCGCGCGGGGCGAAGGGATGCAACGAGCCGAATTCCGGCCAGGTCAGCGGCATCATCTCGGTGGTCGCGTTCAGCTTCATGGTGCACGAGCCGAGCGGGATCATCGCGCGGTCGAGCGCGAGGTCGCGGTCGCTGAGCTTGCGCATGTAGCGCAGCATCTCGGTCTCCGAGCGATGGGCGTGGAACACGGGATGAGTGAGGAAGGAGGTCGCGCGCTTGAGCGCCTCCGGCAGCGCCTCGCGTGTGGTCGCGTCGATCTCGGAATAAGCAAGCTGGCCGCCGAAAGCGCGCCAGACCGCTTCCACCGTCGCGGGCGTGGTGGTCTCGTCGAGCGCGATGCGCAAGCTGTCGTCGCCAACGCCGAGATTGATCTTCTCTGCGGTTGCGCGCGCGACGATCTCGGCACGCTTCGCGCCTGTAACCACGCTGAGCGTGTCGAAGAAGCTGTCGGATTGTAGAGCAAAGCCGAGCTTGCGCAGGCCCGCGGCGAGCACGGCTGCGCGGCGATGCACGTTGCGTGCGATCTGCGAAAGGCCTTCGGGGCCGTGATAGACCGCATACATCGAGGCGATCACGGCGAGCAGCACCTGCGCGGTGCAGATGTTGGAGGTCGCCTTCTCGCGACGGATGTGCTGCTCGCGGGTCTGCAGCGCGAGGCGATAGGCCGGCATTCCGCGCGAATCCACGGAGAGGCCGACGATGCGGCCGGGCAGCGAGCGCTTGAGCGCATCGCGCACCGCCATGTAGGCCGCGTGCGGTCCGCCATAGCCCATCGGCACGCCGAAGCGCTGGGCAGAGCCAATCGCGATGTCGGCGCCGAGCTCGCCGGGCGAGGCGAGCAGTGTCAGCGCCAGCAGATCGGCGGCGATGATCGCAAGCGCGCCCTTGTCCTTCAGGCTGGCGATCGCGGGCCTGAGGTCGCGCACAGCGCCTGAACTGCCCGGATATTGCAGTAGCGCACCAAGCACGTCGGTCTTGTCGAGATCGGTGAGGGGATCGCCGACGACCAGGGTCCAGCCCAACGGCTCCGCACGGGTGCGCATCACGGCGAGCGTCTGCGGATGCACGTCCTTGTCGACGAAGAAGGCCTTTGCTTCGACTTTCGAGTGCCGCTCCGCGAGCGCCATCGCTTCCGCCGCCGCGGTTGCCTCGTCGAGCAGCGAGGCGTTGGCGACGTCGAGCCCGGTGAGATCGCAGATCATGGTCTGGAAGTTGAGCAGCGCCTCGAGCCGGCCCTGGCTGATCTCGGGCTGGTAGGGCGTGTACGCCGTGTACCAGGCCGGGCTCTCCAAGATGTTGCGCTGGATCACCGCCGGCAAGATCGTGCCGGAATAGCCCTGGCCGATCAACGAGGTGAAGACTTGGTTCTGGGCGGCGAGTTCGGCCATATGCGCGATGGCCTCGGTCTCGCTCAACGGCTTGCCGAGATCGAGTGGAGTCGTCTGCCGGATCGAAGCGGGTAGCGTCTGCGCCATCAGCGTATCGACGCTATTTGCGCCGACGGCCTCGAGCATCGCGGTGACGTCGCGCGTGGAGGGGCCGATGTGGCGGCGAACGAAGCTGGTAGTGTCGCCATTGGATTTGCGGTGCGCGGTCATCATGGGTCCTCGCTTTAGATGTTCTTGTCGCCGTCATGCCCGCAGGCGCAGGGGCAATCGCATAAGGGGATCAGATCACATTGCTTCTGCACGTCCGTGCCACAAACTCGTCATGCCCGGGCTTGTCCCGGGCATCCACGTTCTTGGTGCCGCGCGAAGGCCGTGGATGGCCGGGACAAGCCCGGCCATGACGTTGTGGGAACATCGCGTACACTCTCATGCGATAGTCCTGAGCCTTCGCGGGGCATGACGATCGGTTGGGTCTGCATCATCTCACGCCGTGTGGGCCTTGTACGCCGCTTCATCCATGAGGCCGCCGAGCTCGCTCTTGTCGGCCATCTTGATCTTGAAGAACCAGGCCTTGCCTTGCGCGTCCGAGTTTACCAGCGCCGGCTCGCTCGCGAGCTCGGGGTTGGTCTCGAGCACTTCGCCCGTAACAGGCGCGTAGACGTCCGATGCGGCCTTGACCGATTCCACGACGGCGGCGGCTTCCGCCTTCTTCAGCGTGCGGCCGAGCTTGGGCAATTCGACGAACACGACGTCGCCGAGCTGCGATTGCGCGTAGTCGGTGATCCCGACGGTGGCGACATCGCCGTCGATCGCGAGCCATTCGTGGTCGGAGGTGTACAGCGTCGTGGTCATTTTCTCGGTCCTCAGCGTTTGTAGGTGTTTTTCACGAAGGGCATGGCGGCGATTTGCACGGCCAGGCGTTGGCCGCGCACCTCGGCGAAGAGTTTCGTGTCGAGCGCGCTCGATGCTGTCGGCACATAGCCCATCGCGACCGGCGCATTCAGGCTCGGGCCGAAACCGCCCGAGGTGACCTTTCCGATCGGCTCGCCGGAGGTCGCGTCCGCAAACAGCAGCGCGCCCTCGCGCACTGGCGCGCGGCCCTCGGTGCGCAGGCCGACGCGGCGGCGGGATGCGCCGTGGTCGAAATGGGCCAGAATCTTGTCCGCACCGGGGAAGCCGCCGGCACGCGCGCCGCCTGTGCGGCGGCTCTTCTGCACCGACCATTCCAGTGCGGCCTCGACCGGCGTGGTCGCGGTATCGATGTCGTGGCCGTAAAGACAAAGCCCGCCTTCGAGCCGCAGGCTGTCACGGGCGCCGAGCCCGATCGGCATCACGTCGGGATTGTCCAGCAGGGCCCTGGCGAGCCGTTCGGCATCGCCTGCAGGAACCGAAATCTCGAAGCCGTCCTCGCCGGTATAGCCGGAGCGCGAGACGAAGCAGTCGAGGCCGGCGACCTTGTGCGGGCCGGAATCCATGAACTTCATGGCTGATACCTCTGCACATAATTTCGCCAGCGCGGATTCCGCCTTCGGCCCTTGCAGCGCGATCAGCGCGCGGTCGGAGAGCTGCTCGATGATGCAGGTGTCGGACAGATTCGCGCGCAGATGCGCCTCGTCCTCGGCCTTGCAGGCGGCGTTGACGACCAGGAAGAGGTGATCGCCGAAATTGGCGACCATCAGATCGTCCAGAATCCCGCCCTCGCCATTGGTGAACTGGGCGTAGCGCTGCCGGCCCGGCGCAATCGCCAAAATATCCTGCGGCACCAGCCGTTCCAGCGCGCGGGCGGCGTCCTCGACCTTGCCGGATTTCGGCCGGAGCGCGATCTGGCCCATGTGGGAGACGTCGAACAGGCCGGCTGCGTTTCGGGTATGAAGGTGCTCCTTCAGGACTCCGGCCGGATATTGCACCGGCATGTCATAGCCGGCGAACGGCACCATCTTGCCGCCGAGCGAGACATGCAGGTCGTAAAGGGGGGTGCGTTTCAGGGAGTCTTTGTCGTCACGCGCAAGCATCGGGGGGCCCTCGGCGGTTCCCCGGGAACGATTTCCCGTGGACACCAGTCGAAGCCCCATCTGTCGCTGTGCCTGAGAGTATTATCCCGTCGGCGGACGCTGTCCGGACCTAAACCCGTCGGCGCCTCTTTCCAGATGCTGTCAAAGCCACGCGGTCCTTTTGCCTGAGAGTTTCCGGGGCGGTTGCTCCTTCGGCGCCGGCTACCAGTGCCGGTCTCTCCCGACGTGGCCGTACGATACAGTGGGTAAAGACCACAGGCCGGCCAAGCCTGTCAACGCGGCATCGGCGGCTTTCCAACGGATTACGCGACTGCGGCAACGCCTTGATCCGTCTGCACAGTTTCTGGACAGCGAAGCTGGCCTTGTCTAAAAGCGCTTTGACCCGCAGATATCAGCCCAAACTTGCGGTTTGGATGGCTGGAAGGCGGGTGCAAGCACACCCGATTGGATGAACATGAGCGGCGTCAACGAGATCAGGTCGACCTTTCTGAACTTCTTTGCCGAGAACGGCCACGAGATCGTGTCGTCCTCGCCATTGGTGCCACGCAACGACCCGACGTTGATGTTTACCAATGCCGGCATGGTGCAGTTCAAGAACGTCTTCACCGGCGTCGAGAAGCGGCCCTATCAGCGCGCCACCACGTCGCAGAAATGCGTGCGGGCCGGCGGCAAGCACAACGACCTCGACAATGTCGGCTACACCGCGCGCCATCTCACCTTCTTCGAGATGCTCGGCAACTTCTCCTTCGGCGACTATTTCAAGGAGCGCGCGATCGAGCTGGCGTGGAAGCTGATCACCAAGGAATACGGGCTCAAGAAGGACAAGCTGCTCGTCACCGTCTACCACACCGACGACGAGGCGGCGGACCTCTGGAAGAAGATCGCGGGCTTCTCGGATGATCGCATCATCCGCATTCCGACCTCGGACAATTTCTGGGCGATGGGCGACACCGGCCCTTGCGGCCCCTGCTCGGAGATCTTCATCGATCGCGGCGAGCACATCTGGGGCGGGCCTCCGGGCTCCCCGGAGGAGGACGGCGATCGCTTCCTCGAATTCTGGAACCTGGTGTTCATGCAGTACGAGCAGGTGACGAAGGAGGAGCGCGTGGCGCTGCCGCGTCCCTCGATCGACACCGGCATGGGACTGGAGCGCATGGCCTGCATCATGCAGGGCGTCGACAGCGTGTTCGAGACCGACCTGTTCCGTCATTTGATCGATGCGACGGCGTCCGCTCTGGGAAGCGGACCGGACGAAAAGACCGTGGCCTCGTTCCGCGTCATCGCCGACCATCTGCGTTCGTCCGCCTTCCTGGTCGCCGACGGCGTGCTGCCCTCGAACGAGGGCCGCGGCTATGTGCTGCGCCGGATCATGCGCCGCGCAATGCGCCATGCGCAGCTGCTCGGTGCGCAAGAGCCGCTGATGCATCGGCTGGTCTGGGCGCTGGTGCGCGAGATGGGCCAGGCCTATCCGGATTTGATGCGCGCGGAAAATTTGATCGAGGAAACGCTGCGGCTGGAAGAGACCCGCTTCCGCAAGACGCTGACGCGCGGCCTCGCCATTCTCGACGAGAAGAGCGCGTCCTTGAAGAAGGGCGACATGTTCGACGGCGACGTCGCCTTCACGCTGTACGACACCTACGGCTTCCCGCTCGATTTGACGCAGGACGCGCTGAAGTCGCGCGGCATCAGCGTCGACCAGGCCTCCTTCACCGATGCGATGGAGCGTCAGAAGGCCAAGGCGCGCGAATCCTGGAAGGGGTCTGGCGAAGCTGCTTCCGAGGCGATCTGGTTCCCGCTACGTGAGAAGCTGGGGGCAACCGAATTCCTGGGTTACGAGACCGAGAGCGCCGAAGGCGTGGTGACCGCGTTGGTCAAGGACGGCAAGGAAGCCACCGGCCTCAAGGCCGGCGACACCGGCGCGATTGTGCTGAACCAGACGCCGTTCTACGCGGAGTCCGGCGGCCAGGTCGGCGACACCGGACTATTGACGGGCGAGGGCGGCATCAAATTCCGCGTCACCGACACCCAGAAGAAGCTCGGCGATTTCTTCGTTCACGTCGGCACGGTCGAGAGCGGCGAGCTGAAGCTCGGCACCGCGCTGCAGCTCGAAGTGGATCACGGCAGGCGCTTTTCGATCCGCGCGCATCACTCGGCCACGCATCTCATCCACGAGGCGCTGCGCCAGGTGCTCGGCGACCACATCGCCCAGCGCGGCTCGATGGTTGCGCCGGATCGTTTGCGTTTCGACTTCGTGCATCCGAAGCCGATCACGGCCGAAGAGCTCGCGCGCGTCGAGGACATCGCCAACGACGTGGTGCTGGAGAACGACGAAGTCTCGACCCGCGTCATGGGCGTGGACGAGGCTCGCGAGGCCGGGGCGCGTGCGCTGTTCGGCGAAAAATATGGCGACGAGGTTCGCGTCGTCTCGATGGGCCGGACCGCGCGCGAGCGCGGCGCCAACACGCTCGGCTGGTCGGTCGAGCTGTGCGGCGGCACGCATGTCAAGCGCACCGGCGACATCGGGCTGATCACGCTGACCGGCGAGAGCGCGGTCGCCTCCGGCGTGCGCCGCATCGAGGCGCTGACCGGCAACTACGCGCGAAAACACGCCAACGATACCATGGCGCTGGCGAAGACCGCGGCCCACGAGCTGCGCACCTCGATCGACGACGTCCCGGCGCGCATTGCCGCGCTGATGGAGGACCGCAAGAAGCTCGAGCGCGAACTCTCCGACGCCCGCAAGAAGCTGGCGATGGGCGGCG
Organism: Bradyrhizobium sp. Kon37; assembly: GCF_055807535.1. Taxonomy (NCBI): domain Bacteria; kingdom Pseudomonadati; phylum Pseudomonadota; class Alphaproteobacteria; order Hyphomicrobiales; family Nitrobacteraceae; genus Bradyrhizobium; species Bradyrhizobium sp. Kon37. The sequence continues at coordinate 73,574 of NZ_JBVVOY010000007.1, forward strand.
GCGCAGCTTCGAGCAACGGCGCGGCCTCCGGCGTGCGCGAGGTTGGCGACGTCAAGCTGATGGCGCGCGCGGTCGAGGGCATCGAGATGAAGGATCTCAAGAGCCTCGCCGACGACGGCAAGAAGCAGATCGGCTCCGGCGTGGTCGCCATCGTCGGCGTCACCGAGGACGGCAAGGCCGGCGTCGTGGTCGGCGTCACCGCTGACCTCACCTCGCGCTTCAATGCGGTCAATCTGGTGAAGGTCGCCTCCGAGGCGCTCGGCGGCAAGGGCGGCGGCGGGCGGCCCGACATGGCGCAGGCCGGCGGCCCCGATGGTGCCAATGCGGCCGCGGCGCTCACGGCGATCGAAAAAGCCATGACTGAACAAAAATCGGCCGGCGCGTAAGCAGGTGCGCCCCGTTCCGCGAGGACGTGGGCTTCGCGATCCCAATCTGAGGGATCGCCTCTACGAATTGCTGGAGCACGATCCGCTGGCCTACTCGGTCGGGTCGCGCTTCATCCAGCTGATCATCGGCGTCATCGTGCTCGACGTCGCCGCCATGATCCTTGCCTCGGTGCCGGAGCTCGACGCGCAATTCGGCGCGATGTTCGCAGGCATCTCCATCCTGTCCGTGATCGTGTTCGCGCTGGAATATGCCGCGCGGCTGTGGACCGTGGCGGGCCATACCCAGCGCACGGCGTCCGCGCTGTCCGACCGGCTCGGCTATGTCTTCTCCGCACTCGGCATCATCGATCTGCTCGCGTTCCTGCCTGCCGCGGTCGTGCTGGCCACGGGCCGGCACGCGACGCTGGCGGCGCTCGGCGTGCTGCCGTTCTTCAAGCTGGTGCGCTACTCGCCGGCGATGCGCTCGCTGCTCGCCGCCGTCCATGCCGAGCGGCGGGCGCTGATCGGCTGCATCGTCATCCTGATCGGCGCGGTTCTGACGTTTGCCTCGCTGCTCTATGCCATCGAGCGCGACGTGCAGCCGGACAAGCTCGGCACCATCCCGCAGGCGATGTGGTGGGCGATCGTGACGCTCGGCACCGTCGGCTACGGCGACGTCGTGCCGGTGACGGCGCTCGGAAAGTTCATCTCCGTCTTCACGATCATCAGCGGATTTGCCATGATCGCGCTGCCGGTCGCGATCATCTCGACGGCCTTTGCGGAAGAGGTGAAGCGGCGCGACTTCGTGGTCACCTGGGGCATGCTGGCGCGGGTGCCGCTGTTCTCGCATCTGAGCGCATCCGAGATCGCCGACATCATGCGGCTGCTGCGGGCTCGCACGATCGAGCAGGGCGAGATCCTGGTGCGGCGGGGCGATGCGGCTTCGTCGATGTATTTCATCACCGCCGGCGAGGTCGAGATCGCGCTGCCGAACCAGCAGGTGCGGCTCGCGGATGGCACCTTCTTCGGGGAGATCGCGCTGCTGCATAAGACAAAACGCAGCGGCACGGTGACGGCGACACGCAAGACCCGGCTGCTCGTGCTCGACGCCCAGGACTTTCACGCCCTGATCGAACGCATGCCGACGCTCGCCGCGCACGTCCACAAGACCGCGAAGGCGCGGCTGGAGGGCAGCGGCGATCTTGCGGTGGCGGAGCTGGCGCAGGCGGAGCGCGAAGGCACCGACCGCTGAGGGATCAGCCCTTCTTCAGGAAAACATACTCGGCCGAATAGGGCGCGCTCTTGAAATCGCCGGCCCTGTCGCAAGAACCCTCGAGCTTGCCGCCATGGGTGTTGATGCGCTGAACCGTGGTGACGGGCGTGAGGACGCCGGTGCCGCGGCGAGTCGTCACTTCCAGTTTCAGCCAGGGAATATCGGCCGCGGTCGCGCCCGGCGCGTTGCCGGCGACCTTGGCGGCCACGGCGCTGCCGTCGACATGCTCCCAGTTCGGCCCGGCATAGTGACGGCCAATGGTCTTGCCCTCGGACAGCAGCGTCGCGATCGGCTCGCGAAAAGCCCAGGCGAGCTTGCCGTCGGTCCCGGCCTTGCACTCATAGACCTGCGCGCCCTCGGCGTGGACGCTGAGCACGATGCTCTCGCCGGGCGCGGCGATGGCGTCGGGAAGCGGGTCGGCGGCCGCAGCCGGTCCAGCGAGCAGCAACAGGCAGGGGACGGCAAGCTTGATGAACATGGTCGCATCTCCGCGAAAGGTCCCAAAGAGAACGGGCCGCGCTTGCGGCGCGGCCCGTGATGATGTCCGGCCCAGTCCGGCGAAATTGCGGTCGGCTTACGCCGCCAGCGCCTTCCCGAGGTTCTCGGCGACCTTGTCGAGGAAGCCGGTGGTCGAGAGCCAGCGCTGGTCGGCGCCGACCAGGAGCGCGAGGTCCTTGGTCATGTAGCCTTCCTCGACGGTGTCGACGCAGACCTTCTCCAGGGTGTTGGCGAACTTGGCGAGCTCGGCATTGTTGTCGAGCTTGGCGCGGTGCGACAGGCCGCGGGTCCAGGCGAAGATCGACGCGATCGAGTTGGTCGAGGTCTCCTTGCCCTTCTGGTGCTCGCGATAGTGGCGGGTCACCGTGCCGTGGGCGGCTTCGGCTTCCACCGTCTTGCCGTCGGGGGTGAGGAGAACCGAGGTCATCAGGCCGAGCGAGCCGTAGCCCTGTGCCACCGTGTCGGACTGCACGTCGCCGTCGTAGTTCTTGCAGGCCCAGACATAGCCGCCGGACCATTTCAGCGCCGAGGCGACCATGTCGTCGATCAGGCGGTGCTCGTAGGTCAGGCCCTTGGCGTCGAATTCCTTCTTGAACTCGCGCTCGTAGATGTCCTGGAAGATGTCCTTGAAGCGGCCGTCATAGACCTTCATGATCGTGTTCTTGGTCGAGAGATAGACCGGGTAGTTGCGCAGCAGGCCGTAGTTGAGCGAAGCGCGGGCGAAGTCGATGATGGAATCGTCGAGATTGTACATCTGCATCGCGACGCCGGCGCCCGGGGTCTTGAACACTTCCTTCTCGATGACGGTGCCGTCCTCGCCGACGAACTTCATCGTCAGCGTGCCCTTGCCCGGGAACTTGATGTCGGTGGCGCGGTACTGGTCGCCATAGGCGTGGCGGCCGATGATGATCGGCTTGGTCCAGCCGGGAACCAGGCGCGGCACGTTCTTGCAGATGATCGGCTCGCGGAAGATCACGCCGCCGAGGATGTTGCGGATGGTGCCGTTCGGCGACTTCCACATCTGCTTGAGGTTGAACTCCTTCACCCGCGCTTCGTCCGGAGTGATGGTGGCGCACTTGACGCCGACGCCGACCTTCTTGATGGCCTCGGCGGCGTCGATGGTGACCTGATCGTTGGTGTGGTCGCGGTACTCCATTCCCAGGTCGAAATACTGCAGCTCGACATCCAGGAACGGGTTGATCAGCTTGTCCTTGATGTACTGCCAGATGATCCGGGTCATCTCGTCGCCATCGAGTTCGACGACGGGGTTGGACACCTTGATTTTTGCCATGATCGGGGAAGCCTCTTGGGAACGGCGCTTGTGGCGCGCCACGGGAATATCCGCCGCCTCTTAGCACCTGATAGCAGCGGGCGAAAGCCAAGGGATTATGCACTTTTAGCTCATCCAGCCTCCGCAGATGGGGGGCGGGAGCAGCCCTGCCGCGGGGACGGGGCTGAGGTTTCAGGTGAGATTCAAAAGTCGAATCCAACCCATTATTTCCCTTGAGAATTCCGTCAGGACAGGCAAACGACAGGCGGACGGTCAGCCGGCGCGAGAGCAGGTCAAGACCGGGTCGAGACCAGGTCAGGACCGGCCTTGAATCAATTCATCAGAGCGCCTGTCCAAGACCTTGAGAACCCAAGACCTTGAGAACCAGTGTGAAAGCGAAGCGAGATGTCCGGGACTGACAAAAGCAAGGCGGGCCTTTCCCTCGACGGTCCCATCGTCATCCTGGTCGAGCCGCAGCTTGGCGAAAACATCGGCATGGCCGCGCGCGCCATGGGCAATTTTGCGCTGAGCCGATTGCGCATCGTCAATCCTCGCGACGGCTGGCCCAACATCGCCGCCCAGCGCGCCGCGGCCGGGGCCGACTATATTCTGGACAAGGTCGAATTGTTCGACACGGTCGGTGAGGCCGTCGCTGACCTCGACCTGCTGTTCGCCACCACCGCGCGCCCCCACGACCAGGCCAAGCCGGTGGTGGGGCCGGAGGCCGCAGCTAGCGAGATTTCTGGGCACGTCGCGGCGGGCGGCAAGGCCGGTATCCTGTTCGGCCGCGAGCGCTGGGGGCTGACCAACGAGGAGGTCGGGCTCGCCAACCGCATCATCACCTTCCCGGTCAATCCAGGCTTTGCCTCGCTCAACCTTGCCCAGGCGGTGCTGCTGGTCGGCTACGAATGGTTCAAGCGGGCGACCTCCGGCGAGCTGCCGCACGCGATGCCGGAGCGCTCCGAGCGCGCCTCGCAGCACCAGATGCAGGCGTTCTTCGACAATTTGATCCGCGAGCTCGACCGGGTCGAATTTCTGCGCCCGGCCGAGAAGCGCGACACCATGCTGGTGAACCTGCGCAACATCTTCACCCGGATGGAGCCGACCAAGCAGGACATGCACACCCTCCATGGGGTGGTGATGGCGATCGCGGAAGGGCGCAAGGGCCCGGCCAAGGGCGGCGTGCTGGACGGCGAGCAGGCAACGCGGCTGCGCGCGCTTTTGGCCGAGCACGGGCAGGGTGGCGGGGTGCCCGACAGCGGCTCCACGGTGCGTGGCCTCGCCCGCCTGCTCCGCCGCAACCCGACCGACGCCGAGCGGCTGCTTTGGCAGGCGCTCACACGTGATCGCCGCTTCGCAGGCGGGTTCAAGCGCCAGACTCCGGTCGGTCGCCACATCCCGGACTTCGTCTCGTTCCCGCACCGGATCGCGATCGAGCTGGTGAACGCGGGTGAGAACGAGGCGATCGTCGCGGATCGGGCGTCGCGGCGGACGTGGCTAGAGGCGCGCGATTATCGGGTGATCGAGATGCGGGCTGCGGACGTCGAGCGCGATATCGAGGCGGAGCTGGAGCGGCTGCAGGGAATGATCGCGCAGGGCGTGTAGGTCTCGTAGGGTGGATTAGCGAAGCGTAATCCACCTCTTCTCGTGCCGTGGCCAAAGTGGTGGATTACGCTTCGCTAATCCACCCTACGAAGTGCGCCCGAGCTGTACGTCGCGGTCGACCGCAATCCAAGTCGTTCGGGCGACCGCCAGCAGCCTCCCGTCCTCATCATGTACCGCAGCCTCGGCTGTGCGTTTACGGCCGTCGCGGCCCGTGGGCCGGGCGGTGATGATGCAGCGGTCGCCGGGGCGCGGGCGGGCTTCGATCCGCGCCGACATCCGCCCCAGCAGCAACGGTGCCTTGTCGAAGCTGCCGGTCTGCTGATCGCAATTGCAGGCAAAGCCGGTGGGGCAATCGAGCGCGGACCAGAGGAATTCGGGTGCGACCAGGCCGTCGTCGGCGGCGAGATTCTTATCCGGTGTCCAGCTTGCTGCGAGAACGGCGTTGTGACCACGGAGCGAGCCGGCAAAAATGCGCAAGCCATCTCCCTTGGCCCTTGCGGGACCGCAGACGAAACATGTCGGCAGCGGATGCTCGTGCGGCTTGACCGGCGTCAACAATTCGGCGGCGCAGGCCTCCTCGAAGCTGGCTGTTTCCACGCGCGCAAGCTCGACGCTTGCCGGCCGCCCGGTCGCGACGATCTTGTCGCCGTCGCGAAGCTCCCATGTGCCGTCGTCGATTGCGACCGCATCGAGCGGCGTGTCAAGCGGCGGTGGTGCGCGCAGCGTTATCTCCGCGGCGCCGGGAATGTGGCGGGCCAGCCGGCCGCAGACATAGCCGCCGTTGCCGGAGTTCGGAGGACCGCAAAAGCGTTTGTCGATGGTGATCTGTGTCATCGGTCTTGTTCTCTCTTCCCGGTTCATCTTACCTGACCTTGAGGACAATTCGCCCCTGAACCGTTCGGCTGGCCACGGCACGCATGGCTTCGCCGGCCTCCTCCAAAGGGAGGACGCGATCGATGTGCGGGCGGATTTTTCCGCCGGCCAGCAATTGCATCAGCGTGGCGTTCATGCGCGCGGCATCAGCTGAGAATTTCTCCGCCCAGGCGCCGACGAAGACACCGAGGATGGAATAATTTTTCAGCAGCGGGAGGTTCATCGGGAGCTGTGGAATTTCGCCGCTGGTGAAGCCGATCGGCATCAGCCGTCCGCCCCATTTCATCGACCGGGCCATCTGCTGGAATATCGCGCCGCCGAGATTGTCGAAGCCGATATCGATGCCTTCGCCGCCGGTGATCGCCCTGATCCGGTCGCGCAGATCCTCGCTGCGATAGTTGACGATTTCGCTGGCGCCATAACTCCGCACCAGGGCGGCCTTGTCATCGGAGCCGATACCGGCGACGACGCGCAGGCCCAAATGGCGGCCGAGATCGACGGCGGCAAGGCCAACTCCGCCGGCAGCGCCGGTGACGAACAGCGTTTCGCCGCGCTGCACCCGGGCCCGCTCGACCAGCGCATAATAGGCCGTGCCGTAATTGTGCAGGACCGTCGCCGCGGCCTCGAACGCGACACCTTCCGGCAGAAGCACGCACTTTGAGTCCTTCGCTATCATCCGTTCGGCGTAGCCGCCGGTCCAGGCGCTGCACGCCACGCGGTCGCCGGGCGCGAATGCTGTGACCTCGTCGCCGACCGCGACGACCACACCGGATGCTTCCGTGCCGGGCACGAAGGGCGTCGGCGGCCGCATCTGGTAGAGCCCCGAGACCACCAACTGGTCCATGAAACTGACCGAGGCCGCATAAACGTCGATCAGGATCTCGTCGCCGGAGGGTTTCGGCTCGTCGATTTCACTGAGGCGCAAATCGCCGGGTCCGGTGAACGTGCTGCATAGAACTGCTCTCATCGCGTCACTCCAGCGGATTGTCCATATTTGGCAGGTTCTCTTAACGGCGTCGCATATCCCGCGACGAGTTTGACGAAATCGGCCTGTCGCGCGGCGCCTGTTTTTTCAAACAGGCGCCGGACATGCGTCTTGATTGTCGTATTGGCGACGCCGAGTGCCGCCGCCACTTCGGGGACGCCGCCGAGTTCGACGATCGCGAGCATCACACGCAACTCGGTCGGCGTCAGTTTGAATGCCCTGCCGATCACTTCGGAACGAGACGGTAGCATCAGCGCCGCCCTGCGGACGGACAGCGCTGCGACGGCGCTGTAGGCGACACCCCCACGTCGGCGTGCGCCGGAAGTCAACGGCAGAGCATGGGCGACGTGACGCTTCCCATCCCGCCCGATCATCGGCACCGCGATCCCGTCGGCGCCGAGGAACGCGTTTTCCTGCCCGGCGGCTGCGAAAAAATGCTGCAGGGTCCGGTTGACCGTCGGATCGCAAGCCGCGAGATGCCCGCGGATCTCAAACAGGATGTCGCGCGCTTCGATCATGTCCCGCCCGGCAGTATTCGCGTGAATGAGACGCGCCTCCGCGTCAACGAGACAAAGACCGACGTCAAGCCCATCCAGCGTATCGGCAAACGTGGCGGCCTCCGCCGACATCCGGGGAATAGCTGATATTGCATTCATTGCGATGCTCCAGCAGGCCGAGGCGGCTGGCGATCTTCCGTCCGACGACCGAAAAGACGCGGCAGCAGCATGGGAACGCGCCGGCGATAGTCCTGGTAGGTCGCGCCGAATTCGGCGATCAGGTCGCGCTCCTCGAACTGAAGCGCGGCCAGGATGTAGGCGGTGTTTGCGAGCGCAAACAGAAGGTGGCCAACGGTCATCTCGGGCGTGGCCCAGAACGCGAGCAGAAAGCCGAGCATGATGGGATGGCGCACGATCTTGTAGAGCAGCGGTGTTCTGAACGATTGACCTGGTATCTCGCTCCCGCGGAACGCGACGAAGGCCTGGCGGAGCCCGAACAGATCGAAATGATCGATCATGTGGGTCGAGGCGAACGCGATGAGCCAGCCAAGCCAATGCACGCCGATCAGCAACCAGGCCGCAATGCCGGTGGTCTGCCAGATCGGTGCCGGGATCGGACGCCACTGCCAGAACAGCAGCAGCAGGATCAGGCTGGAGAGCAGCACATAAGTGCTGCGCTGGCAGGCGAGGGGAAGGAATTTGGCCGACCATCGCTTGAGAGCCGGCCGCGCCATCACGCTGTGCTGGATCGCAAACAGGCTCATCAGCAGCAGGTTGACGACGACGGCCACGCTTAGGTCCATCGGGTTGCCGACGTCGATCGGCATATCTATCGACTTGGGCACGACATAATTGCCGACGAAACCGAGCGCATAGAGAAACGAGACCGTGAAGATCACGTAGCTCACGATGGCGTAGAGCAGGATCAGGAGGCGCGAGATCATGTTTTTTCCTATTGTGCCTGATGCAGCCGTGCCGCATGGAGGAGCCTGAATTGCTCGCCCGCGAGCAGGCTCGATCTGCCCCGACTGCTATTGCTGGACCGTCCCCTGTGCGTCCCCCGGGGGGCGCCGCGAAGGGAGGGAGGACTTTCATGACGGTTTTCTCGCTGGGGACGTTTGGGTTCCCGGAGGTCCACGCCGACGGCCGCCCGATCAAGTTGGCCTTGCGCAAGGGCCTCGCGCTGCTGGTCTATCTCGCGGAGGCCAAGGGCGCCGTGGCCCGCGAAATTGTGGCCACGCTGCTGTGGCCTGAAACTGACCGCGAGACCGGGCTTGCGCGATTGCGGCGCCTGCTTCACCGCATCGAGCTGACACTCGGTCAGCAGGTGTTCGAGACCGACCGGACCAGTCTGCGATGGTCTCCGGCAGTCGCGTTGCAGGTCGATGCACATCTGTTCGAGAGCGCCTGCGATCGCGGTGACTTTGACGAAGCCTGCCAGCTCTATCGGGGAGATTTCCTGGCAGGCTTCTCGCCGGAGGATTGTCCGGAATTCGACGACTGGGCGTTCTTTCGCCGCGAGGCGCTGCGCGGACGGCTGATGCACGCGCTGGAGCGCCTGGTGCAGGACAAGACCGCCGCCGGCGACTACTTTGCCGCGGCCACGCATGCGACCCGTCTGGTCGAGCTCGATCCTTTGAGCGAGGTCTACGGCCGGCATCTGATCCGCAGCCTGCTGCTGGCGGGTGACCGCAGTGCGGCAGAGCGGCACCACGCGGCGCTGACGCAGCGGCTCAAGGACGAGCTTGGCGTTGCGCCCGAGGCCGAGACCGAGTCGTTGATGAGTCCTGCGGCGGCATACGCCGTTCCAGCGACGCGCTACGTCAAGGGCGCCGGTGTGCATCTGGCGTATCAGACCTATGGCAGCGGTCCGCTCGATATCCTCGTCATGCCCGGCTTCGTGTCGCATGTGGAACGCGCCTGGGAGCACCCGGCGAGCCGGGCGTTTCTGGCCTCACTGATGAAGCTTGGGCGCCTGATCGTGTTCGATCGTCGCGGCATCGGGTTGTCCGACCGGGTCGGATCGGCGCCTGATATCGACGGCACCGCGGAGGATATCGGCACGGTGCTCCGCGCGACCGGCTCGCGCCGCGTCGTGCTGTTCGGCGCATCCGAGTGCGGGCCGGCCTGCATCAAATTTGCGGTCGATGAACCGCGTCTCGTGGCCGGACTCATCCTGTTCGGTGCCTTGGCCAAGGGCTGCTGGTCGCAGGATTATCCGCACGCCTTGCGCGCCAGCCAGTACGACGCCTGGAGCAAGCGCCTCATTGCGCAATGGGGAGGTCCGGTGGAGATTGAGACGTTCGCGCCCAGCCTTGCGAGCGATCCCCAGGCACGCGCCTGGTGGGCGGGGCTATTGCGCGCGGCTTCCAGTCCCGGCGGCATCTCGGCGGTGCTCGAGGCGTTTCGCGACGCCGACGTGCGGCAGCTTTTGCCGCAGATTGCCATGCCGACATTGGTGCTGCATCGTCGTGACGACAAGGCCGTACGGATCGCGGCCGGCCGCGATGTGGCGAGCCGGATCAAAGGTGCGCAATTCGTCGAGCTCGATGGCAACGATCACTGGTTCTTTGCGGGTGATCAGGGACCGGTGCTGGAGGCGATCCGGCGCTTCATTGCTGCGTTACCGAGGGAGCGGCTGCGAGTGCTGTAGCCCGGATGAGCGAAGCGACATCCGGGTCGGTCGTCCCGCATGTCGCTGCGCTCATGCGGGCTACGGGAGGGGAGCGATCACACCGCCTCTAACTGATCCGCCGCGCGCTTCTTCTTCGCCTTCGACTGGCTGAGCAGGGGGCCTGCCGTCAGCGCCGCCGTATCGGCCACGCCCGGATCGCGCGACACCATCGCCGCGACGATCGCGCCGTCGATCAACAGCCCGAGCTGATGCGCGAGCACGAGGGGCTCGTTCGATCCAAGCTCGCCGGCGAGCTTCTCGATGTGGCCGAGCACGATCTTCTTGTGCTTCAGCGCGATGTTGCGGAACTGCTTGGCGTCCTTGTCGTGCTCGCCGACCGCGTTGATGAAGGGGCAGCCGTAGAAGCGCTCTTCGGCGAACCAGCTCTTCAGGGCCGGGAAGATGCGCGTGAGTTTGGCTTGCGCGTCGCCGCCGCCTTCTTCCATGGCGCCGATGAACCATTCGCGCCACTGCTTGCCTTCGCTCTCCAGCACCGCGTTGACGAGATTGGTCTTGGAGCCGAACAATTTATAGAGCGTGGTCTTCGCGGTGCCGGCTTCCGCGATGATCGCGTCGATGCCGGTGGCGTTGATCCCGTTCTTGCAGAACAGATGCGTCGCGGCATTGAGCAGGCGTCCGCGCGCGGACTCGTCGTCACCCGCACCGGCATGCGGCGAATGAGACTTCTTCTTTGACGTCTTGTTCGGTGAGAGCTTGGCCATGAGTCCAAACTTACCCGCAGCCGCGCCGCATCAGCAAGCCGCATCTGTCCGCGCTGAAAAGATTCGCACGGGAAAGCTCGTCTGCATCGCCTTTGAGCAAACGGCGGCTGATCAATCCGCAGGCAGTGTTCGCTAAGCGGCTCCAATGTTTCGCCTTTTGATTTTGGCCGGCTCTGGCACGCTCCATGCAAGGAAACAGACCGTTCGGTATCCTGCCGATTTCCACTTCTGCCAGGGAGAAGATGATGACTGCCGTCGTTCAAAAGACAGTGCTGACGGGTTGCCTCGCGCCCATCGACAAGAATGGCCTCGAGCAACTGATCGCCAACGGCAAGGCCAATCCGAAGGTCATCAAGACCTTGAAGTGCAAGACGGTCGCGGAAGGCAAATTCCGCCACGCCAACTACATCCGCAATCTGCAGCCCTACATCGTCGACGAGCCGCCGGGGCTTCTGGGCGACGATACCGCGCCCAATCCGTCCGAAGCCTCGCTCGCCGCGCTCGGCTCCTGCCTCGCCGTCGGCCTGCACGCCAACGCCGTACATCGCGGCTGGATCGTCAACAAGCTTGAGCTCGAGCTCGAGGGCGACCTCAACATCACCGCGGTCTGGGGCACCGGCGACGTCTCGGACAAGCCGGTTGGTTTCACCGACGTGCGCGTCAAGGTCGACATGGAATGTGAGGGGATCTCGCCGGAGGAGATCAATGCGCTGGTCGTCCATGTGAAGCAATGGTCGCCGGTCGCCAACACCTTCACCCGCCCGGTGAATCTCGAGGTCGGCATCTCGTAGACGGCAACAGGACAAGGTGCGGGAGACGATCATGGGTTCACTGGCTTTATCACGGGCCGAAGTTTTGGATCAGCCCGCACCGTCCATTGCAGGCGAGGTGGCGCGGATCGCGCGGGAGCAGCTCGCGCCGCTCGCCGCCGGCATCGATGCCGGCACCATCTATCCGGCCGAGGTGCTGCGCCAATTCGGCGAGGTCGGCGCATGGGGCAGTCACGTGCCGCACGAAGGGCCTGCCGATTTGCGCTGTGCCATTCAGGCGATGTCGGCGATCGGCGAGGTCTGCGGCAGCACCGCCTTCATGGCGTGGTGCCAGAACACGCTGGTCTGGTACGCCGCCAACTCGACCAACATGAAGCTGGCAAAGCGCTTCGGCGATGCGTTCTCGACCGGCCGCGTGCTCGGCGGCACCGGGCTCTCCAATCCGATGAAGAGCTTTTTCGGCATCGAGAAGCTCAAGTTGAAGGGGCGCAAGGTCGAAGGCGGCTACATCGTGCGCGGCGCGCTGCCCTGGGTGTCCAATCTCGGCCCCGACCATTATTTCGGCACCATCTTCGAGCGCGAGGACGAGCCGGGCACTGTCATGTTCCTGGCCGACTGCTCGGACCCCGCGATCACGCTGACGCCATGCAAGCCGTTCCTCGCCATGGACGGCACCGGGACCTATGGCGTGCAGTTTCGCGACGCCTTCGTGCCGGACGAGCTGATCCTGGCCGATCCCGCCGGCCCCTTCGTGAAGAAGATCCGCGCCGGATTCATCCTGCTGCAGGCCGGCATGGCGCTCGGGCTCATTAAGGACTGCATCAACATCATGGACGAGGTCGATAATCCCCTCGGCCACATCAACCGCTATTTGCCGCAACAGCCGGTGCACTTTCGCGATCTCGCCGCCGAACTCGAGGCCGAGACCATGGCGCTGGCGCGCGATCCCTACAACGAAGAGGAGACCTACTGGCGCAAGGTGATCGCGCTCAGGCTTCGCGCCGGCGAAGCCAGCGTCGCGGCGGCGCATGCGGCGATGCTGCATTGTGGCGCGCGCGGCTACCTCAAGTCCCACCGCGCGCAGCGCCGCCTGCGCGAGGCCTATTTCGTCGCGATCGTCACGCCTGCCACCAAGCAGCTGCGCAAGATGCTCGCCGATTCCTGAGTTTTACGAGCCCACCCACCATCGAACCTCAACGGAGAGGCTGCCAATGACGGACGTTCTGATCTCTGCCAGCGAACTTGCCGATCTCTTGAAAACCGAGCCCTGTGTCGTGATCGACACCCGCAACCCCGACGCCTACGGCGCCGGGCACCTTCCCAACGCCGTGAACGTGCATGAGATATTCACGTTTCTTGCGACCTCGACGCCGGAGGGCATGAGCGAGCTGAAGACCAAGTTCGCCGACGCGTTCGGCGGCGCGGGCCTGTCCGGCAAGGAGACGGCTGTGATCTACGAGCAGTCGATGAATTCTGGCTTCGGCCAATCCTGCCGCGGCTACTACCTGCTCACCATGCTCGGCTATCCCAAGATCAAGGTGCTGCATGGCGGCATTGATGCCTGGGCGGCCGCAGGTCTTCCCGTGACGAAGGATGTGCCGGCGCCGGCGAAGGCGTCGTTCGGAATCGTGCCCGAAGCGGGCGATATCCTGATCGACGCCAAGACCATGCTGGCGGCCGTCGGCAAGCCGGGCGTCGCCATTCTCGACGTGCGCGACGTCGACGAATGGATCGGCGACAGCTCGTCGCCCTATGGCAAGGATTTCTGCCCGCGCAAGGGTCGCATCCCCGGTGCGGTGTGGCTGGAATGGTATCGCATGATGAAGCCGACCGCCGAAGGCCCGCGCTTCAAGTCCAAGGACGAGATTTTGGCGGAATGCGCCACTGTCGGCATCTCGCCGTCCACGCCGGTCTATCTCTATTGCTTCAAGGGCGCGCGCGCCTCGAATACCTTCCTGGCGCTCAAGAACGCCGGCGTGAAGGACGTGCGGATGTATTTCGGGTCCTGGAACGAATGGTCGCGCGATCCGTCGCTGCCAATCGAGCAGGGATTGCCGATCGCATCGGAGGTGACGACCAAGGCGGCGTGATCGCCGCTAACCGAGGGCCCGCGGACGGGGCGCGATTCCCAGCGCCTTGATCCGCGAGGCCAGCGTGGTCGGCTTGATATCCAGCATCTCGGCCGCGCCACCGGGGCCGAACACTTTTCCGGCGCAGCCCTCGAGCGCGGCCAGGATGTTGGCGCGCTCGTGGTCGCGCATTTCGGATGACGTCATCACAGCGGGCCGTGCGTCAGCCTTCTGCCGCGCGGCGCCGGCTGGGGCCTGCGTGCCGGAGGGATCGGGCAGATCGATCCGCAAACGGCCGTTCTGCGACAGGATCGCGGCGCGCTCGATCACGTTCTGTAGTTCGCGGACATTGCCCGGCCAGTCATAGCGCGTCAGCCGACGCGCGTCGCCCTCCGACAAGCGCAGATTCGATTTCAGCGCCTTGCTCTCGCGCGTGAGGAAATGCTGCGCGAGCAGCGCAATGTCCTCGCGCCGTTCGCGCAGGGGCACCGTCTCGATCGGAAACACGTTGAGGCGGAAATAGAGGTCCTCGCGAAAACGACCGCGCTGCACCTCCTGCTTGAGGTCGCGGTTGGTGGCGGCGATGACGCGGACGTCGACCGCGCGGGTGCGCTCCTGGCCGACGCGCTCGAAATTGCCCTCCTGCAATACGCGCAGCAGCTTGCCTTGCAATTCGAGCGGGATCTCGCCGACTTCGTCGAGGAACAGCGTGCCGCCATCGGCGAGCTCGAACCGGCCGATGCGGTCGCGCGTCGCGCCGGTGAAGGCGCCGCGGACGTGGCCGAAGAACTCGCTCTCGAACAGTTCGCGCGGGATCGCGGCGCAGTTGACCCGGATCAGCGGCCGGTCGCTGCGGGTGGAATCCTCGTGGATGGCGCGCGCGATCAGCTCCTTGCCGGTGCCGGACTCGCCAGTGATCATCACCGCCGCGCTGGTCGGCGCCACCAGCTTGACCTGGCGCAGCGTCGTCTGGATCGCCTCGCTGCCACCGATGATGCCGCGCGGATTGGTCTCGATGCGGATTTCTTCCTGCAGGTAGGCGTTTTCGAGCTCGAGACGTTCGCGCAGGCGATCGACCTCGGCCAGCGCGGCGTGCAGCTTCTCGTCGGCCTCGCGCCGCTGGCTGACGTCGCGAAACACCACGACGGCACCGACCACCACGCCGCGGTCGCGAATCGGCGTGGAGGTGTATTCGACCCAGGCCGGCGAGCCGTCCTTGCGCCAGAACACCTCACCGTCGACCTGGTGCACGGCGCCGTCGCGGAACGCAGCGTAGATCGGGCAGTCATGGTTGTGATAGTGCCGCCCGTCATGGTGGGTGTGGTGCATGATGGGATGGATTTCCTTGCCGACCAGCTCCTCGGCAGTCCAGCCCAGCATCCGCTCGGCGGCGGGGTTCACGAAGGTGGTCTTTCCTTCCGCGTTGACGCCGTAAATGCCTTCGCCGGCGGCGCGCAGGATCAGCTGGTTCTCGCGCTCGATGTCCTGGAACACGCGCTCGACCCGCTGCCAGGTCGAAATGCCGCTGCGCATGTGGTCTTCGGCGGCGGCATCGACATTGCGGCGGCGGCGCGCTTCGAGATCGGTCAGGGTGAGCTGGACCAGCGTGCGGCCGTCATGGGGCAGCACGCTTCCTGCATATTCGAGCCGGAGATTTTGCCCGGTGGCATGGCGTGGTTTGAGCGCGGTGGTCCAGTAGGCGCCCTTGTGCAGCACGGCCTGGGTGAACACGGTCAGCGCCGGAATCTCGCCGGCATGCAGCGTGCTCGGCCTGGTCTGGCGGAGCAGAGCGCGGTCGTAGCCGAGCAGGGCGCAGGCGGCGGGATTGGCATCGACGATCTGGTCGCCGAAGGGGTCGACCAGCAGCGTCGCCTCGACCGAGGATTCGAAGGCCGCAACGCGTGGATCGATGGTCGGGGCCACATCGTCGTGGGCGAGTATTGGCGTCGTTGCCATTACGAAATCTCGTTATTAAACTACGAAATGTCGTTTATCACGAATTTTCGTAATGACCAAGTGCGAGCGAAAGTGCTGCGTCATCAAGGCACTGGCCGGCCTGAAGGTGGTGGCATGCTCCTTGCGTCATTCTCCTCGCAAATGACGCGCAGGAGGTCCGATGTCCATTTTCGACAATCCGTTTGATCCCGATCGCAACCTGCGAGCCGGCTGTGCCTGTGGTCAGCATCAATCCGCGGCTGAGCACGAGCAGGCCACCGCGTTGCGCTGTGATCCCGTCGAGAGCGAAGAGAAGCGCTACGAGGGCGTGGTCGCCTCTGCCGTGATGCGCGCGATGTTTCCGCAGGACGTTGCGCGGCGCGCATTCCTGAAGTCGGTCGGTGCCTCCACCGCGCTGGCCGCGCTGTCGCAGTTCTTCCCGCTTCAGACCGCCACCGAAGTCTTTGCGCAGGCCGGCACGCCGGAAAAGAAGGACCTCAAGGTCGGCTTCATCCCGATCACCTGTGCCACGCCGATCATCATGGCCGCGCCGCTGGGCTTCTATGCCAAGCACGGCCTCAACGTCGACGTGGTCAAGACCGCCGGCTGGGCCGTGATCCGCGACAAGACCATCAACAAGGAATACGACGCCGCGCACATGCTGGCGCCGATGCCGCTCGCGATTTCGCTTGGCTTGGGTGCCAACGCCATTCCGTTCGCCGTGCCCGCGATCGAGAACATCAACGGGCAGGGCATCGTGCTGGCGAGCAAGCACAAGGACAAGCGCGACCCGAAGGACTGGAAGGGCATGAAATTCGCCATTCCGTTCGACTATTCCATGCACAATTATCTGCTGCGCTACTATCTCGCCGAACACGGCATCGACCCCGACACCGACGTGCAGCTGCGTTCGGTGCCGCCGCCGGAAATGGTGGCAAACCTGCGCGCCGATAACATCGACGGCTTCCTCGCGCCCGACAATATCTGCCAGCGTGCGATCTATGACGGCGTCGGCTTCATGCATCTCTTGTCCAAGGAAATCTGGGACGGCCATCCCTGCTGCAGCTTCGCCGCCAGCCGCGAGTTCATCACCACGGCGCCCAACAGCTTTGCCGCGCTGACGCGCGCGATCGTCGATGCCACCGCCTATGCGTCGAAGGCGGAGAATCGCAAGCAGATCGCCGAGGCGATCGCGCCGGCGAACTACATCAACGCGCCGGTCACGGTGCTGGAACAGGTCCTGACCGGCACCTATGCCGACGGCCTCGGCGGCGTGAAGACGGATGAAAAGCGCGTCGATTTCGACCCGTTCCCCTGGCAGTCCTTTGCGGTGTGGATGCTGACGCAGATGAAGCGCTGGGGCCAGATCAAGGGCGACGTCGACTACAAGGCGGTCGCCGAGCAGGTGTATCTCGCCACCGACACCAGGAAGCTGATGACCGAAATGGGCCTGGCGCCGCCAGCCGGCAGCTACAAATCGTTCGCGGTGATGGGCAAGACTTTCGATCCGGCCAAGCCGGAGGATTATCTGGCGGGCTTCAAGATCAGGAAGGCGTCGTGAGCGGCCGTGCTCTCTTTTCACCTCGCCCCGCTTGCGGGGAGAGGTCGGATTGCATCGTTAGATGCAATCCGGGTGAGGGGGACTCTCCGCGAGTTCGTCTCTCACCGAATATGCGGAAGCATGCCCCTCACCCCGATCCTCTCCCCGTAAGAACGGGGAGAGGGAGATGACCACCGCCTCCCTCCGTCTCCGCGCCGGTCTGGTCTCGATCGTCTTGCTCGTCGCGTTCCTCGGCGTCTGGCATCTCGCCGTGCGCTCGACGGCACCGGTGGCCACGATGAGCCCGGAATACGCCAAGCTGATGGGCCTGACCGCGACGCAGGGCAAATCCGCAATGCCCGGGCCGCTCGACGTCGGCGCAAAGCTCTGGGAGCATGTGAGGAGGCCGTTCTACGACAACGGACCTAACGACAAGGGGCTCGGCATCCAGCTCGGCTACTCGATCGCGCGCGTCGGCACCGGCTATCTGCTCGCCGTGCTGGTCGCCATCCCGCTCGGCTTCCTGATCGGCATGTCGCCGCTGCTAAGCCAGGCGCTCGATCCCTTCATCCAGGTGCTGAAGCCGATCTCGCCGCTGGCGTGGATGCCGCTCGCGCTCTACACCATCAAGGATTCCTCGATCTCCGCGATCTTCGTCATCTTCATCTGCTCGATCTGGCCGATGCTGCTCAACACCGTGTTCGGGGTCGCGAGCGTACGGAAGGAATGGATCAACGTCGCGCGAACGCTCGAGGTCGGAACCATCAGGCGCGCCTTCACCGTGATCCTGCCGGCGGCGGCGCCGACGATCCTGACCGGCATGCGCATCTCGATCGGCATCGCCTGGCTCGTGATCGTCGCCGCCGAAATGCTCGTCGGCGGCACCGGCATCGGCTACTTCGTCTGGAACGAGTGGAACAATCTCTCGATCACCAACGTGATCATCGCGATCCTGCTGATCGGGGTTGTCGGCATGCTGCTCGACCAGGTCCTCGCGCGTTTCACGCGCATGGTCACGTTTCCGGAGTAGGGGCTGTGACCGAAAAATTCATCTCCATCGAAGCCATCGCAAAGCGCTATCCCGGCGCTGGCGGAGCGACAACGGCGGTCTTCGAGAATCTCTGGCTGTCGATGGCGCGCGGCGAGTTCTGCTGCGTGATCGGCCATTCCGGCTGCGGCAAGACCACGGTGCTCAACATCCTTGCCGGCCTCGATGCGCCGAGCGACGGCGCGGTGATCGTCGATGGGCAAGCCATTTCAGGGACGAGCCTCGACCGCGCCGTGATCTTCCAGAGCCATGCGCTGCTGCCCTGGCGCACCGTGCTCGGCAACGTTGCCTACGCCGTGAGCTCGAAATGGCGGAGCTGGAATCGCGCCAAGGTGAAGGCGCATGCGCAGAAATTTATCGACCTCGTCGGCCTGACGGGTTCGGAGCACAAGCGACCTTCCGAGCTTTCCGGCGGCATGAAGCAGCGCGTCGGCATCGCGCGTGCACTGTCGATCACGCCAAAGATGATGCTGATGGACGAGCCGTTCTCGGCACTCGATGCGCTGACGCGCGGCACGCTGCAGGACGAGGTGCGGCGCATCTGTCTGGAGACCGGGCAGACCGCGTTCATGATCACTCATGACGTCGACGAGGCGATCTACCTTGCCGACAAGATCTTCCTGATGACCAACGGTCCCGGCGCCGTGCTGGCCGAGGTCGTCGAGAACCCGCTGCCGAGGGACCGCGGCCGCACCGATTTGCACCGCCACCCGCTGTACTACGCGTTGCGCAACCACATCGTCGATTTCCTGGTAACGCGCAGCAAGACTTTCACGGCCGAGACGCCCGGTCACGATCCGCGCAATGTGCCGGTGGTGCGTATCGGCAAGCCCGGACTGACCGTCGCGTCCGGTGGCGACGAGCAACGACAGACCTGGATACCTGGGACCAGTCCCGGGCTGACTGCTTGAAAAAGGAGACCCTGACATGAAACGCGAAGACCTCACCGAGAAGCTGCTCGACATCAGGCGCGAGAAGGGCTGGAGCTGGAAATATATCTGCGAGCAGATCGGCGGCTATTCCGAGGTGCTGATAACAGGCGCGATCCTCGGCCAGATGAAATTGACCAAGCCGCAGGCCGCAAACGCCGCTGAACTGTTCGGCCTGACGAAGGCCGAGACCACGATGCTGAACGAGACGCCGATGCGCGGCATGCCGATGCCGCCGACCGATCCCTTGATCTATCGGTTCTACGAGCTGGTCATGGTCAACGGTCCGGCCTGGAAGGCGCTGATCGAGGAGGAGTACGGCGACGGCATCATGTCGGCGATCGATTTCGACATGGTGATGGAGCGCCTGCCCAATCCGAAGGGCGACCGCGTCAAGATCACCATGAGCGGCAAATTCCTGCCGTACAAATATTACGGCGCCAGCGGCAACGTGCCGGAATATGGGTTCAAAGAGGGATAGCTGGTTGGCATTCCGGGGGCGCGTCTTGGACGTGCCCCGGAATGACGCTTCGCCTTATTTCCCGGCCTTCACCTCAGCCGCCGCCACCGCGATCAGCTCGTTCATCTTGGCGCGAATCGCCTGTTCGGTGATGGCGACGTTCTTGGCGGCGAAATCGGCCATGACCTTGCGCAGGACGTCGGCGTCGCCGGCTTCCTCGAAATCGGCCGCGACCACCTCCTTGGCATAGGCCGTGGCGGCATCGCCGGTGATGCCGAGCTTTTCGGCCGCCCACAGACCGAGCAGCCGGTTGCGGCGGGCTTCCGCCTTGAATTTCTGCTCCTCGTCGAGGGCGAACTTCTTCTCGAAGCCTTCCTCGCGCTTGTCCAACGTGCTCATGCCTTTTCCAATTCCCTGCTGACTGGACCCGGCTGGCCCTCGTTGCGAGAGCCCCGGTGCATGCCTAGATAGGGGGCACGAATCGGCAAAACAACGAGCCGTTAAGCCGCAGGCAAGACGGTATAAGTTTGATGCCGGACGGCCGGATCGATTGTGCTGGGACGGCCAATCGGATAGGTTGCCTAAGGCTGGGTTCCCGTTCTGTTTCCAGGGGTTCCGGGCCGTTCACGGCAGCTCCGCTGTGGGTCGTAGTCTCGTCAACCGGAGCACACCAAATACATGGATTTCAACAAAACACGGTACATCCCCATGAGCCGTCGGCGTCGCATTTATGAAGGCAAGGCAAAGGTTCTTTACGAAGGCCCGGAGCCCGGTACCCTGATCCAGCACTTCAAGGATGACGCCACCGCGTTCAATGCGAAAAAGCATCAGGTGATCGAGGGCAAGGGTGTCCTCAACAACCGGATCTCGGAGTACCTGTTTCAGCACCTCAACGACATCGGGGTGCCGACCCATTTCATCCGCCGCCTCAACATGCGCGAGCAATTGATTCGCGAAGTCGAGATCGTGCCGCTGGAAGTGGTGGTGCGGAACGTTGCCGCCGGCTCGCTGTCGCAGCGCCTCGGCATCGAGGAGGGTACGCAGCTGCCCCGCTCGATCATCGAGTTCTATTACAAGAACGACCAGCTCAACGACCCCATGGTGTCGGAAGAGCACATCACCGCTTTCGGGTGGGCGACACCGCAGGAGATCGACGACATCATGGCGCTTGCCATCCGTGTCAACGACTTCCTCACCGGTCTCTTCCTCGGCATCGGCATCCGCCTCGTCGACTTCAAGATGGAGTGCGGCCGACTGTTCGAGAACGACATGATGCGGATCATCGTCGCCGACGAGATCTCGCCGGATAGCTGCCGTCTGTGGGACATCAAGTCGAACGAGAAGCTCGACAAGGACCGTTTCCGCAGGGATCTCGGTGGGCTGCTCGAGGCCTATACCGAAGTCGCCAAGCGTCTCGGCATTCTCATGGAGAACGAGCGTCCGGCCGGTTCCGGCCCGGTGCTGGTGAAGAGCTAAGAGGGATCTGACGTGAAGGCACGTGTTACCGTGACGTTGAAAACGGGCATCCTCGATCCGCAGGGCAAGGCGATCGAGGGTGCGTTGAAGTCGCTCGGCGTCGACGGCGTCGCCAGCGTTCGCCAAGGCAAGGTGTTCGACATCGAGCTCGCCGGCGCGGACAAGGCCAAGGCAGAGGCGGCGTTGAAGGACGCCGCCGACAAGCTGCTGGCGAATACCGTGATCGAGAATTATCGGGTTGAGCTGATCGGGTGAACAGGATGGCTCACAGCCATCCAACCCGACGAAAACGCCAGTACAGCGCGCCGCACGCCGTCAGCATCACGCCGAGCAGCGTGTAATAGCCGTACTCCCAGTCCAGCTCCGGCATGTGCTTGAAGTTCATGCCGTAGATGCCGGCAAGCGCGGTCGGGATCGCGATGATCGCGAGCCAGGAGGCGAGTTTCTTGGAGACCGCCGTCTCCTGGGCCTGGCCGACCAGCAGGCTCGCTTCGAAGGCGAAGGCCAGCACCTCGCGCATCGAATCGATCCGCTCCTGGATATTCCTGACGTGGTCAGTGACGTCGCGGAACAGCGGCTGCATCGTCGCGCGCACCATCGCCAGCTCGTCATGCTCAAGCCGCCGGCAGACCTCCACCAGCGGCCCGATTGCAGTCCTGAGCCGCAAGAGGTCGCGGCGCAGCATGTAGAGCCGCTCGATCTGCGCCTTGCTGATTGCCTTGGAGAGCACGTCGTCCTCGATGCTCTCGACCTCTTCGTGAATGCTCTCGAGCACGGGCGAGTAGTTGTCGACGATGAAATCGAGGATGGCGTAGAGGATGTAGTCCTCGCCGCGCGCGAGCGCGCGCGGGCAGCTTTCGCAGCGTTCGCGCACCGGCGTGTAGGACGTCGACGCGCCGTGGCGCACCGAGACCAGATAGCCTTCGCCGACGAAGATGTGCGTCTCGCCGAAGGCGATCCGGCCCTCGATCAGTTGCGCGGTCCGCGCCACGATGAACAGGGCCTCGCCATATTGCTCGATCTTCGGTCGCTGATGGGCGTGGTTGGCGTCCTCGATGGCGAGCTCGTGCAGGTCGAACTGCTTCTGCACCGCGCTGAGCAGCGCCATGTCGGGCTCGTGCAGCCCGATCCAGACCACGTGGCCGGGTTTCGCCCGCCAGCTCGAAGCCTCGCTGATGGCGATATTGGCGACGCGCCGGCCATCGACATAGGCACCGGCAGCGATGACGCCCTCGGTGGACACCGGCTCGGAGGGGAATGTGGGCAGCGACGGGACATTCATGGCTTTAATCCCGGGCGAATCGATCGGCCGAATGGCGGGCTATGGCCTGTGCACAACGCTCGCTGCCGAGGCTAGCACTGGTAAAATCCCCGTCAAATGGTTATGTCTGCTGCCGATTTGGCAGCCGTGCCAACCCCATTCAATCGTCGTTCGGAACTCTGCCATGAAAGCCGCCATCCTCGTCTTTCCCGGAATCAATCGCGAGCGCGACATGGCGCGTGCCTTGAGGCTGATCTCGGGTAACGAGCCCGCGATGGTCTGGCATGCCGAGACGTCACTACCTGCGGGGACCGATCTCGTGGTGGTGCCCGGCGGGTTCTCCTACGGCGATTATCTGCGCTGCGGCGCGATTGCGGCGCGGGCGCCGGTGATGGACGCGGTGCGCGACTATGCAGACAAGGGCGGCCTCGTGCTCGGCGTCTGCAACGGCTTTCAGATCCTCTGTGAATCCGGGCTCTTGCCCGGCGTCCTGATGCGCAATGCGCGGCTGAAATTCATCTGCCACGACGTGCATCTCCGCGTCGAGCGCTCCGACACGCCGTTCACCCGCGGCTACAATGCCGGGCAGGTGATCCGCGTGCCCATCGCGCATGGCGAGGGCAATTATGCGGCGGACGCAGAGACCATCAAGCGGCTCGAAGGCGACGGTCGCGTGCTGTACCGCTATTGCTCGGCCGACGGCGCGATCGACGATGTCAGCAACATCAATGGCGCCGCGCAATCCATCGCCGGCATCGTTAACGACAAGGGCAACGTGCTCGGCATGATGCCGCATCCGGAAAATCACGTCGAAGACATCATGGGCTGCACCGACGGTCGCGGCCTGTTCGCCGGCCTCACCGCGCATCTGGAAAAAGCCGCGTGATTGCGTTCGTGCTGAAGCGGCTGCCTGTCGCTGTCGCCGTCGTTGCGTTCGCGACGGCCGCGTTCGCGCAAGATTTCCCCAAGCGTCCCGTCACCATGATCGTGCCGTTCGCGGCCGGCGGCACGTCGGACGTGATCGCGCGCACCGTTGCCGAGCAGATGGGCATCGCGCTCGGCCAGACCATCGTGATCGAGAACGTGGCCGGCGCCGGCGGCTCGACCGCGCTGGCGCGCGCCTCCCGCGCCGAGCCCGACGGCTACACCATTGCGATCGGCAATGCCGGCACCAACGCTGCGACCTATACGATTTATCCCAAACTGCCGTTCACGCCGGACTCCTTCGTGCCGATCGCCATGGTGGCGAAAACGTTCGGCATCATCGCCGTGCGCAAGGATTTTCCGGCGAAGGATCTGAAGGAGTTCATCGCCTACGCCAAGGCGAACCCCGGCAAGATCAATCTCGGCCATGCCGGCGTCGGCTCCTCGAATTACCTGATCTGCAAGAGCTTCGTCACAGCTGCCGGGATCGACGCGACGCTGGTCGGCTATCGCGGCGCCGCGCCCGCGCTCACCGATGCGATCGGCGGCCAGATCGACGGCGTCTGCGATGCGGCAGCCTCCGTTTCGCAGTCGATCAACGAGAAGCTGGCGCGCGGGCTCGTGGTCGGCTCGACCGTCCGGCTCGCCACAGTGCCCGACCTGCCGACGTCGGCCGAAGCCGGCCTGCCTGAATTCGAAGCGCAGGGCTGGAACGGCCTGTTCGCGCCGAAAGGCACCCCGTCGGCGGTCATCGCCAAGCTGAATGCCGCTGCACGCACGGCGGTCGAAACCGACGCGGTGAAGAAACGGTTCGCCGATCTCTCGACCGTGGCACCCGATGCCGACGAGCACACGCCCGAGGTGCTGCAGAAGCTCGTGACGCGCGACGTCGAGAAGTATCGCAAGATGCTGGCGGACGACGCCAAGTAGTAGCTAGCGTCGTTTCAGCCGCTCCGTCGGCACCGTCATCGCGGCGACGCCCGCCATGACCAGCACCAGGCCCAGCGCCAGGTTCGACGGCACGCTCTCGCCGAGCAGCAGCACGGAGAGGCCGACGCCGATCGGGATGCGCAAATAGCCTTGCGCGTTCGTCGTCAGCGTGCCGAGCCGTCCCAGGCACATGTAGAACAGCATTAGCCCTAAGGCGCTGGAGACGATGCCCATGACGATGGTGGCTATGATCGCCGTCGGCGTCGGGTGCAGCGTCCAGGGCTGGTCGATGATCAGCGAAGGCGGCAGCAGCACGAGGCCGCCGAACAGCAGCGAACCGGCCGCCACCACCATCGGGTCGTATTCGGACAGCCGCAGGCCGAAGATCGTGGCACAGGCAAAGGAGATGGTGGCGAGCAGGATGGCGATCTCCGCCACGATCTCGCTCCCGAAGCCGCGCAACGCATCCAGGCCCACGATGACGATGGTGCCGGCAAGGCCGAGGAGCGCGCCCAACAGCTTCAGCAGCGTTGCCGGCTCGTGGCGCGTGATCAACGAGGTGATCAGGAAGGCGAAGATCGGCGTGGTGGAGGCCAGCACCACCGTGTTCGACGCCGGCACATATTGCTGAGACCAGGTGATGATCAGGAACGGAAAGGTCGAGTTGATCAATTGCTGGGTCGCGAACAGCTTCCAGGCCTTCGCATCGGTCGGGATTCTGACGCCGCGCATCCACAGGATCGCGAACAGGAAGGCAGCCGCGATCAGCGAGCGAGCCGAGATGAAGGTCACGGGCGGGATTGTATCCAGCGCGAGCTTGGCCAGCGGATAGGTTGAACTCCAGCAGCAGGCGAGCGCGACCAGCACCGCATAGTCGCGCCAGCTCCGCACGCTTGTGGCAGTCATGGACGGCAATTGCGAGGCCGTGGCGCGAGCCGTCGGCGGTGTGCTCTGCGGCACCTTGATATTGCTCCCCGGCGCGACAGCGCTCGACACAAGTCTGGGCGAGGGGGCGCCAAAAGGGAAGGCGGCGAGCTATGCGTTTGGCTGCGGTGCCGGCTTCCGCTTCACCCGCTTGATCGTGCCGGAGAAGGTGAACAGCGGCCGCCCGCCCGATGTCAGCTTGCCGCGCAGGAAGATCAGCGAGCCGCCGGCGCGGGAGACCTCGCCGACGCATTCGATCAGCTCGCCTTCGCGTGCCGCGTCGAGAAAGTCGCAGGCGAAATTGGTGGTCACCGCCGGCCCATCCAGTTCGTGGGTGGCGATCGCGAACAGGCAGTAGTCGGAAAACGCCATGAAGCAGCCGCCATGGACGTTTCCGGAGCCGTTGAGGTGCTTTTTCTCGACCCGGAACGCCGAGCGGACGCTGCCGTCGTCCTCGATCTTGTGCCAGAACGGGCCGATATGGCTCTCAAAACTGTCGCGAATCCAGGTTCGCCAGCCCTGGAATTCCCCATCGGTGGCGATGTGGAGGTCGGGGCGGCGAGGCGGGGGCGCTTTGGTCAATTCGTGCAAGGAAATGGGCCTTCAATTGCGGGTCGTTTGCCCTTAAATCCGATCTGTCCGCGCTGTGCAATTCCTGTTCCCGCAGCCCCCGGCCGCAAAACGTGGGACAGCGGGAAAATGCGCCACAAAGGGCTTTTCCAAGCCGTCTGATGTTCCTAAGAACGGCCCACCGCCGTCGAAAGCCTCGAATCCATGAAGAACGAACCCAAGATCACCCCCGAGCTGATTGCCGCCCACGGGCTCAAGCCCGACGAGTATGAGCGCATCCTGAAGCTGATCGGGCGGGAGCCGACCTTCACCGAGCTCGGCATCTTCTCGGCGATGTGGAACGAGCACTGCTCGTACAAATCCTCGCGCCTCCATCTGAAGGGGCTGCCGACCAAGGCGCCCTGGGTGATCCAGGGTCCTGGCGAGAACGCCGGCGTGATCGACATTGGCGACGGCCAGGCCGTGGTCTTCAAGATGGAGAGCCATAACCACCCGAGCTACATCGAGCCGTACCAGGGCGCCACCACCGGCGTCGGCGGCATCTTGCGCGACGTCTTCACCATGGGCGCGCGTCCGATCGCCTGCCTCAACGCGCTGAGTTTTGGCGCACCGGAGCATGCCAGGACCCGGCATCTCGTCTCCGGCGTCGTCGCCGGCGTCGGGGGCTATGGCAATTCCTTCGGCGTGCCGACGGTCGGCGGCCAGGTCCGCTTCCACACCCGCTATGATGGCAACATCCTCGTCAACGCGATGGCGGTCGGCCTCGCCGATACCGACAAGATCTTCTATGCGGCCGCCTCCGGCGTGAACATGCCGATCGTCTATCTCGGCTCCAAGACCGGCCGCGACGGCATCCACGGCGCCTCGATGGCCTCGGCCGAGTTCGACGACAAGTCCGAAGAGAAGCGTCCGACCGTGCAGGTCGGCGATCCCTTCGCCGAGAAGCTGCTGTTAGAGGCCTGTCTCGAGATCATGGAGAAGGGCTGCGTCATCGCGATCCAGGATATGGGCGCTGCGGGGCTGACGTGTTCGGCGGTCGAGATGGGCGCCAAGGGCGACCTCGGCGTTGATCTCGATCTCGATGCGGTGCCGACGCGCGAGATCGGCATGAGCGCCTACGAGATGATGCTCTCGGAGAGCCAGGAGCGCATGCTCATGGTGCTCAAGCCCGAGAAGGAGAAAGAGGCCGAGGCGATCTTCAAGAAATGGGGCCTCGATTTCGCGGTGGTCGGCTACACCACGCCGAGCAAGCGCTTCGTGGTCAAGCATGGCGGTGATGTCATGGCCGATTTGCCGATCAAGGAGCTCGGCGACGAGGCGCCGCTCTATGATCGCCCGCATGTCCCCTCGGCCGCGCTGCCGGTCGTGCATGCGCGCGAAGTGGCGGCTCCGATGGGGCTCGGTGCCGCGCTCGAAAAGCTGATCGGCACGCCCGATATGTGCAGCAAGCGCTGGGTCTGGGAGCAGTACGACCACGTCATTCTCGGCAACACCATGCAGCGTCCGGGTGGCGATGCCGCCGTGGTGCGCGTGCAGGACGGCCCGAAGGGCCTGGCGCTGACGGTCGACGTGACGCCGCGCTATTGCGAGGCCGATCCCTATCAAGGCGGCATGCAGGCCGTGGCGGAAGCCTGGCGCAACATCACCGCCGTCGGCGGCAAGCCGCTCGCGATCACCGACAATCTCAATTTCGGCAATCCTGAACGCCCCGAGATCATGGGCCAGTTCGTCGGCTGCCTGAAGGGCATCTCGGAAGCCTGCCGCACGCTCGACTTCCCGGTCGTCTCAGGCAATGTCTCGCTCTACAACGAGACCAACGGCCGCGCGATCCTGCCGACGCCCTCGATCGGCGGCGTCGGCCTGCTCGACGACTTCACCAAATCGGCGTCACTCGCCTTCAAGGCCGAAGGCGAGGCGATCCTCCTGATCGGCGAGACCCATGGCTGGCTCGGCCAGTCCGTTTACCTGCGCGACATCTGCGGTCGCGAGGAGGGCGCGCCGCCGCCGGTCGATCTCGCGGCCGAGAAGCGCAACGGCGACTGCGTGCGCGGCATGATCCATGCGGGCACCGCGACCGCCGTGCACGATCTCTCCGACGGCGGCCTTCTGATCGCGCTCGCCGAGATGGCGATGGCGAGCGGCATCGGCGCAAAGCTGCTCGCGGCGCCGACCGCGCTGGTGCCGCAGGCCTATTGGTTCGGCGAGGACCAGGCGCGCTATCTCGTCACCGTGCCTGAAACCGAGGCCGGCCGCGTGCTCGCCAAGATGCGCGGCTGCGAGGTGCCCTGCGTGCGGATCGGCACCACCGGCGGCGACGCCGTCGCGATCGCGGGCGAGGCGCCTGTAACGATCGAGGCGCTGCGGACCTCGTTCGAGCGCTGGCTGCCGGAGTATATGGGCGGCAAGGCGGCGTAAGGGGCTGAACCCGTAGCCCGGATGAGCGCAGCGACATCCGGGTCTTTGTCGAGAGGTTTCCCGGATGTCGCTGCGCTCATCCGGGCTACGAGCGTCGTGCCTCACAACAAGTGCGAGGCCCCCGGAATCTTCCGCAAGCCCGCCGTCAATCCCCAGCTCAGGATCACCGTGAGCACGAAGCCGATCGTGGCCTTCACGATCGCAGGCCAGCTGTAATCGAATAGCGCGTACTGGATCCACAACGCGATCGGGTAGTGCACCAGGAAGATGCCGTAGGCGTCCGCCTGCATGCGGTCGAGCAGGTTCGGTCCCGGCGACTTCTGGTGCAGGAAGAACGCGAGGATCGCGAGCAGGATCGAGCCTGAGAACAGCACAAAGAACGTGCCGTAGATGGCCTGGTACCAGTGCGGCTGCGGGTCTGGATTGCCCAGAACTTCGCGCTTGATGTAGATCATGCCCCACATCAGGCAGTAGGGGATCAGCGTGGCGATCACCCACAGCCAGCGCTGTTTCGGCAACTGACCGCCGGCGCTGAGGATACCGCGATCGAAATTCGCAGCTCCAACACTGACGCCGATGAAGAAATACGCGAAGTAGAGCAGGATGCGGCTCGCCTGCACGGAGAACGGCCCGAGCTCGAACCATTTGCTGCCGCCGAAATAGAGCAGCGCCGGCACGTAGGCGATTGTCGTGACGGCGACGAGCAGCAGCCAGAATGCGGCCGGCTGGTCGAATCCGCGCAGCGACACGCGGTTGCCCGGATCGACCAGATGCGCGGAGACCCGGTAGAGCAGGCTCGCGGTCAGGTCGAACGCCAGCAGCACCCACACGAACCAGATCGGGCCGCTCGGCCACGGGCCAACCGTGATCGTCTTCCACCAGAACGCCGTGAAGCTCAGCCCGGGATCGTGCCGCAGCGCGATCGCGTAATAGGCGAGCGGGATGACGGTGAACGCCGCGATCGCGAACGGCAACCCGAGCCGCAACAGGCGGTCGCGGAGAAAAACTGACGGCGCCTTGCGCGCGATGCCGGGCCAGGTGAACAGTCCTGACAGGAAGAAGAACATCGCCATGAAGAAGCTGTCGGTGGCCAGCACGACCACGTCGAAACCGCCCCAGGACGTCGGATCGGTGTGCCCGAAATAGGTGTAGGGAATGACGGCGTGGTGCAGCAGCACCACCAGCGTGAGGAAGGTGCGGGCGCGATCGAGCGACAGATTGCGCGCCCTTGCCTTCGGCGCCGCATGCGCCTCTGCTCCGATCGTCGCTGAATGTGACATCGTCATCGTGGCCGCCCCGGTCGCGCTTTCCGTCCCGGCCGGACTTTGCCGCCGGGAACCGGATTCAGCAAGGGTCGTTTGGGACGCCCGCAGGTCCCGCTGCCGCTAGGAACCAGTTCCCTGCGACGAAGTTAGCGTTCGCCAAAAGGGCTTGAGGGCCGCGACAGGCGGTACAATTTCGGAGCTGGCGATGACGATCCTGAAATGGGCGCTGATCTTCTTACTTGTCTCGATCGTGGCCGGCGTGCTCGGCTTCACTGGCATCTCGGCCGCCTCCGCCGACATCGCCCGCTTCCTGTTCTACGTGTTCGTCGCGATCTTCCTGGTGTTGCTGATCCTGGGGCTCACGATATTCAGGGCGTAGCGGGGCTCGCGTCAGCCATCGCTGCCGTCATGGCCGGGCTTGTCCCGGCCATCCACGCCTCGCCCCGCATAACCAAGAACGTGGATGCCCGGGACAAGCCCGGGCATGACGAACTCTCAGCAGCTACCCCACTTCCTCGATCTTCACCTTGTCCGGATAGAAGGCGAGATGGCCCGAAATCTCGGTCATCGCGGGGAAGGGCGCCTCATAGGTCCAGATCGCGTTATCCAGCGTCTTGCCGTCGGCCTTGACGCTGTAATAGCTCGCATCGCCCTTGTAGGGGCAATGGGTGACGCGGTCGGTGCGCTCCAGCAGCGCCATGTTGGCGTCCTGCCGCGGCACATATTGAACCGCCGGATATTTCGCCTCTTTCAGCGTCAGCGCCTTGGTGCTCTCGGCGATCACGATGTCGCCGGCCGTGACGCGGATGCGCCGGGGATTTGGGGTGATGGTGATGGGGTGGTCGGGCCCTGGAAGCTTCATGATTTCACGCCTTTTTCGATCACTCTGCCGCGCGCGGCACTTTGTCGTGGCTTTATCCAGATCGGATCACCGATATAGTGCCGGAAGGCGTGACGTAGAAGGCCGTTCACGCTAAGTTTGGCCCCGCCGGCAAGTTTGGCTTTGCAGATCCGGACCCCGGCAGCGATTCGACGACAAGACTGATTGCAGCCGATACAGGAGCACGACCCGAATGCCTATGGACGCCCACGATATCGAGGCGATGATCAAGGCGGCGATCCCCGATGCCGAGGTGACCATCCGTGACCTCGCCGGGGACGGCGATCACTATGCCGCGACCGTGATCTCGGAGACCTTCCGCGGCAAGTCCCGCGTCCAGCAGCACCAGATCGTCTATCAGTCCCTGCGCGGCCAGATGGGCGGCGTGCTGCATGCGCTGGCGCTGCAAACCGGGGTGCCGGGCGCCTGATCCGATCGTGACGGGGGCATGACGATGGCTGCGGACAATCCTCGCGGCGCGATGTTTCGCGTCATCCTGCCGAACCAGCACAGCCGCGTCACCAATGCTGAGCTGTTCTTCGACCTGGTCTTCGTCTTCGCGATCACGCAGGTCTCGCACACACTGCTGCACCATTTCACGCCGCTCGGTGCGGTGCACGTCGCAGTGCTGTTTCTCGCGGTATGGTGGGTGTGGGTCTACACCGCCTGGGTTACCAACTGGCTCGATCCGGAACTGACGCCGGTTCGGATCCTGATCTTCCTGATGATGCTGGGCGGCCTCGTGCTGTCGACGACGATCCCGACCGCCTTCGAGGGACGGGGCCTGTGGTTCGCGATCGCCTACGCAACGATGCAGGTCGGGCGCACCGCCTTCTGGATGTTTGCAACGCCGCGGCATCGAACTGCGGTCCGGCACAATGCGATCCGGATCCTGACGTGGCTCTCGGTGTCCGCGATCTTCTGGATCCTCGGCGGCCTCGCCCATGACGAGGCGCGGCTGTGGTTCTGGATCGTGGCACTGACGATCGAATACATCTCGCCGGCGGTTCGCTTCTGGGTCCCGAAGCTTGGCTTCTCGTCGGTCGAGGCCTGGGCCGTCGAGGGCGGACACATGGCCGAGCGCTGCTCGCTCTTCGTCATCATCGCGCTCGGCGAGGCCGTCGTCGTCAACGGCGCCACCTTTGCCGAGCTGGACTGGACCGCGGACAACATTTTGGCCTTTGTCTCCGCGCTGGTCGGCAGCATCGCGATGTGGTGGGTCTATTTCCACAGGGGTGCCGAGGCCGGCGCCGAGCGCATCTCGAAATCCGCCGAATCCGGCCGGTTGGCGCGGCTCGCCTACACCTATCTGCACATGCCGATCGTCGCCGGAATCATCCTGACCGCGGTCTCCGACGAGCTGGTGCTGAAGCATCCGGTCGGGCATTCCGATATCAGGATCATCGTGAGCACGATCGGCGGTCCCTTGCTGTTCCTGGTCGGCACCATCCTGTTCAAGCATGCGATCCGCGGCTTTCTCCAGCTCTCGCACGGGATCGGCATCATTCTGCTTCTGGCGCTGTCGTGGTTCGCCGCCGAACTGTCCCCGCTATGGCTGTCGGTCGCCGCGACGGTGATCATGATCGTCGTTGCGGTGTGGGAGTCGGTCTCGCTGGGATCGACGCCGGAAGAAGCCGAGGAGCATTGAGCCGGCGCCATTGGCGCCGGAGCGCTTACTCTGCCGCCTCCAGCGCATGCACCGAGAACATCTTCGCCGCATCCGTCCAGCTCTCGCGCACTTTCCAGCCCGCGCCTTGCGCCAGCGCCGCGAACCGATCGATGCTGTATTTGTAGCTGTTCTCGGTGTGGATGCTTTCGCCCGCGCGGAACGAGAAGCTGGTGCCGAGCAGGCGCACGGTCTGGCTCTTCTTGCTGATCAGGTGCATCTCGATGCGGTGCCGCTCGCGATTGTAGATCGCGCGGTGGGTGAAGGCGGAGAGGTCGAAGTTGCCGCCGAGCTCGCGGTTGATCCGCACCAGCACATTGAGGTTGAAGCGCGCGGTGACGCCGGCGGCATCGTTATAGGCGTCGTGGAGCAGGCGCTCCTCCTTCTCAAGGTCGGCGCCAATGATCATCTGCGCGCCCCGGCCCAGGATGGCGCGCGCGCTCTTCAGGAAGGCCTGCGCTTCATGCGGCTCGAAATTGCCGATGGTCGAGCCCGGGAAGAACCCGACCTTGGGCATGGCCGCCACCGCCTTGGGCAGCTCGAACGGCGTGGTGAAGTCGGCCGCCACCGGGTAGATGCCGAGTGACGGAAAATCCCGCTTCAGGCCGTTTGCCTGCGCCGTCAGGAAGTCGCCGGAGATGTCGACGGGCACATAGGCCGCGAACTTGCAGTGGTTGAGCAGCAGGCGAACCTTTGTGGTGGCGCCGGCGCCGAATTCCACGAGGGCCGCGTGCTCCGGAATGATCTTTGCGATCTCGCTGCCGCGCTCCTTCAGGATCGCAAGCTCCGTGCGTGTCGGATAATATTCCGGCAGCCGCGTGATCGCCTCGAACAGTTCAGATCCGGCCGCATCGTAGAAATATTTCGGCGACAGCTTTTTAGGCTGCTGCGAGAGGTCCTCGATGGCCTCGCGGGCAAAGGCGGTGGTCTGTTCGTCGGGAAGATGGGCTTCGGCCAAAGCGCTGGCGTGCACATTCATGATACTCTCCTGAACGCGCTGTCCGGCGCGCATTTGTCGTCGGATGAGAATTTTACTCGTAGTCGGCGAGCCGCAGTCCCGTGAATTGCCAGCGGTGGTGCGGATAAAAGAAGTTACGATAGGTGATACGGCTGTGCCCCTCCGGGGTTGCAAGCGAAGAGCCGCGCAGCACCAGCTGGTTGACCATGAACTTGCCGTTGTATTCGCCGAGCGCGCCTTCGATGGCGCGATAGCCGGGGTAGGGCGAGTAGGACGATCGCGTCCACTGCCAGACGATGCCGAACGCATCGTTGAGCTGGCCCGCGCGGGCCGCGACCTCCCATTCCATCTCGGTGGGCAGATGTTTTCCGGCCCAGCGCGCAAAGGCGTCAGCCTCGTAATAGCTGACGTGGCAGACGGGCGCGTCGGGATCGACCGGCTTGAGGCCGGCCAGCGTCATCACATGCCACTGGCCGTCGATCTCGCGCCAATGGCCGGGGGCGTCCCAGCCCTCGTTGTTCACGGCCGCAAAACCGTCCATCAGCCACAGCGTTGCGGTCCGGTAGCCACCATCGCGCATGAAGGCGAGCCATTCGCCATTGGTGACGAGATTGCGTGCGAGCTTGACCGGGCCGACGAGGGCGCGATGCGCCGGCTTCTCGTTGTCGAAATGAAAACTGTCATCGACATGACCGACGGTGTGGATGCCTTCGTTCAGCGTCAGCCAATCCTCGCTGGCCGGCGTTGCCGCCGGGAAGTGCCAGTCCGGATCATAGGCCGGCGGGATCGGGTTCTGCGCGAAGGCGTGCAGGATGTCGGTGAACATCAATTCCTGATGCTGCTGCTCGTGGTTGAGGCCGACCTCGACCAGCGGCGCGATCGCGCGCAGCTTGTCCTCACCGGCGTCGCGGAAGAATTTCACGACGGCAGCGTCGACATGCTTTCGATAGGCGCTGACCTGATCGGCGCTCGGACGGGTGATATCACCGCGGTGGTTGCGGGAATGGCGCGGGCCCGCGCTCACGTAATAGGAATTGAACAGGAAGGCGAAGTCAGGGTGAAAGGGCCGGTAGTCCGCACAGTGCTCGCCGAGCACGAACTGCTCCCAGAACCAGGTGGTGTGCGCGCGGTGCCATTTCGTCGGGCTCGCATCCGGCATGGACTGGATCTGCTGGTCCTCCGGCGACAGCGGCGCGGCACGGCGCTCGGTCTCGTTGCGGACGGTGAGAAAGGCATCCTCAAGCCGCCGGGCGAGGTTGCTCGGGTCGACCGACGGTGACGAAAGCGGCGGACTGGCCGTAGCGGAGGCTGGTTTCGTCACGTTTTTCTCCAGACAGGACAAGAGAACGTTGTTGGCGTTGTCGGGTTCCAAAACGCCGGGTTCGTCCTAGATAGGGGCTCCGTGACGGTATGAAAGTCCTCCCCGGCGATGATATTCGTGCCATCATGCAATGGCCCGGCGGTGCCGAGAGTGGTCCGCCCAGCGGCCGCTCGCCGCCATTTTACTTTGGATGCACAACGGTTTGGGCTACATATATAGGCAAGGATCGGGTTAAATCGGCTGAGCCAGCCCGAAGCGATTGGAGTGGGCTCCGCCCCAGAAGGACACGGATATGAGCATCGAGGAATTCATCGCCAACGAAGTGAAGTCGAACGACGTGGTTCTGTTCATGAAGGGCACACCGCAATTTCCGCAGTGCGGGTTCTCCGGCCAGGTCGTCCAGATTCTCGACCACATCGGCGTCGGCTATAAGGGCCTCAACGTTCTCGAATCCGCCGAACTGCGCAACGGCATCAAGGACTTTTCGAACTGGCCGACCATCCCGCAGCTCTATGTCAAGGGCGAGTTCGTCGGCGGCTGCGACATTGTCCGCGAGATGTTCCAGGCCGGTGAATTGCAGCAGCTCTTCTCCGAAAAGGGCGTCGCTGTCGCGGCCTGATACGTGACCCAGCTGACGCGCCGGATCGGCGGCGCGGAGCTCAAGGTCGTCGTTGTTGACATCACCACGCTGAGCGTTGACGCCATCGTCAACGCGGCCAACACGTCGCTCCTGGGTGGGGGCGGCGTCGATGGCGCGATCCATCGGGCGGCCGGGCCCGAGCTTCTAGCCGAGTGCCGGAAGCTCGGAGGATGCGCGACCGGCGATGCCAAGATCACGAAAGGCTACCTTCTCCCTGCGCGTCATGTGATCCATGCAGTCGGCCCGGTCTGGCACGGCGGTACTCGCGGTGAGGCAGAGGCGCTGGGCTCCTGCTACCGCCGTGCGCTTGAGCTCTGCGGGGCCAATCAGCTGACCTCCGTGGCATTCTCCGCAATTTCGACCGGGGTTTACGGCTTTCCGGCCGACCAAGCGGCGAAGATTGCGGTCCATGCCACCATTGAAGCCCTGCCGGCCGCGCCGCTGGTCGCCGACGTCATATTTTGTTGTTTCTCGGAAAAAAGCGCGGCTCTGCACGCGGATGCTTTGGCGCGGTATGGCGGCCCTTGTGCCTGATGACGCGGTCGGTACACTCCGCCCGGCCATGTTCCGGGGAGGGGATATGATTTCACGATCTGGACTGCGCGCGCTGGTCTGCGTCGCGCTCGTGTCGTTGGGTACGATGTCGTTCGCGCGGGCGGAGGGCACCTACGAGATTCCGGCCGGCGCGCATTTCAACAAGGACAAGCTCGCGAAGGTCACCGAGTTCTTCAAGAACGAGGTCGCGACCGGCAAGATCGCCGGTGCAAACGTGCTCATCAAGCAACATGGCAAGCCGGTGTACCACGAAGTCTTCGGCGTGCAGGACGCGGTCAGCAAGGCGCCGATCACGGACAAGACGATCTTCCGCCTGTTCTCGATGAGCAAGGCGATCACGTCCGTCGTCGCAGTGAAGTTGATCGAGGAAGGTACGATCAAGCTCGACGATCCCGTCTCGAAATACATTCCGTCCTTCGCCAACGTAAAAGTCGGCGTCGAGAAGAAGGCCGAGGACGGCACCAAGTCGCTCGAGTTCGTGCCGCCGAACCGGCCGATGACGGTGCACGATTTGATGACGCACACTTCGGGCGTCACCTACGGCTTCTATGGCGACAGCCTGGTCCGCAAGGCCTATCGCGACGCCAATATCTATGCCGGCGATTTCGACCTCGCGGAGTTCGCCGAGCGAATCGCGAAACTTCCGCTGCACAACCAGCCGGGCGCGCTGTGGCAATACGGCCATTCCACGGACATCCTGGCGCGGGTCATGGAAGTCGCTGCCGGCAAGCCGCTCATCGAGATCGAGCGGGAGAAGCTGCTCGACCCCCTCGGCATGGTCGACACCGGCTTCTTCGTCACCGATCCCGTAAAGCAGAAGCTGCTGGCGCAGCCGGTGCCGAACGACAGCGATTTCCGGGTCGGGAGGATCAACGATCCGACGGTCGTCAAGAAAATCCAGTTCGCCAGCGGCGGTATGGTCACGACCATGGCCGATTATGAGCGCTTTACGCAGATGCTGCTCAACGGCGGCAGCCTCGACGGCAAGACCATTCTCAAGCCCGAGACGTTCAAGCTGATGGTGACCGACCAGATCGGCCCCAAGTCGGGCGTCGATCGCGATTATTTCTACTTCCCCGGCGATGGTTTCGGCTTCGGTCTCGGACTTGCGGTGCGCACCGACCCCGGCAATGCCAAACCGCCGCCGCCCGGCGATCTCGGCGAATTGAAATGGGACGGCGCCTCCGGCTGCTATTTCGTGATCGATCCCAAGCAGGACATGTTCTTCGTGCTGCTGGAGCAGACCCCGACGGAGCGCCAGCGCGTGCAGCGAACATTGAAGCAGCTGGTTTATGAAGCGATGGAGAATTGACATGTTCGGGCGCCGCGCATTGATCGCGGCGCTCGTTCTTCTCGCCGGCGGCATCATTGCGAAGGCGGGTTCCGAGGGGCGTGCGGTCCACACGCTCTCGCCTGCGGGGCTGGCGAAGGTTTCCGATTACATCCGCAATGAGGTCGCCACCGGCAAGATCCCCGGAGCCATCCTGCTGCTTCAGCAGCACGGCAAGCCGGTCTACTATCAGAATTTCGGCGTCCGCGACGTCGCGACTGAACTCTCGATGAGCGCGGACACGATCTTCCGCCTCTACTCGATGTCGAAGCCGGTCACCTCAGTCATGGCGATGATGCTGGTTGAGGAGGGCAAGCTGTCGCTCGACGATCCCGTCTCGAAATACATTCCGGCCTTCGCCGGCATGAAGGTTGGCATCGAAAAGAAGGCCGAGGACGGCAAAGTCGCCCTGGCGCTGGAGCCGCCGGAGCGACCCATCACGATCAAGGATCTGCTGCGCCACACCTCCGGGCTGCCTTACGGCTATTATGGCGGCGGTATGGTGCGCGAGCTCTACGCGGACGCCGATCTCTTCAACAGCAATCTGACCAACGCCGAATTCGCCGCCAAGATCGCCACGCTGCCGCTGGTCGAGCAGCCCGGCACGGTGTGGGATTACGGCTATTCCACCGACGTGCTTGGCCGCGTCGTCGAAATCATCGCGGGAAAGACGCTGCTGCAGTTCGAGAAGGAGCGGCTGCTCGATCCGCTCGGCATGACCGAAACGGCCTTCTTCGTCGCCGATCCCGCCAAATTCCCACGCATCGCCGAGCCGATGCCGGAGGATCGCAATATCAATCCGACGACGCAGGTCCGCGACATCAGGCGGCCCGCGACATGGGAATCGGGCGGCGGCGGCATGGTCGGCACGGTCGGCGACTACGCCCGCTTCGCCCAGATGCTGCTCAACGGCGGCACTTATGACGGCCGGCGCTATCTCAAACCGGAGACCATCGCGCTGATGGCCTCGGATCATATCGGGCCGGAGACGAAGATCGCACGCGACCAGAACTATTATCCGGGCGGGTCTTCCGGCTTCGGCCTCGGCTTCGCCGTGCGCACTTCGGTGCCCCCTGGAACAACTTGGCCGCTCGGGGAGTATCGCTGGGACGGCGTCGGCGGCACGTTCTTCTTCATCGATCCCGAGGACGATCTGTTCGGGATCTTCATGGTGCAGACCCCGACGCAGCGCGGCCGGATTCAACTGGCGCTGAAGACGCTGATCTACCAGGCGATGGGGCGCTAGCCTTTTCGTCTAGCCCCGCTGTAGTAGCCCGGATGGAGCGAAGCGCAATCCGGGACTCTCACCGCGCGGATAGCCTCCCGGATTACGCTGCGCTCCATCCGGGCTACTGGATCAACTACGCCCCGCGCACGATCTCGCGGATATATCCGACCGTTTCCTTGACCTGGCTCGCATTGACGTCGAGATGGGTGCAGGCGCGGATGCGGCCGTCCATCATCGCAAGCGTCACACCGCGCTGGCGCAGCGCCGCGACCATCTTGTCGCCGGGAATGCCGGCACCATCGGGCTTGAAGAACACCAGGTTGGTTTCGGGCTCCTGCACCTCGACGCCTGCGATCTGCGACAGTCCGCGGGCGAGCGCACGCGCATTGGCGTGATCGTCGGCGAGCCGATCGACATGATGGTCGAGCGCGTAGATGCAAGCCGCCGCGCAGATTCCGGCCTGTCGCATCGAGCCGCCGAGCCGCTGCTTCCACTGCCAGACCGCATCGATGAAGGCGCGCGAGCCCGCCAGCACGCCGCCGATCGGCGCGCCCAAGCCCTTCGAGAAATCGATCCAGGCCGAATCCCAGCCCGCGGTCATGTCGCGCGGGGAGATGCCGCTCGCGACGGTGGCGTTGAGCAGGCGCGCGCCGTCCATGTGGGTGACGAGGCCATGTTGTTTCGCGATCGCGACGATCTCGTCGAGCGCGGCCTTCTTCCAGACCGTGCCGCCGCCGATATTGGCGGTCTGCTCGACGCTGACCACCGTCTGCGGCGGCTGGTAGCGGGTGCGCGGATGCAGCGCTCTGCGAAAGGTCTCCGGCGTGAACTGGCCGTCGGGTCCCTTCAATTGCGTGACTTGAAAGCCGCCGATCGCGGCATGCGCGCCGCCTTCGCGCGCGATGATGTGCGCGCTCTCGTGCGCCAGGATCTCGTCGCCGGGACGGCAATGCACCAGGGTCGCGGTGACGTTGCACATCGTGCCTGACGGCATGTACACGGCTGCCTCCTTGCCGAGCAGCTCGGCGACGCGCTCGCACAGGGCGTTCACGGTCGGATCGTCGCCGACCTGCTCGTCGCCGACCTCCGCCCGCGCCATCGCCTCGCGCATTGCGGGTGTCGGCCTGGTCTGCGTGTCCGACAGCAGATTGATGCGCACCGGCGGCGCCTTGGGATCGATCGGGGGAGGGGTGTAGAGCATCAACTTGCTCCCTAAGGGATGGCACTCACTTGCGGTCAGCGAGTTCTGGGTGGACGGCGAGCGGCGTGACGAAACCGCATAATAACGATTTCCGTCACGGTCACACGATAGTCTATCAGATACGGATAAGGATTGACCGGCAAGCGACGGACGTATGCACGAGTGGTCGGTCGTCCTGCATAAGGGTGAGCCTGGAGCAGCGCGATGAGAGCAACAATGCGGTCGCGCACATGGCTCGCTCCCTGGGGCGATCGCGCCTCGATATAGGTCAGAACTTCGTCGATCTGGGCGAGTGCTCGCTTTGTGTAGCGGACATTCACAGCCCGTGCTTTGCCCACATCGCTCGAACTTCGTCAGCGCTGGCCAGTTCGCCACGGGCGATTTCAGCTTCGGCCTCGGCGAGATCGGCCTCTTCCGCCGCCGTCAGCTGGATCGGAGGCTGATCGACCCCGGCGAGCTCAAGCAGCGTCCGCGCCAGCTCGTCCTGCTCTGACTCAGGCAGGGCGGAAACCTTGTTAAAGGCCTCTTCCAGAAGACGCGTCATCATGTAGCTCCACTACTTGCAATCATAGCACAAGTGGATTGAGACATGGGAATGGCTGGCCCAAACAAAAAGGCCCCGGAAAACCGGGGCCTTTGAGCGATTGATCTGCCGAACTATCAGCGCGAATAGAATTCGACGACCAGATGCGGCTCCATCTGCACCGGGAACGGCACGTCCGAGAGGTGCGGGATGCGAATATATTTCGCGGTCATCTTGCCGTGGTCGACTTCGAGATAGTCGGGGGTGTCACGCTCGGAGAGCTGGCTGGCTTCGAGGACGTGAGCGAGCTGCTTGGAGGATTCCTTGACCTCGATCACGTCGCCGAGCTTGACCAGATAGCTCGAGATGTTGACCTTGCGGCCGTTCACCTTGACGTGGCCGTGGTTGATGAACTGGCGCGCGGCGAAGATCGTCGAGACGAACTTGGCACGGTACACGACCGCGTCCAGACGGCGCTCGAGCAGGCCGATCAGGTTCTCGCCGGTGTCACCCTTGAGGCGGCTGGCCTCGACATAGATGCTGTGGAACTGACGCTCGGAGATGTTGGCGTAGTAGCCCTTCAGCTTCTGCTTGGCGCGCAGCTGCACGCCGAAGTCGGAGAGCTTGCCCTTGCGGCGCTGGCCGTGCTGGCCGGGGCCGTATTCGCGGCGGTTCACGGGGCTCTTCGGGCGGCCCCAGATGTTCTGGCCCATACGGCGATCGAGTTTGTACTTCGCCTCACTGCGCTTAGTCATCGCGTCCTCTTCAGGTACATGGTTTGAGGAAACGCGCCCTCCTGTGTGACGGGCTAGCCCGGCACTGACAGGTCCGATCCCCAAAGCTTAAGGGACAGGACCACGGGTCGCGAAACGCTTCGCGGGCCGAAATCGGCCCGCGAGCAAGCGGCTTTTAGGAGGATTTGGGGCTCGCTGTCAATGCGAATGGCCCGGACTCACGTCCCGACCGCCCGGATCGGCTTCGACCCGGTCGCCCGCAATTCGGCAGCGATTTCAGCGTTCAGGACCTGTTCCAGCCGGGTCAGGACCCGGGCGATCGGGGCGGCATCGGTGACCCGGTGATCCCAGCGGATCACGACATGGATGGTCTGGTCAGGCCCGACCACCCCATAGCTGACGATGAAGGGGCCGGGCGTGATCGGGTGAAGCTCGCCGCCACCATAGGCGGCCACCGAGCTCACCGCGAAGCTGCCGAACCAGTTGCCGCGCTGCCGGCCGAAATTCAGCCCTATCGCCCAGGACAGCCGCCGCAGCGGCAGCGGCAGGCGGGTCGCCCGCATGATCTTGCGGAACATGGGAATTTCGTCGATCGGGGCGGTCTTGGCGCGCCGGATCTCGGCGTCGACCGCAGCCAGGGTCATGGCCTCGGGAGCTGCGATTCGCTGCGGGATCACGCATTCCTCGCCACCCTCGACCCGGGCAATGGCCACCGAGGCCACACTCTTCGGCAGCTCGTAGAGCGACGGCCAGGGCCATTTGGCATAGATGGTACGCAGGACCGGCTCTTCCCTGGCGACGAGGGCAAAAGCCTTGACGAACATGGCCGCCCAGCCGGCTGGTGCCATCGCGCCCGCGCGGGCCTCCAGCAGGGGGCCGATATCGAGCGAACGGGACAGGGACACGAAGGGCACGCCCATCGAGGCGTGCATGAGGTCGACAATCAGGCGACGCGGCAGCGAAATGGTCTTGGGCGTCCCGCGCATCGCTCTTTGGTTTCCCCTGATTAAAGTTTGTGCAGCGAGCGGGTTCCCGCTCGCCACCTGCTCTAGCACGAACCAACCCGCGTGGGGCCGGTCGGTTCGCCGCATCAGGGCGCCGGCGAGGCCAGCGGCTTGGTCTTGTCGACGATGTAAACTCCAAGCACTTTCATAGCCTTGTCGCCGTGGGCTTTGGCGTCATGCACGACGCCTGCCGGGATCTGGTAGGAATCGCCGGCTTTCAGCGTCTTTTCCGGCTGCCCGTCGATGAGGAGATTGAGTTCGCCTTCGAGCACGTAGCCGGTCTCGATGCCCGGATGGGTATGGCGTCCCGCCGAGCCGCCCGCCGGGACCTCCGCGATGGCGGTGATGGTGTTGTAGCCATCCGGAAATTCGACCTTCTGGAGCGGGGTGCGTTTGATGCCGGGCTGCTGGGCGAAGGCCGCAACGGCGAGGCCGGTGAAGGCGAGAGCGAGCAAAGTCTTTTTGAGCATGGTTTTTCCTCCCTGGAACGACTGAGCCTAGCAGCGCAGCAGTTCCCGGCAAGGTGGCAATCGGCTTCGCCGTCAGCGCTTGATCCCCTCGAACGCCGCCATGATGCCGCGCTGGAACAGCGACCAGTCGAAGCCCAGCGCGATCGCGCGGTAGCCGCGGTCGACCAGGGCGTTGGCCTGGTCTGCGGTACGCGCCACGCCGCCGATTGGCACGCCGCTTCTGAGGATGCCGGCCTCGGCCCGCGCCACCAGCTCCAGCAATTCCGGATCGTCCATCTGGCCGCGCTTGTTGATGGAGGTGGCGAGATCGCCGGGGCCGATTACGGCGACGTC
Organism: Bradyrhizobium sp. Kon37; assembly: GCF_055807535.1. Lineage (NCBI taxonomy): Bacteria > Pseudomonadati > Pseudomonadota > Alphaproteobacteria > Hyphomicrobiales > Nitrobacteraceae > Bradyrhizobium > Bradyrhizobium sp. Kon37. Next base: position 115,695 of record NZ_JBVVOY010000007.1, read on the forward strand.
GATGCCGGGCGTGGCCATGATCTCGTCGATTCGGTTGACGGCGTCGACGTGCTCGATGGTGATCATGCAGATCATCTCGTCGTCGGCGCTCGCCATGTAGTCGGGCATCGACTGGCCCCAGCGGAATGGCGCATGGAACGGACCCCAGAGCCGATCGCCGCGCGGCGGATAGCGCACGCTGCGCACCGCTTTCTCGGCCTCCGCGCGATTGGTGATCATCGGGAAATTGATGCCGAAGGCGCCGATGTCCATCGGTGCCTTTGCAAGCCAGGGCTCGTTCGCCGCGATCCGCACCAGCGGTGTGCACGGTGTGCCGGTGGTGGCCGCGATCATCGCATGTGCTTCGGTCAATCCAATCGGGCCATGCTCGAGATCGACGATGATCCAGTCGAGCGAGCGCGCCATGATCTGCACGGTCTGCACGCTCGGGATCGTCGCGATCGCGCCAAAGGCGGGACGACCCTCGCGCCAGAGCTGGCGGAGACGGTTGAGCGGCGTTGCGGGGACCGACATGGGAAGAACCTGCAGGAAACAACGAGGGCGGAGCCTAGCAGCGCGCCGTCGAGGCGCAAGGTCAGGCTGGAATGCGGCCGCCGAAGAACGGCATCAGCGTGGCCGAAAGGCCATGGACGCGGTTCGAGGTGAAGATCATCTCGGCGCCGGATTGCGCGATACCACCGGTGTGCGGGCCGAGCAGATCCGAGACGCGGCGGGCGATCGCGGGCGCCGGATCGATCCAGTCGACCGGCCAGGGCCCGAGCTCTTTCAGCCGGTCGAGCAGCAGCGGATAATGCGTGCAGGCGAGCACCACGGTGTCGGTGCGTGCGCCTGCGTCTCCGGCATCGCCGACGAAACATGGGGCGAGCTCGGCGAGAATGGCGTCGTCGCTGACGGGAGAGCCGCTGAGCTCGGCTTCGGCCAGCGCGGCCAGCTCGGGCGAGCCGACCAGCGTCACCTCGCAGCCTTGCGCGAAATCGCGGATCAGCGCCTTGGTATATTCGCGCTTCACGGTGCCCTTGGTGCCGAGCACCGACACGCGCCGGCTCCTCGACTGCGCGCAGGCCGGCTTGATCGCCGGCACAGTGCCGACGAAGGGCAGGGAATAAGCGGCGCGCAGATGCGATAGGACCAGGGTGGACGCCGTGTTGCAGGCGATGACGACGAGGTCAGGATCGTGCGTGCCGATCAATTCCCCCATCAACGGCACCACGCGGGCGATGATCGCGTCCTCGCTGTGATGGCCGTAGGGGAAGAAGGCGTCGTCCGCGACGTAGACGTAATGCGCGTCGGAGCGCGCGGCCACGACCTCACGCAGGACCGTGAGCCCGCCAAGGCCGGAATCGAACACCAGAATCGTCGGGGAATTGGTCACGTGATCACTCTAGCCGGACATGGTTACCATTCGGTTTTTGGGGCGGTTTTGCGGCAGGGGCGCTTAGGGCTAATTTGGAACGATTCGATTTCGCGATTGCCGCATGGTCCCGGTATCAGCTGCCGTACTGCGGTGCGGATAGGGACAGGCCCGCAAAACTCCGGAGAACCGACATGATCAGAAATACCAGTCACGGCTGGGGCAGCATTTCCCGATGGCTGCACTGGGGTCTGGCGCTGACCATCATCGGCATGATCGGCTTCGGGTGGTGGATGAACCACATGCCGGCGCGTCCCGACCGCTTCTTCTATCGCTCGATCCACGCCGATATCGGCTATGTGATCCTGCTGCTCACGGTGCTGCGCCTGGTCTGGCGCCTCGTCAACCCGACGCCCGCCCTGCCGGCCGAAACCTCGCGCTGGCAGAAGGCCGCCGCCCATGTCAGCCACGGCGCGCTCTACCTCGCAGTCATCGTCGTCACCATGCTCGGCTGGGCGCATTCCGGTGCGCACGCACCTGATTATTCGGACTTCTTCGGCCTGTTTCACGTGCCGCAATTCACCGCTCCCGACCGCGCGGCGGCGGGCGCCTATGAAGACCGCCACATCCTCTTTGCCTATGTGCTGCTCGCCTTGATCTCGGTTCACGTGATCGCCGCCCTCTGGCACCACTTCATCCGCCGCGACCGCGTCGTGGCGCGGATGGTGACGGACGAGGCGTAGTCGCAACCACACCTATGCGTTCTCGTGGCACATCCCACGTTCTGCTTCATATCGTCAGGAGGCCTCATGCTCACCGTCCATCATCTCGGCAAGTCGCAGTCCGAGCGAATCGTCTGGCTGTGCGAGGAGCTGGCGATTCCCTACCAGCTGAAGCGCTATACGCGCGATCCCGTCACCATGCTGGCTCCGGCCGAGTACAAGGCGCTGCATCCGATCGGGGCGGCGCCGGTGATCACCGACGGCGAGCTGGTGCTCGCGGAATCCGGCGCGGTCGTCGACTACATCGTTGCAAAATATGGCAACGGTCGACTCGTGCTCGGTCCCACTGATCCCGCCTTCGCGCAATTTCTGTATTGGCTTCATTTCGCCAATGGCACCCTGCAACCCGGCATGGGGCGGATGATGATCCTGAGCCGGCTCGATCTCGCCACGGACAATCCGACCCTGCTCGCGATGAAGGGGCGTCTCGATCGGGCCTACGATCTTCTCGACGCAAGGCTTCGCGAGGCGGAATATCTTGCAGGCAGCGCCTTCACGACCGCCGACATCATGACGGTGTTCTCGCTCACCACCATGCGCTACTTCCAGCCCTATGACGTGTCGCGCTGTCCCAACGTGGTCAAATATCTCGGCCGCATCAGCGCGCGGGCGGGCTATCGGCGTGCGATGGAGAAGGGCGATCCGGGCATGGCGTTGCTCTTGAACTGAACGGCGGCGCGCACTCGATCACGCGATCCTGTTCGTGGTGGCCGCCCGCTCCGACGCCAGCTGCGTCTGGAGGCGCTCGATGTTCTGCAGTAGCCGCTGGCTGGTCAGCACCAGGAAGTAGTAGCCGAACTGCGGATCCTGGAAGTAGATCTCGAGCAACCGGTCATAGGTAATCGTCAGCACCTGCCCGTCTTCGATGCATTCGATCGTTCCGGTGCGCCGGTTGCCCGGCGTGAGGAAGCCGAGCTCGCCCATCAGCGCGCCCGGCATGATCTCGATATTGATCTCCTTGACCAGGAACTTGCCGGTGACCGTAAGGAGCATCTCCTTGGCTGGGTCGCCCAGTTTGAACAGCGTGTCGCCGCGGCGATATTTGCGTTCGGTCATGAACGGCTTGAGCCATTCGATCGACATGTCGCCTTCGGCCGCATGGCGCGCCTTCTTGACGAGCTTGAGCATCTGCCGCAGGCGCAAGGCGTTGATCGGTAGCAGCAGGAGATAGAGCAAGAAGGTCGAGACGTTGGCAGAGAGCGCGCCGAAGACGGCGAAGAACGCACAGCCGACCATATTGGCGACGCGCAACGGAACCATCGTCCGCATCAGGAGGGTGGCGACGAAGAAGCCGGCGCCGACCGCGGCAAACATATTGGCCAGCGTGATGTTCTGGACGAAGATCTCCAGCATCCGATTGAAGATCGAGTCATAGGTGACGTTGTTCGGATCGAGGCCCATCTGGACCAGGATCTTCGCGATCCTGAGGTTATCCGTCGCCGCCTCGAGAATGCGGTCGAGGATCGACGAAATGTCTGCGCTGCCGGACGGCATGGTACTATCCCCGCGTAAGGCCTTCAGTCACGGTCGGTCTTCTCGACACCTATAGCCGAAATCGAACGACGACCGCTTGAATGAAGCTTTGGGCCGCCGTGCCGCAAGAGGCAAATTTTAGCCTGATCGGGCGTTTCGGCAATTGCCTGTTTGGCGGTGCGTATGGCCGTGGCGCGCCTGCGATTCGGGGGCCACCGGGTCCGAACCTCGGCGTGGTGGACCTCGGCGCCCGACAGGGCGGTGCGGGACCAGGCGTGGGCGTGGGGGCGATCCCCGCTCTTAGGGTTTGGCGGCGGGCGGCACGACCTGCTGCTCGACCAGGCTGAGGTGCCCCGGCAGCGAACCGGCGCGCAGCAGCATGGCGACGCTGTTTGCTTCCTCCAGAGTGAAATTGCCGGAGATCTGGCCCGAGCCGCCGGTGATGGGCTCGCGGATCACGGGGGCGGAGATCACCTTGCCATCGAGCACGATGGCGAAGGGCTTTGCGATGTTCTCTTCGGTGATATGGGCAAAGCGCCGCGTGCCGCGGCCATTGAAGCGGAACGAGGCGATCGGCTCTTTCGTGGCGCTTGCAAACCCCGGGCCCGCATAGCTGATGTCGTCGCCGTCGAGCACGCTGTCCTTGGCGACCAGATAAAGGCTCTTGTCCTTGAAGCCGGGCAGGACTTCCGTGCCAGTCGGCGGCGTGCCGGATTGCGCCTGCTCCGGCGGCATCGAGAGGTCGATCAGGCGGAAGCCGACCTTGACCCTTCGGGCGAAGACTGCGGTGACGCGCTCGGGCTCCATCACACCGGGCAGGAAGATTCGGATGCGGTCGGTGCCATCGGGCTGGACGCTGGCGAGCTGGACGCCAGCCTCCTTCAGACGCTGCTCGATCATGGCGATGGCATCTTCGACCAGTTCGTGCAACCGCGCGGCGGATGCCGCATTGGTCGGCGCGAGCCTGACCAGTCCGTCGCCGCCGTCGGTCACGGCGAGTGCATGCGACGGCAATCCCTCCGCGGCAGACGCGAGCTTGCGCGCAAGCTGCTCGCGGCCCTTGGTGTCGGCGATTTTCAACTCGACGCCGCCGTCGCGGATCGCAAGACCGGAGAAGGCGATCTTGCCGTCGCGCAGGTTTTTGTAGACGTCGTCGCGCAAATCCGTAACGACGCTCTCGCGCAGGCCATCGGTGTCCACCTTGTAGACGATGCGTGACCCGCCGAGCTTCTCCATCTTGTCGCTGATGAAGGCCGAGATCTTGGCGCGCATCTTGTCGATCTGGCCGTCCTCGGCGTGTGCCGGGCGGGGCAGGGCGAGCACCGATGTCATGATCCCTGCTGTCACGGCGAGCGCGATGAACAGCCGGGTGGCGCAATCCCGCGGGGGCGTGGTCATGATCACCTCAAGTCTTGCGCCAGGGCGCTGGCAAGGACACCGGCATGTGAGTCCAATGCCAGTTCTTGGTCCCCGGATCGGGCGCGCAGGTTCAAAAGCCTCTCACCAGAGCCCGATTACGGCGGCCGTTAGGTCATGGACGAACGCCAAATCATCGATCATTCTGCCCTTGCTCGGCCGGCCATCGGTCGAGGTCTCGCCAACCCAAAAAGTCAAAAGACAGGGCGCGGGGACATGCATCTGAGGGAGGACGGAATTCCATGGCGGGCATCCACGCGCTCGATCGCTTCATCGGCAACGACTATCCGGACCTGGCAACGGACGCAGAGGTTCGAGCCTTCGAGCAGGTCCCTTACGTCGATCGCGTCGCGGCCGAGAGCACTTACGACGCCATCAGGCTGGGTGCGGCCCGTAACCCCGACGGGCCGGCGCTCCAGTTCCTGCAAAACGCCGATCCGGCCGACACGCCGGTCGTGGTGACGTACCGCGACTTCATCGCGCGCGTCACGCAGGCCGCAAACATGTTTCACGCGCTTGGCGTCGAGAAGGGCGACGTCGTCAGCTTCATGCTGCCGCTGGTACCGGACGCCTTCGTGACGCTGTTCGGCGCGGAGGCCGCCGGCATCGCCAATCCCGTCAATCCGCTCCTGGAGCCGCACCAGATCGCGGAAATTCTGGAGGCCGCGAACACAAAAGTCCTGGTGGCGCTCGGGCCGATGCCGGGCACCGACATCTGGCAGAAAGTCGAGCAGATCAGGCCGCAACTCAAGCACCTCAAGGCGATTGTGCAGGTGTTCGGTGCTGGCGATCCGGCCACGGGAATCCTTGCCTTCAACGACCTGATCAGGCAGCAGCCTTCGGACCGCCTTATCAGCGAGCGCAAGATTCTGGGCAGCGACATCGCCGCCTATTTCCACACCGGCGGCACCACCGGCACGCCAAAGCTGGTGCGGCACACGCATGCCAACCAAGTGTATCAAGCCTGGGCGCTCAATCTGCTGCTGGAGTCGAAGCCGGGCGCCAACATGCTGTTCGGCATGCCGCTGTTTCACGTCGGGGGCTCGTTGACGCAGGTGCTGACGACGTTGTCGGCCGGCGGCTCGCTGGTCGTGCTGTCGCCGAGCGGATGGCGCAATCCGAATGCGGTCAAGAACATCTGGCAACTGGTCGAGCGCTTCAAGCCGGAGGCGCTGTCGAGCGTCCCGACGGTGCTCGCCGCAACGCTCGCGGTGCCGCCTGGGAATGCCGACATCTCCAGCCTGAAATATGCAGCCGGTGGCGGCTCGGCGATCCCGGTCGCGGTGGGGTCTGCAATCCAGGACAAGCTCAAGCTGCCGGTCGTCGAGGTCTACGGCATGACCGAGACCTCGAGCGTGCACACGCTGGCCTATCCGTCACGGCCGATCCGACTCGGTTCGGTCGGCCTTCCCATGCCCTATGCGCGAGTCCGCATCGTCCAGCTCGATGCCGAGGGCAAGCTGATCCGCGACTGCGCGCCGGACGAGATCGGTGTCGTTATCATGGCCGGGCCCGGCGTGTTCGGCGGCTATCTCAACGACGAGCACAACAAGGGTGCCTTCGTCGACGAGGTCTGGGTCAATTCCGGCGATCTTGGCCGGCTTGATGCCGACGGCTATCTCTGGATCACCGGCCGCGCCAAGGATCTCGTGATCCGCGGCGGCCACAACATCGATCCGGCACCGATCGAGGAGATCATGTTCCGGCATCCTGCGGTCGGCTTTGCCGCGGTGGTCGGCCAGCCCGACGCCTATGCCGGCGAACTGCCGGTGGGTTACGTGCAGCTGAAGCCGGGCGCGACCGTCGAGCCGGGCGAGCTGGAGACATGGGTGCGCGAGCGTACGCCGGAACGCGCGGCTGTCCCGGTGCAGGTTATCCCGATCGATCCGATGCCGGTGACCGGCGTCGGCAAAGTGTTCAAGCCGCAGCTGCGCTGGGACGCAGCCCAGCGCGTGTTCACGAAGGTGCTGACGCCGCTCACTGAGCGCGGCATCGACTGCAAGGTCAGGGTCGGCGCTCACGGCAGCCACGGCTCGATCGCCACCGTAACGCTTGCGGGCCTGCCGGCGGATCAGCGCGAGGCGGTTGCGCGCGAGGTGCACGCACTGCTTGCACCGTTCGTGATGCGCCACGAGGTGGTGCAAATGTAACGGACTCAACAGAGGCTTTGGCGTCAGCTCGAAGGCAGGGCGACGCTTCGCCGCATTATCCATACCCCTGAGAGAGCCTCTTATGTGACAAATATCACATAGGAAGAATTGGTAATTGAGCGATGGTCCGAATAGTCTCGTGGAATTGCATCCGGGGGGACGCAAGTGATTCCGTTTCGGCTATTTGCTTTGTTGATTTTGGCCATTGGCCTCGCCTGCGGACCGGCCCATGCGGACCGGCGGGTTGCGCTTGTCATCGGCAATTCCGCCTACAAGAGCGCGCCCAAGCTCGGCAACCCCGTCAACGATGCCACTCTGGTCGGCGGCATGTTCAAGAAGGCCGGCTTTGATTCCGTCGACGTCAGGCTGGATCTCAGTGCGAGCGAGATGCGGCGCATGTTGCGTGAGTTCGCCGGCAGGACCCGCGATGCCGACATGGCGGTGATCTATTACGCCGGCCACGGCATCGAGCTGGAAGGCACCAACTATCTAATTCCGATTGACGCGACGCTGGAGACGGATGGCGATGTGCTCGACGAAACCATCCCGGTCGAGCGCGCGCTGTTCGCAGTCGAGCCGGCCAAGCAGCTGCGCCTGATCATCCTGGATGCCTGCCGCGACAACCCATTTTCCAAGACCATGAAGCGGACGCTGGCCTCGCGCGCGATCGGTCGCGGGCTTGCCAAGGTCGAGCCGACCAGCCCCAACACCATGATCGCCTTCGCCGCAAAGGCCGGTTCGACCGCGTCTGACGGTGACTCCAGGAACAGCCCGTTCGCCGTCGCTTTAGTCGAGCACTTGCCCAAGCCGGGCCTCGATTTGCGCAAGGCGTTCGGCTTCGTGCGCGACGACGTGCTCAAGAGCACGGGCTATAAGCAGGAGCCTTATGTCTATGGCTCGCTTGGCGGCGACGATGTGCCGCTGGTCGCGACCAAGCCGGCAGCGACCGGTCCGCAGGCCAATCCGCAGGATTCTATTCGCAGGGATTACGAGCTCGCGCTGCAGCTTGCCACGCGCGACGGTTGGGAAGCGTTCCTGGCGCAATATCCCGAGGGGTTCTACGCGAATCTCGCCAAGGGCCAGATGAACAAGATCGCCGCCGAAGAGACGCGCGCCTCGGCCGAGCAAAAAGCGAACGCGGCCGAGCAGCAGAAGGCAAGGCTCATTGCCGAACGCGCCCAGAAGGCCGAGCAGGACAAGGCGACCGCGGCGGCCAAGGCGGCCGAAGAGGCCCGGATCGCGGCGGAGAAACAGAAGCAGATCGAGCAGGCGAGGACGGAGGCGGCGGAGCAGCAGCGCAAGCTGGCCGAAGCCGCCGCGGCGAAAGCACAGGCCGAGAAGCAGGCGGCGGAGAAAGCGAAGGCCGAGCTTGCCGCCAGGCAGGCCGCCGAGAAGGCGGAACAGGCGGCAAAGCCTGTGGCCGATCGGCAGATGCCTGAGGTCGAGCAAAAAGTCGCAGCCCTTTCACCGGCGCCGGCATCCACCTTGTCGGCGGCTGATCTGACAAAATCCGTGCAGAGTGAATTGCGCCGCGTCGGCTGCCTGTCCGCCACCGCCGACGGCGACTGGAGCGCAGCATCGCAGCGTTCGCTGACCCTGTTCAACAAATATGCCGGCACCCAATTCGACGCCAAGCTCGCAAGCGTCGACGCGCTCGATGCCCTGAAAGCGAAGCCCGGACGGGTTTGCCCGCTGGTTTGCAATTTCGGCTTCAAGGCGGATGGCGATCAATGCGTGAAAATTACGTGCCGCGCCGGCTATCGCGTCGGTGACGACAACGAGTGCGAGAAGGTTCAGGAGAAGAAGCCGGCGCCTACCGCCCGCGACGAGCCGAGAAGGCGCGACCAAGACCGGAAGGACGCAGAATCTGCGGCACCGAAATCGCAAGCGTCCGGGCAGATGATCTGCAACAACGCAGGATGCAGGCCGGTTGCTAAGGGATGCCGGCTCGGATTGGTTCCCAATCCCAGCAACGCCAGCGTCAAGGTCACCGGTGAAGTGTGTAACTGATGGCGATGTCAGCCTTCCGAAACTGCACCCTCGGGCTTAAAGTTCTTATTCTTTTTATCCTTGCGAGCTGTGGCTCTGCCCTCGCCGACAAGCGCGTCGCGCTCGTCATCGGCAATTCCGCCTACAAGAACGCGCCCCGGCTCGCGAACCCGGTGAACGACGCCGGGCTGGTCGGCGGCATGTTCAGGAATGCGGGCTTCGATACGGTCGAGATCAGGCTGGACCTCAATGCCAGCGAAATGCGGCGATCGCTACGCGAGTTCGCGGCCAGGACGCGCGATGCCGACATGGCGGTGATCTACTATGCGGGCCACGGCATCGAGCTGGACGGCAGCAACTATCTCGTTCCGACCGATGCCATGCTGGAAACCGACGGCGACGTCCTCGATGAGACGATCGCGCTCGACCGCGCGCTGTACGCGGTCGAACCGGCCAAACAACTCCGTCTCGTCATCCTCGATGCATGCCGCGACAATCCCTTCGCCAAGACGATGAAGCGCACCCTGGCCTCGCGCGCGATTGGTGGCGGACTTGCCAAGGTCGAGCCAACCAGTCCGAACACGATGATCGCGTTTGCGGCCAAGGCGGGATCGACGGCGTCGGATGGCGACTCCCGGAATAGCCCGTTCGCGGTCGCGTTGACCGATCATCTGCCGAAGCCCGGGCTCGATTTGCGCAAGGCGTTCGGGTTTGTCCGTGACGACGTCTTGAAGAAGACCGGCAACAAGCAGGAGCCGTATGTCTATGGCTCCCTGGGCGGCAGCGATGTGCCGCTGGTGCCGGCAAGGCCGGTCGCCGCAGCAGGTCCGCAGGCAAACCCGCAGGACAGCGTGCGGAAAGACTATGAGCTTGCCCTTCAGGCCGGCCTGCGCGAGGCCTGGGAAGCATTCCTCCAGACCTATCCGGACGGCTTTTACGCCAACCTCGCCCGCGTGCAGTTGAAGAAGATCGCCGCCGAGGAAGACCGCACGGTGGCGACCGAGAAGGCGCGTCTGGCCGAACAGGAGAAGGCGAGGCTTGCGACCGAACGAGCCCAGAAGGCCGAGCAGGAGAAAGCCGCCGCAGCTGCCAAAGCCGCGGAAGAGGCGAGGATCGCGGCCGAGAAAGCCAAGCAGATCGAGCAGGCCAAGGCGGAGGCGGCCGAACGAGATCGCAAGGCGGCCGAGGCTGCCGCGGCCAAGTCGCTCGCGGAGAAGCGGGCGCTTGAGAAATCGGCGACCGAGGCCGCAGCGAAGCAGGCGGCTGATGCCGAAAGCAGGAAGGTCGCCGCGCTGTCGCCGCCGCCAAGCTCCCCGCCATCAGGCGATCTCACGAAATCTGTTCAGAGCGAACTGCGCCGCGTCGGCTGTCTTTCGGCCTCCGCTGACGGCGACTGGAACGCCGCAACGCAGCGCTCGCTGACGCTGTTCAACAAATATGCTGGCACTCAGTTCGACGCGAAGCTTGCAAGCGTTGACGCGCTCGATGCGCTGAAGGCGAAGCCGGGCCGGGTCTGTCCGCTGGTGTGCAATTTCGGCTTCAAGGCCGACGGCGATCAATGCGCGAAGATCACCTGCCGGGCCGGCTATCATGTCGGCGATGACAGCGAATGCGAGAAGGTGCCGGAGAAGAAGCCGGTGGCGACGCGCGATGATTCGAAGAGGCGGGACACGGACCGGAAGGCAACCGAATCTTCGCCGTCCAAGCCCGAGGCAAGCGGACAGATATTCTGCAGTTCGGCGGGCTGTCGTCCAGTGCAGAAAGGATGCCGGCTCGTCAATGGGCTTATCCCCGGCAGGGCCGCCTCAAACGCGGCCGCCGGTGGGTCGTACGAGGTGTGCAATTGAGAGCCGGGCTAAGTTGATGCGGTGGAGCGCGTAAATCCTACGCAGCCGGGATCCATTCGTGATGCTGCATGAGATGGTGCGCTGCAGGTGAGGGCAGATGACACAAGGCTTGCATGCCTCGCCGCAAGCGAGCATCATTCCCCGAAAAAATGGGGGAAATCGATGCCACAACTCTCTCGCCGCCGCCATCTTCAGCAATTGTCGGCCGTGGTCGGATCCGCCGCGTTGTCAGGATGGTCGAGGCCGGCAGAGGCTTCGGAGGCAGACATTCCTCCCGAGGGCATCGGCAAGGGGATCAAGCACGTCTCCTATAGCGACATCGGCGGACGGCCCGACAGTGTGCAGGTGATGTTCAACCGGCAGCACGTCTATGTCGGACACATGTTCAGCGACGGCGTGACGATCCTGGACGCCTCCGACCCGCGTGCGCTGAAGCCGGTCAACTTCTTCACCGCAGGACAATACACCCGCACGCACCATTTACAGGTGGCCGAAGATTTGCTGCTGCTTGCGAACGGCGCCAACATCGTCGCGATGCAGTCCTACGACAACATGCGCGGCTATTTCGAGAACACGCTGGTCGACAGCATCACCAAGGCCAAGAAATTCCGCTGCGGTCTCTCGATCCACGACATATCGAAACCGGGCGAGATGCGCGAGATCGCGTTCCTCGAAATGCCTGGCTTCGGCATCAACCGTCTGTGGTGGCCGGGCGGCCGCTATGCCTATGTGTCGGCGCATCTTGACGGGTTCACCGACCACATTCTTTGCGTGGTCGATCTCAAGACCATCACGAAGCCGGAGATCGTCGCGAAATGGTGGCTGCCGGGCATGAACCGCGCGGCCGGCGAGCCGGCAACGCCGAAGGGCAAGCGCTTTGCGCTCCATCACATGATCACGGCGGGTGATCGCGGCTATGCTGCCTGGCGCGATGGCGGCTTCACCATTCACGACATCAGCGATCCCTTGAATCCAAAGCTGCTGTCCCACATCAATTGGTCGCCGCCCTTCGCCGGCGGCACGCATACGCCGCTGCCGCTGCCCAAGCGACAGCTCGCAATCGTCGCGGACGAAGCCAATGCGGATCAGTGCGCCAAAGGCCTGTTCCATACATTTGTCCTCGACGTGCGGGCGCCTGGAAACCCGGTGCCGATTGCAACTCTGCCGACCCCACGCGACCGCGACTTCTGCACGAACGGCACCTTCGGGCCGCATAATCTGCACGAGAACCGCCCGGGCTCGTTCCAGAGCGAGGAGACGATCTTCGCGACCTACAACAATGCCGGCGTCAGGGTGTTCGACATCAGGGATGCCTTCGCACCGAAGGAGATCGCGTATTGGGTGCCGCCGACACCGAAAAAGCTTATCGATCCGCGCCCGAACGTCGCGCTCGCGGCCAAGACCTGTGACGCCTATGTCCGGCCGGAAGGGCTGATGTTCGTCTCCGACTGGAACGCCGGCATGCACGTGCTGCAGTATCAGGGATGAGCGATGGGCAGGAGGCTCTGTTCACGTCATGAGACGGGGAATCGTAGCCCGGATGAGCGCAGCGATATCCGGGACCTTGCTGCAAATCTGGTGAGAGCTGTCCCGGGTGTCGCTTCGCTCACCCGGGCTACGAGTGCGGCGATTGCAGCTTCACTCTGCCGGCATCCGCGTTTCGACGAGTCGCGCCCAATATGACGCGCCGTGGCCGAGGATGTTGTCGTTGAAGATGTAGCTGGGGTGATGGCACTCGTTGCCGTCGCCCATGCCGACCAGGATCATCGCGCCGGGGCGCGCTTCCAGCATGAAGGAAAAATCTTCGGCGCCCATCATCGGAATGAACTTATCGTTGACGCGCTCGGCGCCGACGATGCCGCGGGCGACGTCGGCGGCAAGGCCAGCCTCGCGCGCGTGGTTCATCGTCACCGGATACATCCGCGTGTACTTCGTCTCGGCCGAACCGCCATAGGCGCGCGCGACGCTGTCGGCGACTTCGCCGATGCGGCGCTCGACGAGATCGCGCACTTCAGGGTCGAGCGTGCGCACGGTGCCGCCGAGCTCGGCGATCTCCGGGATGATGTTGAAGGCGGTGCCGGAGTGGAATTGCGTGATCGAGATGACGGCGGACTTCAGCGGATCGACGTTGCGCGCGACGATCGATTGCAGCGCATTGACGATCTGCGCGCCGATCAGCACGCTGTCGATGGACTTGTGCGGACCCGCGCCGGCATGGCCGCCCTTGCCGTGGACCGTGATCTGGATGTTGTCGGAGGAGGCGAGCATCGCGCCGGGCGTGGTCGCGAAATGTCCTTCGGGCAAGCCCGGCATGTTGTGCATGCCATAGACCTCCTGGATGTTCCAGCGCGTCATCAGCCCGTCCTCGACCATCGCCTTGCCGCCGCCGCCGCCTTCCTCCGCGGGCTGGAAGATCACCACGGCCGTGCCGTCGAAATTGCGGGTCTCGGCGAGATATTTGGCGGCGCCGAGCAGCATGGCGGTGTGGCCGTCATGGCCGCAGGCGTGCATCTTGCCGGGGACCTTGGAGGCGTAGGCGACGCCCGACGTTTCCATGATCGGCAGCGCGTCCATGTCGGCGCGCAGGCCAATGGTCTTGCCGGAGGCCGACTTGCGGCCGCGGATCACACCGACGACGCCGGTGCGGCCGATGCCCGTCACCACCTCGTCGCAGCCGAACTCGCGCAAGCGGTCGGCGACGATGCCGGCGGTGCGGTGGACGTCGTATTGCAGCTCCGGGTTCTCGTGGAAGTCATGGCGCCAGGCGGCCATTTCGTCGGAGAGGGCGGCAACGCGATTGACGATGGGCATGAGGAAGGTCCGCCTTGATTTGTAGCCCGGATGAGCGAAGCGACATCCGGGATCTTTGTGAGGGAAGTCCCGGGTATCGCTGCGCTCACCCGGACTACGAATGACGCTCAGCTTTCGCCGAACACCCGCTTGAAGATCGTGTCGACATGCTTGAAGTGATAGCCGAGGTCGAACTGCTCCTCGATCTCGGCGTCGGTGAGATACTTCTTCACATCAGCGTCGTTCTTCAGCAGCTGGAGGAAGTCGCCTTCGCCGCGCCAGACCGGCATGGCGTTGCGCTGCACGAGCTTGTAGGCGTCCTCGCGGCTTGCGCCCTTCTGGGTCAGCGCCAGCAGCACGCGCTGCGAATGCACGAGGCCGCCGAGGCGGTCGAGGTTCTTCTGCATGTTGGCGGGGTACACCAGGAGCTTGTCGATCAGGCCGGCGAGGCGGACCAGCGCGAAGTCGAGCGTCACGGTCGCGTCGGGACCCATCATGCGCTCGGCGGAAGAGTGCGAGATGTCGCGCTCGTGCCAGAGCACGACGTTCTCCAGCGCCGGCGTCACATAGGCGCGCACCATGCGCGACAGGCCGGTGAGGTTTTCCGACAGCACCGGGTTGCGCTTGTGCGGCATCGCCGACGAACCCTTCTGCCCTTCGGAGAAGAACTCCTCGGCTTCCAGCACTTCGGTGCGCTGCATGTGGCGGATCTCCACCGCGAAACGCTCGACCGAGGAAGCGATCACGCCGAGCGTCGAGAAATACATCGCGTGGCGGTCGCGGGGGATGACCTGCGTCGAGATCGGCTCGGGGACGAGACCCATCGCCTTGGCAACATGCTGTTCGACCCGCGGATCGATCTGGGCAAAAGTGCCGACCGCACCGGAGATGGCGCAGGTCGCGACTTCCTTCCGCGCCGCGATCAGGCGCTCCCTAGCGCGCGAGAATTCCGCATAGGCATAAGCGAGCTTGAGGCCGAAGGTCACGGGTTCGGCGTGGATGCCGTGGCTGCGGCCGATGGTCGGCGTCATCTTGTGCTCGAGGGCGCGCTTCTTCAGCGCCGCAAGCACCTTGTCGAGGTCGGCGAGCAGCAGGTCGGCGGCGCGGGTGAGCTGGACGTTGAGGCAAGTGTCGAGCACGTCGGAGGAGGTCATGCCCTGATGCACGAAGCGCGCTTCGGGGCCGACGATCTCGGCGAGGTGGGTGAGGAAGGCGATGACGTCGTGCTTGGTCTCGCGCTCGATCTCGTCGATGCGGGCGACGTCGAAAGTGGCGTCCTTGGCCTTGGCCCAGACCGTTTTGGCGGCCTCCTTGGGAATCGTGCCGAGCTCGGCAAGGGCGTCCGCCGCATGCGCCTCGATCTCGAACCAGATCTTGAACCGGGTCTGCGGCTCCCAGATCGAGGCCATTTCCGGGCGAGTATAGCGGGGGATCATTGGACTGCTCCAGGAAGGTGGGCGGGCGACCCGAAAGGGTGCGACCTGCCAGAATGTTTTTTACGCCGTGATCTAGCAGAGCAGGGAGGGCGAAACAAACGGCACCGGCAACGTAGCGGGGGATGATTGGGCTGGACAGGATCATCGGCCCGGCGGCGGTGGGGCGATGGGTGGCCGGCCCCAAGAGGGATGCCCGCAGATATTAACTGTCAATCACGGATCATTGACTGACAGATATTGAAATCTGTCAGCGAGGCGTGTATATCCATCCTCGGACGCTCCGATTGGGCGTCTGGCGGCATCCCGGGAGCCCGACGTCCCAAGCAAATGGGGGATTGAGGGTCGCAATTGAACAACGGGGACCGCCAATTGATTGGAGACTTACGACAATGACGACCGAAATCATCAATTTGACCGGGACGATTGGGCACTGGCTCAATTTACTGGTGGCGCGCCAGATCGCGGCGCAGGCTGCAAAACTGCCTCATTAAGGCGAGAGCTTTCCGAAACGACCGGCACGGGCGCTTCGGAAGCAGCTCCGTCGCCGGGTAACTGAGCCCTCAACGGGAACATGGTGCTGGCATGAACGAAGCCGTTATCTTGACGCCGGAGCGGATCCTCGAAGTCACCGAGGACGTGCTGCGGCGTTACGGACTCGCCAAGGCCACCGTGGTCGACGTTGCCCGTGCGCTCGATGTGAGTCACGGCAGCGTCTACCGCCATTTCCCGAGCAAGGCCTCGCTGCGCGAGGCGGTCGCCAAACGCTGGCTTGACCGCATCGACGCGCCCTTACGCCAGCTCGCCGAAGAGCAGGGCCCGGCGCCGGCGCGGCTCGACCGCTGGCTCCGCACGCTGTTCGCCGCCAAACGTTCGCGCGTGCTCGACGACCCCGAGATGTTCGACACCTATCTGACCCTGGCGCGCGAGGCCTGTGCAGCCGTCAAATGTCACAAGGACACCATGATCGACCAGATCGCGGCGATCCTGTCCGATGGCGTGACGCAGGGCGTGTTCGCCGTGGACGACGTCAAGGCCACCGCACGCGCCATCTTCGACGCGACCGTCCGCTTCCACCATCCGGCTCATGCCGACGAATGGAAGGACGCCGATCTCGCGGCGCGCGTCGATGCGACGCTCGCGCTGGTATTGCGCGGGCTGAAGGCGGCGTGAGGTTGCGGAGCCTGCGCGGCATCGCAGCTTGGGGCTTGATCCGCTCCTGCTCATGACTTTGGCGATCGGCAGGATGACGGGCCTGGGCTCGACGATTCTGTCGTGACCACCATCCGTCATCCTGCGTGGCTGTGAGCCGTCAGATGATGAAGTCCGTTGGATGCAGGGCCGCCGTGTGTACGCCGTCCAACGTGATCGTACCGTTGGCGGTGAGGTGGATCACGGCATCGCCGGCGCTATTGTCGCCGATGAGGCTGGAGACGGCTGCCCAGTCTGCGAAGCCGTAGTCATGCAGGTTGATCACATCGTGTTCGGTGGTGGTGCTGCCGACAGCTTGGTTGCCTTGATTGAAATCGTTGACGATGTCCTGGCCGGAGTCCGTGTTGAAGACGAACGTGTCGTTGTTCGGCCCGCCCCACAAGAGATCATTGCCGCCGCCACCGTTGAGGGTATCCGTGCCTCCGGTGATCGAGCCGGGTGAGGAAGGCGCGTAGCTCATGGCATCGCCCGCCAGGCGATCGGGGCTCGATCCGCCGGTGAGAATGTCGTTCCCGCCGTGAGCATTGCCCGACATCGTGGGAGCGTCGCCGTACAACGTCGTGCTGAAAGCAGCTCGCTCGCCATCGACCACGGCGGTGAGGATATCGTTCCCGCCCTGGGTATTGTCGGACATGGACGTTCCGGAATCGCCCGACAGGCTTCCTCCTCCGAGCTGGGCGTCGCTGCTCGCCGCAAAGGTCAGGATGTCGTTTCCGCCGACCGCATTGTCGGTCATGGCGCCAGTGGCATCCCCGCTGAGTGCGTCGCCGCCGCCATTTATCCCATAGTCCGTCGCGCTCAGCGTATCATTCCCACCGTGCGCATTGCCGCTCATGGCACCACCAGCGTCCCCGCTGAGCGACCCGAACGATCTCCATCCGGTCGACGCCGTCAGCGTGTCATTTCCGCCTCCCGCGTTGCCCGACATGTCGCCCTGGACGTCGCCATAGAGATAAACATTGGTGTAGAGCGAGTTGTGGGCATCGACATTGAGGGTGTCGTTACCGCCCCGGGTGTTGTCCGCCATGGATTGGGCATCGCCAACGGCAACGGCACTATCCCAGCCGCCATCCACGCTCACCACGAGACTGTCGTTCCCTCCGTGCGTATTGCCATGCATGGCAGCCAGGTCTTCCCCAACGAGCGTCACGTTCGAGTTGAGACTCGATATGGCTGCCGTCAGCGCATCGTTGCCGCCCCAGTCGTCGGTTGCCAACCCGGGATCTCCGAGCACGGTCATGGATTGACCGAAGTCCGGCAGGGTGACTGCGATAGTGTCGTTTGGCAGTTGGTGCATGTCGCTTCACTCCGATTTCATTTCAGTCGCGGGGCCTGAAAGCAGCGGAGGTCTTTGCGAGACGCGCTGTGGCCGCGCTTGACGTTGAATCTGCTCGGAGTTGATGGCGGAGATTTGCTTTGGGTTGGATTTCATTGCGACCGAAGGAACTTCGGCGCAGCGTGGCGGAACTCGACCGACGTCAAGTCTACCGCGCGCGCCATCTTCGATGCGACCGTCCGCTTCCATCATCCGGCCCACGCCGACGAGAAGGACGCCGATCTCTCGGCGCGTGTCGATGCGACGCCCGCGCTACGCGGGCTGAAGGTCGTAAGCCAACTTCCTTCACGCGTTCCGAAGCCGCTACACCTGACGTGACCTGTCGCGGTTTCTATCTCAGACCTTATCGGCAACGCTGCCATTGCCGAGCGAGCGCTGATGATGGGTCTTTTTCCGCGGACGTAGGGCGGCGTTGGCCGATGGCACGACCGACGGGCTTTCCGGATAGGTATTGACTTCGATTTCGACCACGTCCTTTGACCGCTTTCGAAGGCGGTAGAACGCAAGTTCCTGTTCGAGAATGGGGCAGTGGAATTGGATCGTCGCTGTGTCTGGCAGACGGCAGAGCTCATCGATGAGCTCGCCGACAGTGATGATCGGGGGATGATGGATGGCTTCGCGGATAGCCTTACTCATGGCGCAACTCCCTCACTCCGCTACTAACCTCGGCGCGACGGCGTCAGTTCCAATCCCACCCGGCCACACATGATCTAAAGGTGCGAGCCACGCCGGCGCCCTAGAGCGCGGGCGCCAAACGCGAGCTGCGCAACTGCAATATGCCGAACGGGTCTTCGCGCCCAGCGAATTTGCGATAGGTCGCAAGGTCGTCAAGTGTCGGACTTTCCCCGCGTCTGACATTCACGCCCGCAACCGTTGCAACCGGAATCGACGCGCCGAGGCCTGCGTAGAGATAGTTGTCGCCGAAAGCCTTCTTGAGCGCGGTAAAAGTCGGCTCACCGGTGCAATGTCCCGGGGCTACGCTTTCCACCTTGAACCTGTCCTTCAGGGCGGTAACGACTTTCGCGATAGCTTCGTCAGGTGCGACGACCAGATGAAATCCTCCCGCGATGAGATGAATCCTGGGATTGATACCCGTCGCCGCTTCGACGATGCGCTCGATCCCGGGGTGCGAGCAACCGACCAGAAGGACCATGCCGTCGGCCGTGTTGACGGCCAAAGACAGCTCCTTGAGTTCTCTCGTGCCCGGTGCGTCGGAAATCAGCGAGATAAGTGTGATACCGGGAGCGATCTCGGTGGTCTGATCGATCAGTTCGAAGTTCGCGTGGGCCCATGCCGTGCCGAACTTCATCACCGCGGGCGGCTTGCCTGCATAGTACCGCATCTCCGGCGGCAAGGCCTCGTCTTTCCGGTAGAAGGAGGAAGGCAGAGACGAGCCGTAGATGCCAAATCCTTCCTTCGGCGCGTAGATCTTGACGGTTGGATTGATGCTCAGGAGGTAGGACAAGCCCGCCATGTGATCGGAGTGGCGGTGCGACAGAACGACAAAGTCGAGGTCCGAGAGATCAACTCCCTTGGCCTTCACGTTCGCCGCGAAGATTTCGGGATCGTTACCCGTATCGAACAGGATGCGTTTTCCCGCGATTTCGACCAGGGCGGCGAAACCCCAGTCCTTCGTCATCGCCTCATCTGTGCCGAAGGCGTCATAGAGAATCGTGATCTGGTTTTTCGCGTCAGCTGCCGCGCTTTCGGTGAGCCCGGCCGCGAAAGCGCTGAAGGCGATCAGTGCTGCAAGAAGACTGTCCCTGATGTTCATGAAAGCGTCTCCTGTTGTCGTGCAAGACATACAACGGGAACGAGGGCGGCTCTCGAGAGCCGTCCAAATTGGCTCTCGTCGAAAGATCGGAGCCGGACACGCATCCACTGGCCGCTTGATGCTGGATGCCGTGCCTGTGGTGGAGCCTAGCACAATCTGAGAGAGACTTGGAGACCTTCGTTGGGGGTGGCCAGTCGGGAACCAGATATTCTGGTCGCAGCAAACGGCACGCCGTCACCCTCTAGATTTTCGTCAGTCCGCAATTCGCCGCCAATCGCACCAGCTGCGCATCCGTGCGCGCGCCGGTCTTGGTCTTGATCAGATAGTGATAGTTCTGCACCGTCTTCACGCTGAGATTGAGATGCGCCGCGATCTGTTCGGTCGTGGCGCCGCCGGCGAACTGGCGCAGGATCTCGATCTCGCGTTCGCCCAGTTGATCCAGCGCAGAGCCCGCCGACAGGTTGTCCTCGGCCAGGATGTGCGCGATGTCGTCGCTCATGGCGCGTTCGCCGCGTGCGACGCTGCGGATCGCGGACACGACCGCGGACGGCTCGCTGCTCTTGGTGACGAAGCCGCTGGCGCCGGCACTGAAGGCTGCCTTCACCAGCACGGCTTCGTTGTGCATGGTGAAAACGAGGATTCGCGCCCGCGGGCTGCGCGCGCGGATGTTGCGGATGGCTTCCAGCCCGCTCGCGCCGGGCATCGAGAGATCCAGCAAGACCACGTCGGGATCGCGCGCCTTGAAGGCGCTGTAGGCATCCGCGGCGTTGTCGGCTTCCGCCACGACATGCAGATCGCCCTGGCTTTCCAGCACGCGCCGGTAGCCTTGCCGCACGATCGGATGGTCGTCGACCAGCAGCACGGAGATGCCTGTTGTCGTAATCTCGTTCATGCCGGCCTCACGCGGCGAGCGGGATGGTGGCGGCGACGCTGAGTCCGCCTCGGGCGGGCAGGATCGAGAATGAGCCGCCGGCCGCTGCGACGCGCTCGCGGATGCCCGTGAGGCCAAAGCCGGCCGACTGCTTAACGCGTGCCGCGTCGCCGCCACCATCGTCCTCGACACGGATCAGCAACGCATCGTCGTCGCCCGCGCGCCGTTCCACGCTGAGCGAAATCTCGCGTGCCGCGCCGTGGCGCAGCGCGTTGGTCAGGCACTCCTGCGCGACGCGATAGGCGGTGGTGGCAGCCGGGCCGCTGATGTCGGTGAGGTTGCCCCGGAGATCGAGCTGGATCGTCGGTCGCGCCGAGCTCTGCGAGCGCCAGCTATCCACCAAATTCACGAGGCTCGCCTCCAACCCAAGCTCGGCGGGCAGGGGATTGCGCAGGCGCTTCAGCGCGTCGCGCAGCGAGGCCATCAGATGATGCGTGGCCTGTGAGATCATCCGCGCGTCCTGCACGATATCGTTGTGCTTGTCTGCCTTCGTGCTCGCCGTCTCGATGGTGTTGGCGAAGGCGAGGATGGCCGAGAGATTTTGTCCGAACTCGTCGTGCAGCTCGCGGGCGAGCGCGCGGCGTTCGTCGTCGCGGATCTCGATCAGGCGCCGCGTCAGCGCCGCGCGCTGTTCGGTGGCTTCTTCCAGCCGGGCGCCGAGCGCGTCGACGGCGCCGCCGATCATCGCCAGCTCCATCGAGCGGAAGCGCGGCAGTTTCGTGCGATACTGACCGCGGGCCATGCGCTGCAAGGCGATCACGATCGTGCGCCCCGGCGCCAGCGCATGCGCGATCGCGAGCGAGGCCAGCAGCGCGATCGCCGCCGCCATCAGAAGCGCGACGTCGATCACGTTGAGGATGTACTCCCAGGCGAGCGAGATGGCGGCCGTTTCATCCGGCGTCGCGACCACCGTTCCGGCGGTCGCCGCGCGGGGACTGACGGGCCGTATCACTTCGGCATGGCTGCCAAGGAAGGTCGGCACAATCGACGCGAACCAGCGCGGTGGCGTCTTGCCTAGCCCCTCGCTCTGGCCGCACAGCGGCTTTTCGAACGCGATAGCCGGTTGGAATTCGACGCAGACGCCGGGTGAGATCAGCTTCATCGTCTCCAGCGTGCGCCACTCCGGAACCGGCAGAAGCTGCTCGCGTGTTCTGCTGCTACGCAACAAGAATTCGTGCCAGTACAGAGCCTGTAGCGCCTGGGCGACCCGCTGCGCCGAGGCCGCAGTCGCCCGGTCGACGCTGCGATAGGCGTCGAACGTGGCCCAGATGGTCGCCGCGCCAAGGCAAAGCACGACGATGAGAAACAGACGGGCGACAAGCTGAAGCACAAGGCGCATGCGATCACCCCAAAGTTTGGTAAGGTCAGCCTAACAACGCCGCCGCGCCTTGCCAATTGCGGGGATCGGCAGGATGGCAGCTCGGGCAAATTTCCCAAGCCGGATTGGGCATGGCTCTTTGGACCGGGCGCGGCGGCTTTGATCTAATGGGCGGAATTCACGGCCAGGAGCGGTGCAGCATGAGTTCGATGACAATTGGGCCGATCGCGGGGTCTGCTGCCGACCCATCCGAGCGTAGCGCGCTCCTGTTCTGGATGATCTTCACCGGACTTTCGATCTTCGCCGTGGTGCTGCTGTGGCGGTTCGGACTGATCCGTCTCATGTTGACCTCGGATCGGACCTACATTTCCAGCGTGATCGCGCTGCTCTATGTCGTCACTTGCGGTCACTGCTTCCTGCGTACGCGGGCCATTGCCCGTGAGGGTGCGGCAGCCCGGCGCTGCCGCGCGGTGCTTGCGGAGCCCGAGGGCGGCAGGGCGCTCGACGCCGGCGCAGCCGCGCTGCCACGCGGGCTGGTGCGGGACCACATCGAGAGCCTCGTGACAAAGGCCGCGGCGCAGGATTACCGCCCGGTCGACCAGACCCTATTGCTGCGGACGCTCGCCGACCGCCTGCGCGGCTCCAACGGCTTCGGCGCCTTCGTCTCGGACACGCTGATGAAGCTCGGCCTGCTCGGCACCATCGTCGGCTTCATCATCATGCTGGCGCCGATCGCGGGGCTGGATGCCGCCGACAAGGTCGCGATGCGATCCTCGATGGGACTGATGAGCGACGGCATGGCGGTCGCGATGTACACGACTCTGGCGGGCCTGGTCGGTTCGATCCTGGTCCGCATCCAGTATTACATGCTGGATGCCGCGACCCAGAAGGTGTTCTCGGATGCGGTGGTGCTGACCGAGACTTATGTGACGCCGGTGCTGGAGCGCAAGGGTTCTGGAATCGCGCCATGATGGATGATTTCGGTCTCTATCCGCGCGAGGAGCCGTTCGATCCCCTGGGCGTGATGCTGTTCAAGGCGCTCCAGGTGATCGCTTTTCTGTTCTTCCTCGCGTTGCTCGCGGTCTCGCCGGACGCCAAGGACGGCAAGGTCGACTCCAAGGCCGAGTTCATGATCACGCTGGACTGGCCGGACAGCCATCCCGACGATCTCGACCTGTTCGTGCAGGATCCCGTGGGCAACATCGCCTGGTATCGCCACCGCGAGGCCGGCTTCCTCACGCTTGACCGCGACGACCGCGGCGGAGCCAACGATTTCATCGTGGTCAACGGCAAGAAGATTGCCTCGCCGATCCGCGAGGAGATCGTCACGGTGCGGGGCATCGTTCCCGGCGAATACACCGTCAATGTCTCACATTTCGTGGCCACGACCGGCGAACCCGTCACAGCGAATGTGAAGGTGCAGAAGCTCAATCCCACGGCGCAAGTGGTCTTCGACAACAAGTTCACGGTCGATCACACCGGCGACGAGAAGACCGCGGTGCGGTTCCGGCTCGATGCCGAGGGCAAGGTCGTCAATGTGGATCAGCGGCCGAAATCGCTGCTGGAGACGTTCCGCAGCGGCTGGCGCAACGGCGCCGATCTCGACCCGAGCACAGGCGTGAGCAAGAACGCTGTGAGGGTGCGCCGTGACTAGCCTGCAGACGGTCATCCTCACGCTATCGATAGCTTACGCCGTCATCGGTGCGCTGCTGCTGGTCGTGTTGGTCTATGCGCGGCTGCACTGGTCGATCAAGGCCGTTGCGGTGGTCGTGACCAGCGCCTTCTATGTCGTCAGCTTCACGGAAATGCGCGGGCTGCTCGGCTGGGCCAGCGCCGACCGGCTGCCGGCCTCCTTCAAGCTGCTGAAGGCCCGCATCGTCGAGCCGCATTCGCTGGAAGGCGATCCCGGCTCGATCTATCTCTGGGTCGAGCAGCTCGACGAGGACAATCGCCCGAGCGGCATCCCGCGCGCCTTTCGTGTGCCCTACAATGACAGGCTGGCCGACAAGACCCATGCGGCGGAGAACGAGATCGCGCTGGGACATCCGCAAGGCGGCCGGGCCGCCGATTTCGGCGGCGGCGATGGCAGCCTCATCGACATGGTCAGGGAATATGTGACGCCCAAGACCATCCTGGAGACGAGCGGAGGCGATTCCTCGACCGGCGAATTCCTGGCGCCACCGGCCGGCGCGCAGGGCGCCGTGTTCACCCCGATTCCGCCGCCCCGGATGCCGCCGAAGGACGAGCAATAGGCTCTTCACCATCGCGACAGGGCAGCGCTGGCAAACCGCGCGCCGCTGGCGCATGTTCTTGACCTCCCTCAATTTGGCCTTATCGGCTCCCAATAAGGTTCGAGGGTGGAGGGTGCGTGCTTCTCGCGGTTTTCTCGGATATCCACGGCAACC
Source organism: Bradyrhizobium sp. Kon37 (assembly GCF_055807535.1). Lineage (NCBI taxonomy): Bacteria > Pseudomonadati > Pseudomonadota > Alphaproteobacteria > Hyphomicrobiales > Nitrobacteraceae > Bradyrhizobium > Bradyrhizobium sp. Kon37. The sequence goes on from NZ_JBVVOY010000007.1 coordinate 139,902, forward strand.
GGCAGGCGTTCGAGGCGTGCCTGAAAGTCGCGCGGGCGCGTGGCGCCGAGCGGTTCATCCTGCTTGGCGATTTCGTGGGCTATGGCGCCGATCCGGAATGGGTAGTGGATACCGCGATGGAGCTGGTCGCCCAGGGCGCCGTCGCCGTGCGCGGCAATCATGACCAGGCGGTGAATTCCTCGGCCGAGACGATGAATGCCGAGGCGCAAGTCGCGATCGAATGGACGCGCGGCCGGCTCGACACCGCGCAGCGGCGGTTCCTGGCGGAATTGCCGATGCTGGTGGAGGACGGCGATCGCCTGTTCGTGCATTCGGAAGCCTCCAGCCCCCGAAGCTGGCACTATGTCCGATCGACGGCGGACGCCGCCAAAAGCCTGATCGCGACGCCCGCTCATGTCACGTTCTGCGGCCACATCCACCGCCCGGCGATCTATTCGATGTCGGTGACGGCGAAGATGTCGGGATTCGTGCCCAAGACCGACGTCTCCGTACCGCTGCTGCGCGGGCGGCAATGGCTAGCGGTGCTCGGCTCGGTCGGCCAGCCCCGCGATGGCGATCCATCCGCGGCTTTCGTGCTGTTCGACACGGTCACGTGCCTGATCACCTATTGCCGCGCGCCCTATGATGTCGAGACGGCCGCGAACCGGATCCGTGAGAACGGCCTGCCGCACTGGCTCGCCGACCGGCTGTCGCAGGGGCGCTAGAGGCCGATGCCGAAACCCCTCGTCAAATCAGGCGCAGAGATCGATGGCTACACGATCGGCGAATGCGTCCATGCCGGCGGAATGGCGACGCTGTGGTCGGTCACCCATCCCGGCATCGATGTGCCGCTGCTGATGAAGATTCCGCGGGTATCGGAGGGCGAGGACCCCGCGGCGATCGTCTCCTTCGAAATGGAGATGATGATCCTGCCGCGGCTGGCCGGGCCGCATGTGCCCTCAAGCTTCGGCACCGGCGATTTCGCCCACCAGGCCTATGTCGTCATCGAGCGCATCTCCGGGACCACGCTCTACAAGCGGTTGCCCGACCTGCCGCTGCCGTATGACGAGGCGCGGCAACTCGTCGCCAGGATCGCGACGGGGCTCGCGGATTTGCACCGGCAGAACGTGATCCATCACGACATCAAGCCGAGCAGCATCATGTTTCGCGAGAGCGGCGAGGCGGTGCTGATCGACTATGGCCTGTCGCATCACAACCATCTGCCGGACCTGTTGCAGGAGGAATTCCGCCTGCCTTACGGCACCGCGCCCTATATGGCGCCTGAACGGCTGTCAGGGGTGCGCGACGATCCGCGCAGCGATCTGTTCTCGCTTGGCGTGCTGCTCTATTTCTTCACGACCGGCGAGCGGCCGTTCGGCGAGGGCGAGACGCTGCGTGCGATGCGGCGCCGGCTGTGGCGCGATCCGCACCCGCCGCGCGGCTTGCGCGCCGATTATCCGCCCTGGCTCCAAGAGGTGGTGCTGCGGTGCCTCGAGATCGAGCCGGTGCGGCGCTATCCGACGGCGTCGCAGCTCGCCTTCGATCTGACCCATCCGGACCAGATCAGGCTCACGATGCGCTCGGAGCGAATGAAGCGCGATCCGCTCAGCGTCGCCTGGCGCCGCCGGTTCAACCAGGGTGTCATGGCGCCCCGCGCGAAATCGGATGTCGCAGCCCAGCTCGCATCAAGCCCGATCGTTGCGGTCGCGCTCGATACGGCGGAAGGCGAGCCGGAGTTGAACGAGGCTCTGCGCATGACGACGGAACGCATTCTCGCCACGCTGCCGTCGGCGCGGCTCGCATGTCTCAACGTGCTGAAGCTCAACCGCATCGCGATCGACAGGACGCTGGATGAGCAGGGCTCCAACAAGCATATCGACCGGTTGGTGGCGCTCAGGCACTGGGCCACTCCGCTCAAGCTGGATGAGAGCCGGCTGTCGGCTCACGTGCTGGAAGCCGTCGATCCCGCGGCGGCCATCCTGGAGTTTTGCGAGGTCAACCACGTCGACCACGTCATCATCGGCGCGCGGCAGGGCTCGTTCAGGCGCACGCTGCTCGGCAGCGTCTCGGCCAAGGTGGCCTCGGAAGCGGCCTGCACCGTCACCGTGGTACGGCCGCCGCGAATGGCAGCGGATGCGGGCGAGGAGGCCGGATAGCGCCGCGCTCTGGATCCTGGAGGTTCAGGCCGCGTGAGCGGTGTGGACGGAGCGCTTGCGGCGGATCGGCCAGGAGAATTGCGGGCCGGGCTCGCCGTGATCCGCGCTGCCGCCGAAGAACTGGATGATCTCGCGGCAGGGTTCGCAGTTGAACAGGTTACGCGACGCGGACGCCTTGGTCATTTCCTTCAGGCAGTTCGGGCAATGCGGCTTCATGAGCTTGGTCCAGAAAAGAATTCAATGCCGGCGCGGTGACCGGAGCGGGTGATCCAGGTCCGTCTCGGGCCCGGTGTCGTCGCGCATCTCGCCTTCGGTGCGTTCGAGCCGACCGAAGAAAAAATCGAGGTCAGGATGTGGGCGCCGCGGGATGCGGCACCGGCGCTTCGGCTGACGCTTTACGAGCGCGATCTGCATGGGGTCAGGCCCGATACCAGTCGCGACGAGCGATGCGGGTCGAGCGAGCCGAGACCTTCACCGGTCCAGCCGATGGACCAAACACAACAAACGCAGAAAAACCAAGCCACAACGCCACGCCAGTCCAAACCAGGGTCGTCGTCATGATGTGCTCCCGCGAAAACAGGCAAGAATCACTAGCGGTGATTTGCGCGAATCAGGGAAGCCCGGAGGAGTACGGATTAAGGTTGCAAATTTAGGCACTGCGCGCCGCAACACCCGTAGAAGCCGCACATCTGCGGAGCCGCGCGAGCCCTCAGATCGCCTCGCCGCGTGCAGCCGCGGCGGCGTTGCGGATTGCGGCGATGTTGGTCTTGTAGGCGTCCTGCGTGCCGCCCCTGAACACGGACGTGCCGGCGACGAAGGCGTTGGCGCCGGCTGCGGCCAGGGGACCTGCGACGTCGGAGCCGACGCCGCCATCGACTTCGATGTCGATCGGACGGCCCGCCGTCATCGCGCGGATATCGCGGATCTTGCCGATCGTGGAGGGGATGAAGGCCTGGCCGCCGAAGCCGGGATTGACCGACATCACCAGCACGAGGTCGACCAGGTCCAGAACGTATTCGAGCGCGCTGATCGGCGTGCCCGGATTGAGCGAAACGCCGGCCTTCTTGCCGAGAGCGCGGATCGCCTGAAGCGAGCGGTGCAGATGGGGACCGGCCTCAGCATGCACGGTGATGTGGTCGCAGCCGGCTTTCGCAAAGGCCTCGAGATAGGGGTCGCAGGGCGAGATCATCAGATGCGCGTCGAAGATCTTCTTGGTGTGCGGGCGCATCGCCTTGATGACGTCGGGGCCATACGAGATGTTGGGAACGAAGTGCCCGTCCATGACGTCGAGATGGATCCAGTCGGCTCCGGCGGCGTCCACGGCGCGCACCTCCTCGCCGAGCCTGGAGAAGTCCGAGGCCAGGATCGAGGGCGCGATTGCCAGGGGGCGGGGAGCGAAGGCTTGGGTCATGGCGGTTTCCCGTGGCGGCCGTGAAAGATGGACTCGCCTAACATGGGCCTCTCAGCCGGGCAATGCAGGGGCGGCGTGCTTCCTGTGGGCGGAAATTTCTGCCGCGACCGGCATGAATTGCCGGTGTTCCCGGGCCATGCAACGTGCGGTGAGAGCGGATTTCATTGAGTTTTTTGCGCTGGCACGGCGCTTGCTGACTTCATCTCAACAGAACATTGGCCGCGGCATGCCGCATCGGTTGGAGTTGTGCAATGTTGTTCGCTCTTGGGGCCGTATCGAGTGCGCTCGACGCGATCCAGTCGCTGACGAATTCGAAATCGTCCTCGTCGACGCAGAAGACGGGGTCCTCGCAAAAGCCGGCGACCAATCCGTTCGCGATCGACAGCGGCAGCAACAGCACGACCGGCGCGACCTCGTCGGTCAATGCGGGCAAAACCCCGCAGATCTCGTCGGAGACGATGAACGCGCTGTTCGCAGCGCAGAGCCAGTCGACGGACGGCACCGGCAGCGCCAACTCGACCTCGTCGAGCTCGACATCCTCGTCCTCGACGCGCCGCGACGCCGCCCTGAAGGACCTGTTCTCGCAGATCGATGGCGACGGCGACGGCAAGATCACCAAGTCGGAATTCGAGAATGCGCTCGGTGCTGGCGGCACCAACCTCGCGCGGGCCGACGACGTTTTCTCAAAGCTGGATTCGAATACCGACGGCAGCGTCAGCCTCGATGAGATGTCGAAGGCGCTGAAGAGCGGCCATCGCGGCCACCATCACGCGCAGGGTGCGAGCGACGCCTCCGGCAGCGGCTCGGATTCCTCCTCGCAGGCCAAGGGCGGCTCGACCTCGACTTCGACGACCGGCGCCGACGGCTCGACCACCACCACCGTCACCTACGCCGACGGCTTCAAGATGTCGACGACGGTCCCGGGCGCCTCCAGCCCCCGTAATTCGGCGTACGATCTGTTCGCGCAGTTGATGCAGCGGCAGGGCGGGCAGGGACAAGGCGCCTCAGCGGCTGCCGGTTCATCGATGTCGATGAGCGTGTAACCTTGCTCACGGCTAGCCTGCATATTCGTGAGTGATGTCACGGTGGAGATAACGGTCGCGGATTTCGCGGTTGAAGAATGTACCCTTTGAGCGCGCATTCCTGAACGCCGCGGCGACCTCGGGCGGAACGTCCTCGTAGACATAGAGGCGTCCGCTGACGAAAGTCACTTTCAGCTCGCGCGTCTCGGGCGCATAACGGAAAAACCGGATCACGGAAGACGGCATGGCTGTGCACCTTGTCCGCAAGGGTAACGCCGTGTCAGCCGTTTCGTTTCTAGCCGAACCGATCCTTCCACGCCGGCAGCGCGCCTGCGAACGGCAGGGCCGTCGCATTGTAGACGCCGCGTGCGATTGCGCGTGCGACCACGTTGGCGGCGACGGTTCCGAGCTCGGTGAGGCCGACGAGCGGCTCGATCGGCTTCTCGCCCGTTGCGGCGGCGAACAGCACGTCGCCGTCGGTTGGGGCATGCACCGGATAGATCGCACGGGCGAACCCGGTATGCGCGATCATCGCAAGCCGCTTGGCCTGGGCCTTGGTCAGCGTGGCATCGGTGACGACGAGGCCGATCGTGGTGTTCTCACGCGCGCTCGCGGCGGGTCCGCCCTTGATACGCATCGCCAGCATGTCCGGCGTGAACGCGGACGGCAGGCCGCGCCCGCCGAACTCGCCGTTCTCCTCGAACGGCGCAGCCCAGAACCAAGGCCCATCGCCAACGGTTGTGCTGCCGACCGCGTTGACGACCATGATCGCGGCAACCTTGATACCGTTGGCCAGGACCGCGGAGGCCGACCCCAGTCCGCCCTTGAAGGTCGCGGTGGTGGCACCGAGGCCGGCGCCGACGCTGCCCAGCGCGAAATCGTCGCTGGCGGCCAACGCTGCGGCGTAGCCGAGATCGCGATAGGGCGCGAAGCGTCCCCAGGCCTTGTCGCCACCGTTGAGCAGGTCGAAAACGATCGCGCCCGGGACGATCGGAATCACCGCCTCGCGAATCCGCAAGCCGCGGCCTTGTTCGGCGAGCCAGGCCTGGATGCCGCCGCCGGCGTCGATTCCAAAGGCGGAGCCGCCGGACAGCGCAATGGCGTCAACCCGATCGACAGTGCTGGCGAGGTCGAGCAACGCGTCTTCGCGCGTGCCGGGTCCGCCGCCGCGAACATCGATGGCCGCGACCGCGGGGGCGTCGAAGATGATCGCGGTCGTGCCAGTGGCGATTTTCGCATCCTCGGCGTGGCCGACGCGGACGCCGGCGATATCGGTGAGAAGGTTTTTCAAGGCGGCTCCGCAGGCTGAAAGGCGCTCGCTTCAGCGATATCGCAGGGATGCCGCAGGCTCAACCCGCGAGGGCGGTCCTCAGCATCTTGGCGAGCTCGGACTTGCGGTAGGGCTTCGCCAGCAGCAGCACGCCGGAATCGAGCCGCCCGTGATGGACGATGGCGTTCTCGGTGTAGCCCGAGGTGAACAGCGTCTTCAGGTCGGGGCGGCGGCGAGCCGCCTCGTCGGCGAGCTGGCGGCCGTTCATGTTGCCGGGCATGATGACGTCCGTGAACAGCAGGTCGATGTCCTTGTCGGCGTCGATGATGACGAGGGCCTCGGCCGCATTGCCGGCTTCGAGGGCGACATAGCCGAGGCTCTTGATCTGGGTCACGACATATTGGCGCACCAGCGCGTCGTCCTCGACGATCAGGATTTTTTCGTGGCCGCCGGTGACGGGCGCGTTTTGGAGCACCTCGAATTCGGTCTCCTGCACGCCGCTCGAGCGCGGCAGGTAGATCTTCACGCTCGTGCCGTGGCCTTCCTCGCTGTAGATCTTGATGTGTCCGCCGGACTGCTTGACGAAGCCGAACACCATGCTGAGGCCGAGGCCGGTGCCCTTGCCAACCTCCTTGGTGGTGAAGAAGGGATCGAACACCCGGTCGATCAACTCCGGCGGGATTCCGGAGCCGGTGTCGCTGACGGCGATCATGACGTAATTGCCAGCCACCACGTCGGGATTCATGCTGGCATAACCGTCGTCGAGGAAGATGTTGCGCGTCTCCAGCACCAGCGTGCCGCCGTTGGGCATGGCATCTCGCGCGTTCAGCGCGAGATTGAGGATCGCGGTGGAAAGCTGGCCCGGGTCGATCAGTGCCGGCCACGCATCGTCGGTGAGTTGCGGCATGATGGTGATCTGCTCGCCGAGCGTGGGATGCAGGAGCTTTGCGGCCTCGAGCGTCAATGCGTTGACGTCGATTTCGCGCGGTTGGAGCGGCTGCTTGCGGGCGAAGGCGAGCAGATGCTTGGTCAGTTGCGCGCCACGTTCGGCGGCGTCATCGATCAGCTTGGTGATGGCGGCGAGCTCGGGACGGTCAGCGACCGCGTCCGCCAGAATTCCGATCGTGCCGGTGATGACGGTCAGCACATTGTTGAAGTCGTGCGCGACGCCGCCGGTCAATTGACCGATGGAATCCATCTTCTGGACGTGCCTGAACTGCGCCTCGGCGGCCTGCTTCTCGGTGAGATCGCGGCCGATGAAGAAATGGCGCTTGACCGGCTCGGACCAGGTGCCCATCCAGTTCAGCGTGACCTCGTGACCATCGTAGTGGTAGTAGCGCGCCTCGAAGCTGCGCTTGACCGCGCCACGCCGCGCCGCGCGCATCTCGTCGCGCGTCTTCTGTAGGTCATCGGGATGAATGAACTCGGTGGCGCTGTGCCCGATCATGTCGTCCGGACTCAAGCCCAGAATGGTCTTCACGCTGGGGCTGACCTGGATGAAATTGCCAAAACCGTCGGTGACCAGGATCAGGTCCTGCGAAGTCTCGAAGATCCGCTGCCGCTCCTCGACCTCGCGGCGCAGTTTTTCTCGTGCCTGCTTCTCTTCCGTGATGTCGTGGGCGATCTTGGAAGCGCCGATGATCTGTCCGGTGGCTGATTTGAGCGGAGAAACATTGAGAACGACGTCGAGCGGCCGGCCGTCCTTTCGGATCCGGACCGTTTCATGCTGGGCGATCGTTTCATTGCCGCCGACCCTGTTCAGGATACCCCTGACCTCGGCCTTGCGGTCCTCCGGCACGATGATGTCGATCGGTTGGCCGATGGCCTCCGCGGCGGCATAGCCGAACAGATGTTCGGCGGCCTTGTTCCAGCCCGTGATGACACCATCGAGCGTCTTCGTAATGATGGCGTCATTGGCGGATTCGACGACGGCCCCGTACAGCGCAAGGCGCTTGCCATAGTAGTCGCGATCCAATGCTGACTGCTGGCGCAACCTGCCGACGAGCCCCAGCGTGTGCGCCTGGAGGCGGACATTTTCGATCAAAAGCACTGCGAGCACGAAGGTCGCCGCACAGAGGCCATAGACGCGGCCGGCGTAGAAGCCGAGATCGAAGCGCGCGATGTTGACGATCGCCGACAGCGCGATGTCGAACAGCCACGCGCACATCACCACCATGAGCCAGACGTCGATGACCGAATGCGGACGGCGGAACCACAGCGAGACCAGCGCGGCAAAGCTCAAGGACCAGACAAAGGCCACCACGCCGATCATGATCTGCGTGTAACGGCCGTCGCGCAGCAGGACCGGAAGCAGGTCGTGCTGGGCAGTGACGATCCAGGTCAAGACGATCATGACCGCGGCGACGCCGACCACGCTGGCGTAGATCGCCTTGCTTGCCGAGCCCGCGATCCGGGCGCCGCCGTCGGCCTCCTTCAGCCAGGCGTAGCCCAGCACGCAGAGCGGAAAGCCGCCGTGCCAGATCATGTAAAGCCAGACCGTGGTCTGCTGGTTGGCACCGAGCAGCCCGGTCGGCGAAAAAAGTCCGGGGAAGGTGAGGGCATGGACCACGGCCGCGGCAGCGGTGAACAGATAGCCCGTCGCGAGCACGAGGAGCGCGCGGGTCCTGAGCACCGCAAACTGCGACAACAGCAGGACAGCGGTGACGATGTCCGCGACGACGAGCGCGGATTGATAGCTCGCGACAAAGGCTGGCACCGGGAGCAGCGGGATACCTGCGAAGGGCACGGCCATTGCGAACAGGATCGACGAGACGCCCACGATCGCCAATGCTGCGGTGCGATCTTTCGGCGTAGCCGGCAGCGTCGAAAGGAATGTGTTCCGATCGGTCGTCGCGGACACGTGCAGCTCTCGCAGATCGGTCTTGAGCATCTTCGCCAATCTCATTTGGCCTAATCAATTTTGGTCCATGGTAGCGGGTTCTGGGCACGCATCATGACAAAACCCACCGCGACTCAACCGAAGGTTACAGTTTACTTAATTTTGTGGGGAACGCGCACGGGGGATCGGGTAAGATGCGCTTTACTGGACGGTGCCATAATGCTCTCCCGCTGCTACGGGTTCCAGGTTTGAATCAGGCATTTTGATTTCACGATCCGGGAGTTGTTCCCTATGCCCCGTATTCTCATCATCGACGACCAGAAGGACGTCCGTGCGATGGTCGCGATCGTGCTGCGCGTCAACCGTTACGACGTCGTTGAGGCCGATAGCGGGGCTGCCGGGGTGAAAGCCTTCACCGAGGCCTGCTTCGACGCGGCAATCGTGGACATTTTCCTTGGCGATACCAGCGGCGTCGAGGTCATCACGACGCTGCGCGAGCTTGCACCGAGCCTCCCGGTCGTTGCCGTGTCGGGGATGACGGCGCTGGACTTCATGGAACAATCGCCCCACCTCGCCAACGTGGTCTGCCTTCAAAAGCCGTTTCGGCCGAACGATCTTCTTCAAGCACTAAGGAACGCCCAAGCCGCGGCGGACGGCGCGCTGCCTGCAGCCGTCTGACCCTGACGCGGGAAGAAACGCCCCGGGCAAGCCGGGGCGCGACGATGATTGGATGGGGCCTCCAAGGCCCCCGGCAACCGTGCCTAGGTGCCGTTGCCGCTGATCGCGGCGTAGCCGCCCTTGGCGTCCCATTTGTAGACGACGTAGTCGAGCTGCTTGATGTCGCCCTTGGCGTCATACTCGATCGGCCCGATCACGGTGTCCCACTTGCCGGCCTTGATGGCCGCCATGACCTTCTTGGCGTCGGTGGTGCCGGCCTTCTTGGCCGCCTGCGACCAGACCTGCATCGCCGCATAGGTGTAGAGCGTGTAGCCCTCGGGGTCGATGTTCTTGGCCTTGAAGGCCTCGACGATCTTCTTCGCGGTCGGCTTGTTGCGCGGATCGGGGCCGAAGGTGAACAGCGTGCCTTCGCCGGCCGGGCCGGTGATGGAGGCATATTCCTTGTCGGCGAGCGCGTCGCCGGCCATCAGCACGGTCTTGAGGCCCTGGTCGCGCATCTGGCGCAGGATCAGGCCGCTCTCCTGATGGTAGCCCCCGACATAGACGAGATCGATGTTGTCGCGCTTCAGCCGCGAGACGATCGCGTTGAAGTCCTTGTCGCCCTTGTTGTAGGACTCGTACATCTTCTCGGTGACGCCGGCCTTGTTGAGCGCCTTCTTGGTCTCGTCCGCAAGACCCTTGCCGTAGGTGGTCTTGTCGTTGAGGATGGCGATGTTCTTGCCCTTGTAGTTCTTGGCGATGTACTGGGCGGCGACCAGGCCCTGCTGGTCGTCACGGCCGCAGACGCGCGCCACGTTCCACAGTCCGCTATCGGTGAACTTCGGATTGGTGGAGGCGGGAGTAATCTGGAGCACGTTGCCGTCGGCATAGGCTTCCGAAGCCGGGATCGAGGACGACGAGCAATAATGCCCGGCCACGAAGGGAATCTTCGCGCCGGCGATCTTCTCGGCGATCGAGCGCGCCTGCTTCGGATCGCAAGCGTCGTCCTCGACGGACAGCGCGAGCTTCTTGCCGTTGAGGCCGCCGGCGGCGTTGATGTCGGCTACGGCCATCTCGGCGCCGTTCTTCATTTGGCGGCCGAAAGCGGACTCGCCGCCGGTCATCGGACCTGCGACTGCGACGGTGACATCCTGCGCGAATGCCGCGCTCGACAGCGCGATCGACGCGCCGAATGCCAGACCGATGAGCTTCAGTGATTTCATGAGATACCTCGAGGGTGGTCGCCTGTGGGAGTTACCGGGCATGCCCGGTTCAAACCGGCGCCATTCTTGAATGAATTCGAGGAGAAGTCACCGGCAAAATACGGGCAGGGGCAGAGATATCTCGCCACATTCGGCAGCATGGGTTCGCCTTTGGGGCCTCAGCCGTGCCGGCCGCCTTCCAGGTAGGCGGCGCGAATCTCGGGGCGCTGCAACAACTCGGCACCGGTCCCGGCCAGCGTGATCAGGCCATTGACCATGACATAGCCGCGATGGGCGAGCTTGAGCGCGTGGTTGGCGTTCTGCTCGACGATCAGCACGGTCAGGCCGTCCTGGCGGTTCAGGGTGCGGATTGCATCGAAAATCTGGCGCGCGATCAGCGGCGCCAGACCGAGCGAGGGCTCGTCGAGCAGGAGCAGGCGAGGACGGCTCATCAGGGCGCGGCCGATGGCCAGCATCTGCTGCTCGCCGCCGGACAGGGTTCCGCCACGCTGCGCGTAGCGTTCCTTCAGCCGCGGAAACAGCGTGAACACGCGTTGTAGCGTCGCCTCGCGTTCGGCGTCAGTGCATTCGGTGGCGTCCGCCCCCATCTGGAGATTTTCCGCCACGCTCATGCGCGGGAAGATGCGGCGGCCTTCCGGCGATTGCGCGATGCGCAAATGCGCGATCTCGTGGGTGGGCACTTCGGTGATGTCGCGGCCTTCGTACAGGATCTGGCCGGCGCGGGCGCGCGGCTTGCCGAAGATCGTCATCATCAGCGTCGACTTGCCGGCACCGTTGGCGCCGATCAGCGCCACGATCTCGCCGGCATTGATCGCGAGGTCGACGCCCTTCAACGCCTCGATCTTGCCGTAGGCGGCGCGAAGGCCGCGGATCGCGAGTAGGGCAGTGGGCGACGTCACGACCCGCTCTCCATCACGGCCGCCGCCTCTTCCTCATCAGTGCCGAGATAGGCGGCGATCACCTTTGGGTCGTCGCGAACCTCGCGCGGGGAGCCTTCAGAGATCTTCACACCGTGGTCCATCACCACGATGTGGTCGGAGATCTCCATCACCACAGACATGTCGTGCTCGATCAGCAGGATCGAGGTGCCGAGCTCGTTGCGGATCGACAGCAGCAGCTCGCTCAGGGCGGCACTCTCGCGCGCATTGAGGCCGGCGGCGGGTTCGTCCAGGCACAAGAGCGCAGGCTCGGTGCACATCGCACGTGCGATCTCGAGCCGTCGCTGGTCGCCATAGGCGAAATTACCGGCGGCATCGTCGGCGCGATCGAGCAAATTGACCCGCTTGAGCCAGTCGGTGGCGAGATCGATCGCGCGCTTCTCGGCGTCGCGGTAGACAGGCGCGCCAATGAGCCCGAGCAAGGTGAAGCCGGAGGCGCGCATCAGCGCGTTGTGCTGCGCCACCATCAGGTTTTCCAGCGCGGTCATGCCGGGAAACAGACGGATGTTCTGGAAGGTGCGGGCGACCTTGGCCTGCTTGGCGATGCGGAAATCGTTCAGCCGCTCCAGCGCGATCACCTTGCCGTCGTCATGGCTGAGGCGGATGGCGCCGCCGCTCGGCTTGTAGAACCCGGTGATGCAGTTGAACACCGTCGTCTTACCGGCGCCGTTGGGTCCGATCAGCGCGGTAATCTTGTTCCGCTCGGCAGCAAACGACAGGTCCTGCACCGCGACGATGCCGCCGAAGCGCATGGTGAGCCGGTCGACCTCGAGAATCTGGTCGCTGCTCATCCGTGTCCCTCCTTGACGAGGTCGGATGAGATCGCGTGAGCCTTGGTCAGATACACGGTCGGCGCGCGATGGCCGATCAGGCCGCGCGGCCGCCAGATCATGATCAGCACCATGGCCATGCCGAACACCAGCATGCGATAGCTCTCGAGGCTCCGGAACAGCTCGAAGCCGCCGATCATGGCGAGCGCGGAGAGCGCCACGCCAAGCTGCGAGCCCATGCCGCCGAGCACGACGATGGCGAGCACCAGCGCCGATTCCTGGAAGGTGAAGGATTCCGGGCTGATGAAGCCCTGGCGGGTCGCGAAGAACGCGCCGGCAAAGCCGCCGAACATCGCACCGGTCGCGAATGCCGTGAGCTTGGTTGTCGTGGTGTTGATGCCGAGCGCGCGGCAGGCGACTTCATCCTCGCGCAAGGCTTCCCAGGCGCGGCCGATCGGCAGCCGGCGCAGCCGGATCGTCACCCAGTTGGTGAGCAGCGCGAGCGCCAGGATGAGGTAGAACAGGAAGACGATGCGGTGGGTCGGCGAATATTCGATGCCGAGCCTGGCGGCGAGCCCGTTGTCGCTGTTGTCGAGCGGGATGCCGAAGAAGGAGGGGCGGGGAATGCTGGAGACGCCGTTGGGGCCGCCGGTCAGATCCTGCCAATTGATGATGACGAGGCGGATGATCTCGCCGAAGGCGAGCGTCACGATGGCGAGGTAGTCGCCGCGCAGGCGCAGCACGGGAAAGCCGAGCAGCACGCCCCAGAATGCGGCGAGGACGCCCGCTAGCGGCAGGCAGATCCAGAATGACCAGCCGAAATTGGTCGCAAGCAGCGCGTAGGAATAGGCGCCGACCGCATAGAAGGCGACGTAGCCGAGATCGAGCAGGCCGGCGAGGCCAACCACGACGTTCAATCCCCAGCCCAGCATGACATAGGTGAGCACGAGGATTGCGAGGTCGAGGATGTAGCGCTGGTCATAGAAGATCACGGGCACCAGCAGCGTGAAGATCAGGAGCGCCGGTGCGAGATAGCGGCCGAGGAACGACATTCCGCTCTGCACCGCTGGCGGCACCAGCTTCTCGGCGCCGGTCGGACCGATCCATTGCTTGAGCAGCTCGAGCACGATCGAGCCGCCGAATACCGCGGCGACGAGGGAGGCGACCTCGCCGAAGCGCGTCCAATAGGTGAGCTGGCCGTCGGAACCGGCTTCGGTGCGGACGCCGACCATCAGCGAGAACAGCACCAGCGCGATCAGTGCGTTGACGCAGGCGGTCTTCAGGAGAGCGGGGATGCCCGATGCAGCTTTGGCCGTATTGCTCGAGGGAGTTTTCACGCGCGCGACCGTCAGACTTTTTCGACTTCGGGGCGGCCGAGCAGGCCGGTCGGCATGAAGATCAGCACGACGATCAGGATCGAGAACGCGGCGACGTCCTTGTACTCGACCGAGAAATAGGCCGACCAGAACGTCTCGATCAGCCCGATCGCGAGCCCCCCGAGCATGGCGCCGGGCAGCGAGCCGATGCCGCCGAGCACGGCCGCCGTGAACGCCTTGATGCCGGCGACGAAGCCCATGAAGAAATCGACCAGGCCGTAATAGAGCAGGTACATCAGGCCGGCCACCGCGGCGAGCGCAGCGCCGATCACGAAGGTCATGGAGATGGTGCGGTCGACGTTGACGCCGAGCAGCGCCGCCATGGTCTGGTCCTGCTCGCAGGCGCGCATGTCGCGCCCGAGCCGGGTGCGCGACACCAGCCAGGTGAAGATCGCCAGCAGCACGATGGTGGTGATGACCACCACGATCTGGATGTTGGAGAGCTGGATGACGAAGCCATCGGCGCTCTCGTGCAGCGTATATCCGCCGGTGATCACTGGCGGCACTGGCTTCACCCGTGCGCCCTGCGCCACCTGCGAATAGTTGGTCAGCACGAACGACATGCCGATCGCCGACAGCATCGGCGCGAGGCGGAAGGAGTGGCGGAGCGGACGGTAGGCGATGCGTTCGATGGTCCAGCCATACAGGGCGGTGACCGCCATCGAGACCAGGATCACGATCAAAAGGATCACCGGGACCGCAGTCAGGCCGGTCGAGACCAGGAGAAGGAAGGTGATCAGCGCGATGAAGCCGCCGATCATGAAGACATCGCCATGGGCGAAGTTGATCATCCCGACGATGCCGTAGACCATCGTGTAGCCGATCGCGATCAGCCCGTAGATCGAGCCGAGCACGAGGCCGTTGATGAGCTGCTGGGCGAAATAATCCATAGGCTGCCGTACCCAAATCTGACGCGGCTCAAAGGGAGCTCTTCGAGAGAGAGTGCTGGTTTCTTCTCGGGCCCCGGCAGCCCTTTAAGCATTCTCGTTTTGTAACAGGAGGGAACTGGCGGCTGCAACCGGCCCTGCCTCCGCATCAAGGCTTTTACAGAGATCATTTAGGCGCTGCGGTTCCCCGCAATGGGCGGAACCGGCGCCGCCGGCGCCCAATTGGATGCCTGTCGGGAGGCAGTTAAGGTAAACAAAGGGTTTAAATTGCCGCCACAGTCTGATGCGAGTTAGCTCCCGGCAATGCCTTCCATCGAAGGCGCGGGCCAAACGAAGCGGGAAGCGGCATGTTCGGAAACTGGCGGATCGGTTCGGTCAACGGCGCACTTCTGGCGGCCTATTTCATCCCGGCCTGGACCCTCGTTGCCTTCAACATCATGGTGGCGCCGGTGCACGGCCTCTATGAGCGGCCGAGCGTCGCAGTGGCGCTTTTCCTCAGTGACCATCTCCAGATGGCGGGGATGGATACGGTGCGCGCCGCCTGGCTGCTGGCACTGGGCCGACTGACGGTGGTGGCGTTCTTTGCGATCTACCTTGCGCTGCTCTGCATCCCGCGCATCCGCAAGAACGGCGGCAGCGACGAAGCGCTCGGCATCGCGCTTGCGATCGGCAGCCTGATCTCGTTTGCGAGCATGATCATGGCCTCGAAAGTCGGCGAGATGGCCGCACTGCGGCTGCACGCCACCGAGCTCCTGCTCCTGCTCGGTGCCGCCATCGTGGTGGTGATCGAACGGCCCGAGGCGGCGCCCAAGATCGTTCAGAGGACCGTTGAGGCCGCCCCGCCGCTAGGTCTTGAGCAGGCCGAGCTCCTGCACAATCGCTGAGGCTTCCTTGACGGCGTGGTTCGCCGCCGGCACGCCGCAATAAATCGCCTGCTGCAGCAAGATTTCCTTGATGTCGTCGGGCGTGAAGCCGCCCTCGGCGAGGGCCGCGCGCACATGCAGGCGGAATTCGTCCCATTGGCCAAGCGCTACCATGGTGCCGATCACCAGCACCCGCCGCGTGCGCTCGTCGAAATGCGGCCGCGTCCAGATCTCGCCCCAGGCGTAGCGCGTGATCATGTCCTGGAAATCGGTGTTGAATGCATTGCGACCCGCGATCGACTTGTCGACCCAGGCATTGCCCAGCACTTTTCGGCGCACGTTCATGCCGGCATCGCGGCGTTTCTGATCGTCCATTCTCTATCCTCCTCTCCGTCATTGCGAGCGTAGCGAAGCAATCCAGAGTGTGGCCGCGGAGGGATTCTGGATTGCTTCGCTGCGCTCGCAATGACGGCGTTATGAAATCAGCGTTGCGTCAAAAAGCCCACGACCGCGTCCGTGAACGCGTGCGGCTGCTCGACATTGGAAATGTGGGCGGCGTCGATGATGGTCATGCTCGCGCCGGGAATGCTTGAGCGGATCAATTCACCCGCCGAAATCGGCGTCGCCACGTCGTGGCGGCCAGCGATCACCAGCGTCGGGCCCTTGATCTTCGGCAGCAGCGCGCGCTGGTCGAGCGTCGACAGCGCCTCGCAGCAGGCGAGATAGCCTTCGACCGGCGAGGCCAGCAGCATCGCCTTCATCCTGGCGGCGATGTCGGGCGCGCGCTCGCGGAAATCCTGGGTGAGCCAGCCGGCAATAACGGCGTCGGCGACGGCGGCGATGCCGCCCTTCTTCACGGCGTCGATGCGCTCGAGCCATTTGGTCGGCTCGGCATAGTAGCAGGAGGTGTTGGCGAGGATGAGCTTGCCGAAGCGCTCCGGCGCGTTCGCGCCCAGCCATTGCCCGACCATGCCGCCCATCGACAGGCCGCACCAGTGCACTTTCTCGATATTGAGGTCGTCGAGGATCGCGAGCACGTCGCGGCCGAAGCGCTCCATCGTATAGGGGCCGGGCGGAACGTTGGACTTGCCGTGGCCGCGGCGGTCGTAGCGGATGACGCGGAATATCTGCGTCAGCGCCTTCATCTGCGGCTCCCACATCTGCAGCGTGCAGCCGAGCGAGTTCGACAGCATCAGCGTCGGCCCGCCGTCGCGGCCCTCGACGGAGACGTTGATCAGGCAACCGTCGGCATCGATCATGGGCATGCTGGCGTCTCCGTTTTATGTCCGCTCAAGGCTGCTCTATTCGCGTTCGAGGCTGTCGAGCAGGCGGTCGATCAGGGCTTGGGAAGCGCCTTGATAGGCCATCGGCTCGAACAACGCCGTAATTTTTTCCGGCGAAAGATGCGCAGTAACCTGCGAATCGGCTGCGAGCACCTCGCGCAGATGCTTCTTCTCGGCGACCGCGCGCTTGCTCGCGGCCTCGACGAGGTGATGCGCATCGCTCTTGCCGATCGCCTCGGCCAACGCAAAGGTGACCGCTTCCGCCATGATCAGCCCGTGCGTCGCATCGAGATTGCTGCGCATGCGCGCGGCATCGACATCGAGACCCTCGGCGATGTCGACGATGGCGGCAAGCGCGCCGGAGGTGACCAGCATCAATTGCGGCAGCGTCGGCCATTCCGCGTGCCAGGGACCGGCGCTGCGTTCGTGGTCCTGCACCTGTGCGGCGAAAATCGTCGCTGCGAGCTGAGGCGCCATGGTCGCACAGCCCAGCGCACTTGCGGCTGCGACCGGGTTGCGCTTGTGCGGCATGGTCGAGGAGCCGCCGCGGCCTTCGCCGGCAGGCTCGAACGCTTCGCCGACATCGGTCTGCATCAGCAGCGAGACGTCGCGGGCGATCTTGCCGCAGCTGCCGGCGAGAATCGCAAAGCTCGACGCGGCTTCCGCGATGCGGTCGCGATGGGTGTGCCAGGGCGCTTCGGGCAGCGGCAGGTTCAGCTCCCGCGCCAGCCGTTCGGAAACCACGAGCCCCTTATCGCCAAGGGCTGCAAGCGTGCCGGCCGCGCCGCCGAATTGCAGTGCGAGGCCCTCGCGGGAGAGCCGCCTCAGGCGGCAGCGGGCGCGGGCAAGGCTTGCGGCATATTCGGCGGCCTTCAGGCCGAACGGCATCGGCAGCGCGTGCTGGAGCCAGGTCCGCGCCACCATTGCCGTGTTGCGGTGGGCTCGTGCCAGTGCAGCAAAGCCCTTGATGGCGCGGCTGAGATCGGCGTCCAACGCATCGATGCCGGCGCGAAGCGTGAGCATGGTCGCGGTGTCGATGACGTCCTGGCTCGTCGCGCCCCAATGCACGTAGCGGGCGGCCTCTGCGTCGGCCCTGCCGACATTGGCGGTCAGCGTCTTGACCAGGGGGATAGCGAGATTGCCGGATCGCGTCGCGGCCTCGGCCAGCGCAGCCATGTCAAAGGTATCGGCCTTGCACGCGGCTTCGATCGGGCCCACCGCGGACGCGGGAATCACACCGGTGGCCGCCTCGGCTCGGGCCAGGGCTGCCTCGAAATCGAGCATGTTCTGGAGGGTCGACCGGTCGTCGCAGACCGCGCGCATGGCCACGCTCGATAGCATCGGCGCGAGCAGGGGGGAGAGGGATGTGCTCATATTGTGCGGGACCTAACCACCATGGGCCGCCTGTGCCAATCCCAAACCACCGGCGCAAGCTTTTTGCAGTTGCGAATATGCATTGCCCGTGACCGAGGCCACCCTTTCTTTTGCCGCCTCCGTGCGGTACTTGAGCTGCCTTAATAGTTGCGCGATCCAAGTTCGGTATCCCGGGAGGCACCCAATGGCCATGACGATGAACGGCGAAGTCCAGCTTGCGGCGCCGCGCGAGGCCGTGTGGGCCAAGCTCAACGATGCCGAGGTGCTGAAGGCCTGCATCCCCGGCTGCGAGGAGCTGGAGAAGACCGACGATGGCGGCTTTCGTGCGACGGCGAAAATGAAGGTCGGTCCGGTGTCGGCGCGCTTCAAGGGCAAGGTCACGCTGTCCGATCTCGACCCGCCGAACGGCTACAAGATCTCCGGCGAAGGCGAGGGCGGGGTGGCCGGCTTCGCCAAGGGTGGCGCCGTGGTCAAGCTTGCGGAGAAGGACGGCGGCACGCTTTTGTCCTACGAGGTCGAGGCACAGATCGGCGGCAAGTTGGCGCAGCTCGGCCAGCGCCTGATCAACGGCGCCGCCAAGAAACTGGCCGACGAATTTTTCGCGAACTTCGCCAAGGCGGTACAGGGCTGAACGCTATCGCCTTTCGGCATAGCGCCTTGCATTCCCGGTGATGTTGCCCCGGGGCATAATGGCCCATATGATGGGTTGGAATAATTATAAGAACCGCTTCGACGGGACCCGTCGGGGCGCTGATAGAGAGTGCTTATGGCAAAAATCTCCCTCATCGTGAACGGCAATCCTGTTACGGCCAATGTCGATCCCCGCACCCTGCTGGTGCAGTTCCTGCGCGAGAATCTGCGGCTCACCGGCACCCATGTCGGCTGCGACACCTCGCAATGCGGCGCCTGCGTCGTGCATCTGGACGGCAAGGCCGTGAAGTCCTGCACCACGCTCGCCGTGATGGCCGATGGCCACGAGGTCAAGACGATCGAGGGGTTGGCCGCCGACGGCGCGCCGCTGCATCCGATGCAGGAGGCCTTCCGCGAACACCATGGCCTGCAGTGCGGCTTCTGCACGCCCGGCATGATCATGACCGCGATCGACATCGTCCATCGCAAGGGCAACGAGCTTGACGACCACACCATTCGCGAGGAGCTGGAAGGCAATCTCTGCCGCTGCACCGGCTACCAGAACATCGTCACCTCGATCTCCGCCGGCGCCAAGGCGATGGCGAAATCCGATCTCGCGTAAACCTCGCGCGCACTCTGCGATCAGGACATTCAGATGTACGACTTCAAATACCATCGCCCCGGGACCGTTCGGCAGGCCGCCAACATCCTGGTCAAGAACGAAGACGCCAAGGTGATCGCCGGCGGCCACACGTTGATTCCCGTCATGAAGCAGCGCCTCGCCAGCCCGCCGCATCTGGTCGACCTCTCCCATATCGATGGGCTCAACACCATCGAGATGAAGGGTCGCGCGCTCGTGATCGGTGCCACCGCCAGGCATGCCGAGGTCGCAAGCTCGGCCATCGTCGGCGAGGCGATCCCGGCGCTCGCGAACCTTGCCAGCCAGATCGGCGATCCCGCCGTGCGTCACAAGGGCACGATCGGCGGCTCGCTCGCCAACAACGACCCGACCGCGGACTACCCGGCTGCGGTGCTCGCGCTCGGCGCCACCATCGTCACCAACAAGCGTCGCCTCAAGGCGGAAGAGTTTTTCCAGGGCCTGTTCACGACGGCGCTCGAAGCCGACGAGATCATCACCAAGGTGATGTTCCCGCTGCCGAAGAAGGCGGCCTATATCAAATTCCGCAACCAGGCCTCGCGTTACGCGCTGGTCGGTGTGTTCGTGGCGCGGCGTCCTTCCGACGTGCGGGTGGCGGTCACCGGCGCCGGCTCCGAAGGCGTATTCCGCGTCACCGCGTTCGAGGAAGCCCTGAAGAAGCGCTTCGCCGCGAAAGCGCTTGACGGCATCGAGGTGCCGGCGGACGGCCTCAACAGCGATATCCATGGCAGCGCCGAATACCGCGCGCACCTCATCGGCGTGCTGACGCGGCGTGCCCTCGACGCCGCCAACGCCAAGGAGTGAGCGATCCTCACGCCTCGGCCCAAACTTGTCCCCGGTGAGGGCGTAGCGAGACTGGCTTTTTCATGACCTCAGCGGCCAATACGCCCGGTGCCAATACTTCAGTTGTATTGCCGGCATCGGTCGATTCGATGCTCGAACTCCTGACGTCGCGCGGCTATCTCGCCGAGCGATCGCTGGCCACGGTGACCTATCTGTCGCTGCGCATGGGCCGGCCGCTGTTTCTGGAAGGCGAGGCCGGCGTCGGCAAGACCGAGATCGCAAAAGTGCTGTCGGCGGCCCTGGGGCGGAAGCTGATCCGCCTGCAGTGTTACGAAGGCCTCGACGTCTCCTCGGCGGTCTACGAGTGGAATAGCGCCGCGCAGATGATCGCGATCCGGATGGCGGAAGCCGCCGGCGAGACCGATCGCGATCAATTGTCGTCCGACATCTTCGCCGATCGCTACATGATCAAGCGACCGCTGCTCCAGGCGCTTGAGCCTGACGTCGCCGGACCGCCGGTCCTTCTGATCGACGAGCTTGACCGCGCCGACGAGGCGTTCGAGGCGTATCTGCTCGAAATCCTCAGCGACTTCCAGGTGACGATCCCCGAATTCGGCACCGTGAAGGCGCCGAGCCCGCCGATCGTCATCATCACCTCCAACCGCACCCGCGAGATCCACGACGCGCTGAAGCGGCGCTGTCTCTATCACTGGGTCGATTATCCCGACGCCGATCGCGAGCTCGCGATCGTCAAGTCGCGCGTGCCCGGCATCTCCGCAAAATTGTCGCAGCAAGTCGTGCGTTTCGTCCAGGCGCTGCGCAATCAGGATTTCTACAAGTCGCCGGGCGTCGCCGAGACCATCGACTGGGCCACCGCGCTGTCGGAGCTCGACGCCCGCTCGCTGACCCCGCAAGTTGTCGGCGACACGCTGGGCGCGCTGCTCAAATACCAGGACGACATCACGCGGATGCAGGGCGACACCTTGCAGAAGGTACTGAAGGACGCGACGAGCGAGAATTGACGCGGGCGCGTCATAACTGAGCTCGTCATTCCGGGCCCGCGTAGCGCGAACCCGGAATCCATTGGTGCGCAGAGTGAGTAGATGAATGGATTCCGGGCTCGCGCCAAGAGGCGCGCCCCGGAATGACGGCTGAGAGTGATGAAGCATGGCCATCAACCACCTTGCGCCTGAGCAAACCGAGCAATTCGCCGATAACATCGTCGGCTTCGCCCGTGCGCTGCGTTCGACGGGCATGCCGGTCGGGCCGGGTGCGGTCATCGATGCCATAAGCGCGCTTGAGGTGATCGACATCGGCAAACGCGCCGACGTCTTCACCACCCTGGAGGCGATCTTCGTCAAGCGCCACGAGCATGCGCTGATCTTCAAGCAGGCCTTCAACCTGTTCTTCCGTGCATCGGAAGAGTGGAAGCACATGCTGGATTCGGTACCGTTGCCGGAGCAGGCCAAGAAGAAGCCGCAGGCCGGCTCCCGCCGCGTCCAGGAGGCGATGTCGCAGCCGCGCATGACGGAGACGCCGCAGCACCAGGAGCAGGATTTGCGCCTGTCGGTCTCCGACAAGGAAATCCTTCAGAAGAAGGATTTTGCGCAGATGAGCGCGGCCGAGATCACCGAAGCGCTTCGCGCCGTCGAGCGGATGCGATTGCCGCAGGCCGAGCTTCTGACGCGCCGGCACCGGCCCGATGCGCGCGGGCTTCGTCTCGATTTGCGCCGTACCTTACGCGCGTCCTTGCGCACCGGCGGCGACATCATCGACATCCATCGCCTCGGGCGGATCGAGAAACCGGCGCCGATCGTCGCGCTGCTCGACATCTCGGGTTCGATGAGCGAGTACACCTGCCTGTTCCTGCATTTCCTGCATGCCATAGGGGACGCGCGAAAACGTGTCTCGGTGTTCCTGTTCGGCACCCGCCTCACCAACGTGACCCGGGCGCTGCGCCAGCGCGATCCCGACGAGGCGCTGGCGAGCTGCTCGGCCTCGGTGGAGGACTGGGCCGGTGGCACGCGGATCTCGGCCTCCCTGCACAATTTCAACAAATTGTGGGCGCGGCGCGTGCTGAGCCAGGGCGCCATCGTGCTGCTGATCTCCGACGGGCTGGAGCGGGAAGCCGATTCCAAGCTCGCCTTCGAGATGGACCGGCTGCACCGTTCCTGCCGGCGGCTGATCTGGCTCAACCCGCTGCTGCGGTTTGGCGGCTTCGAGGCCAAGGCCCAGGGTATCAAAATGATGCTGCCGCACGTTGACGAATTCCGCCCCGTACATAATTTGAGCTCGATCCAGGAGCTGATCACCACGCTCTCCCGGCCGCTGCCGCCGCATCACCGCAGCTTGATCCGCTCCGCAGCCTGAGAGGTAGCCATGCTCGATCGCGACGAGGATATTCTGAAGGCGGCGGAGGACTGGCAGAAGGCCGGCCGGGGCGTCGCGCTCGCCACGGTGGTGGAGACCTGGGGCTCGGCACCGCGTCCGGCAGGCTCGAGCCTCGTCATCAACGACGAGGGCACGTTCCTGGGGTCCGTCTCCGGCGGCTGCGTCGAGGGCGCCGTTGTCACCGAGGCCATGGACGTGATCCAGAGCGGCAAGCCCAGGATGCTGGAGTTTGGCGTTGCCGACGAGACTGCCTGGAATGTCGGGCTGTCCTGCGGCGGTACCATCCGCGTCTTCGTCGAGAAGGTCGGCTAGCCGTGAAGCTCGCAATCCTGCACGAACTCAATGCTGAGCGCGCCGCACGCCGCCCGGTGATTCTGGTGACCGACACCGACAGCGGCGAGCAGCGCCTGGTGAAGGCCAAGGATTTTGCCAAGGATCCTTTGCGCGCCGAGCTGGACAAGCAGCTTCGCATGGGCAAGAGCGCCAGCGTCGAGGCCGGCGGCAAGAAGCTGTTCCTCAACGTCCATGCGCCGACCGCCAAGCTCGTCATCGTCGGCGCCGTCCATATCAGCCAGGCGCTGGCACCGCTGGCGCGCTCGCTCGGCTACGACGTCACCGTGGTCGATCCGCGCACGGCCTTTGCGAGCCCGGAGCGCTTCCCCGACGTTCCCTTGGTCGCGGAATGGCCCGACACGGCGCTGCCGCCGCTCAACGTCGATGCCTACACCGCTTTCGTCGCGGTGACGCACGATCCCAAGATCGATGATCCCGCGCTGCTGCACGCTTTCGAGCGCAACTGCTTCTATATCGGCGCACTCGGCTCGCGGAAGACGCACGCCAAGCGCGGCGACCGGCTGCGGGCGCAGGGCGCCAAGGAGGCTGACATCGCGCGCATCCACGCGCCGATCGGGCTTGCGATCGGTGCGGTCTCGCCGTCCGAGATCGCGGTGTCGATCATGGCCGAGATCACGGCGGTGCTTCGCCTGCCGCCCAAAGAAAAAGAAGAAGCCGCATGAAATTCGGCCCGGCCAGCCCCAGGGATGCGATCGGCGGGGTGACCGTCCACACCCTGCGTCAGGGACCGCTGGTGCTGAAGAAGGGCACGACGATCGGGCCCACCGAGGTCGAGGCGCTGGAGCGCGCCGGCATCAAGGACGTCGTGGTGGTGCGGATGGAGGCGGGCGATGTCTCCGAGGACATCGCTGCCGCCAGCATCGCGCTCGCCGTCGGTGGCGATGGCATTCATGTCGAGCGTGCCTTTACCGGTCGCGCCAATCTGTTCGCCGCGCGCCCGGGCGTGCTGGTGATCGATCGCGCCGCGGTGGACCGCATCAACAATATCGACGAGGCCATTACTTTTGCCACGCTCTCGGCCTTCAAGCCGGTGGTCGAGGGCGAGATGGTCGGCACCGTCAAGATCATCCCGTTCGGCGTCGAAGGAAACTTGCGTGATGCCGCGGTGAAGGCCGCGGGTCGCGACGTGCTGAAGATCGCGCCTTACGTCGTCAAGCGTGTCGGCGTGGTCTCGACGCTGTTGCCCGGCCTGTCCTCCAAGGTGATCGACAAGACGTTGCGCGTCACCGCCGAGCGGCTGGCGCCAGCCGGCGCCGGCATCATCGCCGAGCGGCGGGTCGCCCATGAGGAGCAGGCGCTGGCGGCTGCGATCAAGGAATTGCTGGGACTTGGCGCCGAGCTCGTGATCGTGTTCGGGGCATCGGCGATCGCCGATCGCCGCGACGTGATCCCTGCGGCCGTGACCGGAATCGGCGGCGAGATCGAGCATTTCGGCATGCCGGTCGATCCCGGCAATCTGCTGCTGATTGCCCGGGCCGGCACCGTGCCGGTGCTGGGCGCGCCCGGCTGCGCGCGCTCGCCGGTCGAGAACGGGTTCGACTGGGTGCTGATGCGGCTGCTGGCCGGCATCAAGGTGACGCGGTCCGAGCTGATGGGCATGGGTGTCGGCGGCCTCCTGATGGAGATCGTCACGCGTCCGCAGCCGCGTGCAAAACCGGAGATCGAAGGCAACAACCAGGTCGCGGTCATCGTGCTCGCAGCAGGCCGCTCGACCCGGATGGGCGGACCGAACAAGCTACTGGCCGAGCTCGACGGCAAGAAGCTGGTGCGGATTGCGACCGAGCAGGCGCTGGCCTCGAAAGCATCGGAGGTCATCGTCGTCACCGGCCATCAGACCGAGCTGATCGAGCAAGCCTTGCAAGGCCTGAAGGTGCGTTTCGTCAAAAATCCGGATTTTGCCGGCGGCATCGCAAGCTCGGTCAAGGCCGGCATCGCGGCCGTGCCCGAGACGTCCGACGGCGCTGTGGTCTGCCTCGGCGACATGCCGCTGATCGACGCCGGTCTGATCGACCGTCTCATCGACGCGTTCGCACCGGACCGCGGCAATCTCATCGTCGTGCCCGTCAGCGAAGGCCGCCGCGGCAATCCCGTGCTGTGGTCGCGCCGATTCTTCGCGGAGTTGATGACGCTCGACGGCGATGTCGGCGCGCGTCACCTGATCGCGAAGCACACCGAGGCGGTCGCCGAAGTGCCGGTCGACGGCGAGAGTGCCTTCCTCGACATCGACACGCCGCAGGCGTTGGAAGCGGCAAGACGCGGGTGAGGCTGCGGCAGGGTGGGCAAAGGCGCACGGCGCTGTGCCCACCACCTTGCTACGAGGTGATCGCGTTTGGTGGGCACGCTTCCGCCTTCGCCCTTCGAGCTACGGTGGACAAGTCGCTTTGCCCACCCGAGAGGCCGATGTCCGCGGCTCGCCTACTTCTTGGTGTTCGATAGCTTCTCGACCCCGGCCTTCAGCTCGACACCGCTCTTCGTCAACAGGGTCTTGTCGCCGCTGTTGAACGTAAACGTGTCGGCGCCCGCGCTGATGCCGTTCCACGCGACGGTTTCCCCGAGAGACAGATACCACAATCCCTGGAATCCCGTTGAATTGTTCAATTGTCCGGTCCACACGGTGGTCGATCCACAGCCGAGGAAATTCACCGAAAAGCTGATTGCCGTGCCTGTGTTGCCGTAGGCAAGCCAACCCGTCACGCCTTGCGGCTTGCCCTCGTCGCAGCTGTTCGCCGCGTTGTTGGTGTAGGTCCCCGTGATGGCGCCTGTAGTCGTGTTGAAGTTGGTGATGGCGAGGGTCGAGCCGTACTGGTTGGTCCAGGTCCAGCTCACCGTCTGCGCCTGCGAAGGTCCGATGAGACAGGCCGACGCGAGCATTCCGAAAAGCATTGCATTGATGTGGCGCATGGTCGCTTCCTCCGGCTCTCTGCTTTGAGTTTCACGACCTTAAATAACGCGATTGAAAAACACAACTATAAAGTGTAAGTTCATGTCGCCATTCCGGCGCGGCTTTTCAATCACGCGTTCACCAAGTGGAAACGACCGACGCTTAGAGTCGCCTTCACCTGCCTTGGGGGGAGGGGTTTTTCCATGGCTTCGAACGTCGTCGCGCGCCGTTGCGCGATGTTTTTCTTTGCGCTGTCCGTCTGCGTCGCGGGCGCTCGCCATATCACGGATGCGCACGCCGCCGGCGCATTTGCGGTCGGCAAGTGCGGCGCCTATGGCCAGGCCTTTGATTATGGAGCCGAGCACGAAGCGCGTGCGGCGGCGCAGAAGCAGTGCAAGGGCGATTGCACGACCGTGACGATGAAGCGCGCCTGCGCCGCGATGTCGGTCGATCTGTCCAATCCCTGCGGCGCCTATGGCTATGCCGTCAAGCCGAAGATCTCGGCCACGCTCAATGCCGCGACGCGCGAATGCTACAAATACGGCGGCAAGGAATGCGTGATCCGCGCCTGGGCCTGCGACGCTAAGGGTTGATTCCTCTTGCGGTCATTTCGATGGTGCGTAGCATCGAGTCCGGAATGACAGTTGGGGAATTCAATGCAATTCGACACCAAAATCGCCGTTGTGATCCGCACTGATCTTCAGCCCTGGCAGAAGCTCAACGTTGCCTCGTTCCTGACCAGCGGCATCGCGGCTGCGTTTCCCGACTGCATCGGCGAGCCCTATGAGGATGCGTCAGGCACGAGATATCACCCGCTGATCGGCCAGCCGATCCTGATCTATGGCGCCGACGGTCCCGCATTGACGCGCGCGCTCGATCGAGCCCTGACGCGCAGCGTCAAGCCGGCGGTCTACACTGAGGACATGTTCAAGACCACGCATGATGCCGCCAATCGCGAAGCGGTGAGGGCGGTTGCGCGGCCCGATCTCAACCTCGTCGGTCTTGCCATGCGCGCCGAGCGCAAGGTGATCGACAAGATCGTTGATGGGCTGAAGTTTCATAGTTGACGTGAACGCGCGCGGTCTTGCGCGCGCTTCCACTTGCGATGCCCTACCCCGGCGGCATGCCCGCGAACTTCGGCAGGTCCGGGTCGAGGCGATCCCAGGCATGTCCGCGCGCAGCGTAAGTCACCACTTGCGGCTCGTAGCGGGCGGGTTCGTCGAGGCTTGCGGCGCGGATGGTGAAGATGTCGGGCATGGCCGCGAACGTCAGGAAAACGGGCAAGCCGCACTGGGCGCAGAAACCGCGCGTCTTCACGTTGCCGCTGTCGCCGACCATGTCCCAATGCTTCGCCTCGCCCGTCACCGTGACGCCGGCGCGTGCGAAGGTCATGTACGAGCCGTGCCCGCTGCCGCTTTCGCGCTGGCAGTCCCGGCATTGGCAGTGATTGCTGAACAGGGGCTCACTGGCGATCGAATAGCGGATCGCGCCGCAGGCGCAGCCGCCGGTAAAGGGCTTGGTCATGCGATAACTCCTTACTTGTCTTCGCCGCTGATCTCGTCGAGCTGGCGGACGACCTTCTTCCAGCCGCCGCTCATGCCCGTGTAGGCCGACTCGTTCCTGGGTATGACGAAGCCCGCATGAACCAGACGGATCCGCGTGCCGGCCTCGACCGGGGTGAGGGACCACGTCACGACAGTGTCGAGCGGCGCGCCGTAGCCGGTGTTGCGCTCATCGCCGCCCTTCCAGGCGTAGACGAGGCGCCGGTTCGGCGTGACTTCAAGGACGCGACAATGGATGACGCCATCCCAGGCGCCGCCCGGCGTGGTCTGGTAGGTGAAAGTGTTGCCTTCGACGGCCTCGAAACCGGTCGGCGGCATCAGCCAGCGCGCGATGAGCTGGGCGCTGGTCAGCGCCTTCCAGATCGTCTCCGGCGCGTGAGGGAGCACCTCGTCGAGGACGATGTCTTTTGTCTCGGCTTTCAATTCAAGAGCACTCACGGATCGATCTCCTTCAAGAGGTCACGCAGGTTCTGGAAGCGCTCGCGCCAGAACACGCCGTAATGGTCCATCCAGGAGACCAACGGTTCGAGTCCTTGCGGCGCGGCGCGGTAATAGACGTTGCGGCCCTCGGCACGCTCGGCGACGAGGCCGGCCTGCTTGAGGGACTTCAAATGTTGCGAGATCGCGCCTTGCGTCACGCCACTTCCGCGCGTGAGCTCGGCGACGCTGATCTCCTTGCTCTCGAAGACGCGCTCGAACACGGCGCGGCGTGTCGGATCGGCGAGGGCGCGCATCACTGTGGTGACGGGATTTGGGGCGGCTTCAATCATGGGAATTAGATTAGTGTACGCTAATGAATTAGTCAAGACTAATTTATTGGCTTGGTTGGGTCTGGAGTCCTGTCTTGACTATGACTGACCGGTCAGTCATCTTGTCAAGATGACCAGGAAGCCGACCAAACCCGCCGCCCCGTCCACAGATCGCGCCAACGCGAAGGCCTCTGCAAGCGCTGGCAACGACGCGGCGCCCGCGCCGAGCCGCGCCACGCGCGCGGCGGAGCGGCGCGCGGCGATCGTGGATGCCGCGATGGAGGAATTCATCGCCCGCGGCTTTGCCGCCACGCGGCTCGACGACATCGCGAAGCGCGCGGGTGTCGCCAAGGGCACCATCTACCTGCACTTCAAGGACAAGGAATCGATGTTCGAGGAGCTGGTGCGGACCGTGATCGTGCCTGTTGTGACGCGGTTGACGGCATTGCCGCCGCCGGCGGGCTCGGTGCGTGATCTCGTCGAGACGTTTGCCAGCAACTTCCTCAAGGAGGTGATCGGCACCAGACGCGGTGATCTCGTGCGCCTGATCGTGGCCGAGGGACCGCGCTTTCCGTCCGTGGCCGACTTCTACTACCGCGAGGTCGTCTCGCGCGGGATGGCCGCCATGCGCGCCCTGATCGAGCTCGGCATTGCGCGCGGCGAGATCCGCCAGAAGAACCTGGCGCATTACCCGCAGATCCTGGTCGCACCCGCGATGATCGCGGTGATCTGGCAGAGCCTGTTTGCGCGGCACGCGCCGCTCGACGCGCAGGACATGCTGCGCGTTCATCTCGATTTGATTTTTGGCGAACGGAGGACGACATGAGGTCGTCACGAACCATCTCTCACCTCATCCTGAGGAGCGCGGAACGCGCGTCTCGAAGGATGCAGGCCCAGCTGTGGCTCCTCGCCCTTCGAGACGCCGCTTCGCGGCTCCTCAGGGTGAGGGTTCGACAGAACCGCCTGCCGCGCCTCTGTGCGATCGCGGTTGTCGTCCTTGCGACCGGTCTTGCTGGCTGCAAGGACAAGCGCGAGCCCGGCTTCCAGGGCTGGGTCGAGGCTGACATGATCTTCGTCAGCCCGGACGAGGCGGGCCGCGTGACGAAGCTGAACATCCGCGAGGGCGATGAGGTCAAGGTCGGCGATCACCTCTATTCCGTCGACGACGATCTCCAGCTTGCCGATCTCAACCAGAACAAGGCGACGCTTGCCAACGCGCAGCAGACCTATGACCGCGCGGCCTCGCTGAGCAAGACCGGCTCGGGCACGCAGGCCAATCTCGACTCGGCCGTCTCTGCCTTGCGCGTCGCCGAGGCGCGGGTCGCGACCTCGGAGACTCGGATGGCGCGGCGCAAGGGCTTTGCGCCCGTGGCCGGTACCATCCAGCAGATCTATTTTCGCGAGGGCGAGATGGTGGCAGCGCAGCGGCCCGTGCTCTCGATCATGCCTCCCGGCAATATGAAGCTGCGTTTCTTCGTGCCGGAGACCGAGCTGCCGAAGCTTGCGATCGGCGACACGGTGCGGATCGCGTGCGACAATTGCGCCGCCGATCTTACGGCAAAGATCTATTTCATCGCGACTTCGGCCGAATACACCCCGCCTGTCATCTACAGCCTCGAGGAGCGCAACAAGCTCGTCTACCTGATCCAGGCGCGGCCGTCGCGCCCCGATGCGCTGCGTGTCGGACAACCCATCGACGTCCATCTCAATCCAAAAACTCCCGTGGCGGACAAGCGATGAACGGCGGCAATGGCATTGCGATCGACGTCAAGGGCCTGACAAAATCGTTCGGCGGCCGCGAGGTCGTGCACGATTTGTCGATGCAGGTGAAGCGGGGGTCGATCTACGGCTTCCTCGGCCCCAACGGCTCGGGCAAGACGACGACCATCCGCATCCTCTGCGGCCTGCTCACGCCCGACAGCGGTGAGGGCACCTGCCTCGGCTACGACATCCTGAAGGACGCCGAAAAGATCAAGCGCCAGGTCGGTTACATGACCCAGCGCTTCAGCCTCTATCAGGATCTCTCAGTCCGCGAAAACCTCGAATTCGTCGCGCGCCTATACGGCCTTCGCGATGCACGCGGCGCCGCGCGCGACATGATCAAGCGGCTGGGGCTCTCGGGCCGCGAGGAGCAGCTTGCGGGCGAGCTCTCCGGCGGCTGGAAGCAGCGGTTGGCGCTAGGTGCCTGCACATTGCCCAGTCCTAAACTGCTGCTGTTGGACGAGCCGACCGCCGGCGTCGACCCGAAGGCGCGGCGCGATTTCTGGAACGAGATTCATGCACTCGCGGCCGACGGTCTCACCGTGCTGGTCTCGACACACTACATGGACGAGGCCGAGCGCTGTCACGAGATCGCCTACATCGCCTATGGCCATCTGCTCGTGCACGGCACCGTGGACGAGGTGATCGCGAAATCCGCGCTGACGACCTACACCGTGACGGGCGAGGACCTGAACGAGCTCACCGCTGCGCTCACCGGCAAGCCGGGAATTGACATGGTGGCGCCGTTCGGCACGTCGCTGCACGTCTCCGGCCGCGGCGTCGCCGCGCTCGAGGCCAGCATCGCGCCGTGGCGCGAGAAAAGCGGGCTGCACTGGCATCAATCATCGCCGTCACTGGAAGACGTGTTCATCGAATTGATGGGCCGTTCCAAGGACAATTTCCAATGACGGCCGTCGATCGTCCCGAGCCCCAGCACGCGATCCGGGAGCGCTTCGGCTTCTGGAGGCGCTCCTATGCGATGCTGATCAAGGAGTTCATCCAGCTCAGGCGCGACCGGGTGTCGTTTGCGATGATCGTAATGCTGCCGGTGATGCAGCTGCTCTTGTTCGGCTATGCCATCAACACCACGCCGCACAATCTGCCGAGCGCGGTGCTGCTCCAGGAGGACTCCGATCTCGCCCGCTCGATCCTGAAGGCGCTGGAGAACACCGCCTATTTTCGTTTTATCTACGAAGTGCACGACGTCGACGATTTCGACAATCTCCTGAAATCCGGCAAGGTTCTGTTCGGCGTCGAGATCCCGCGCGGCTTCGAGCGGGCAGTGCGGCGCGGCGATAAGCCGGCGCTGCTGGTCGCGGCCGACGCCACCGATCCAGTGGCGGCGAGCGCGGCGATCGGCTCGCTCGGCATGGTCGTGCAGACCGCGCTCAAGCACGATCTCTACATCGGAGATCCTCCGGAGATGCCGTTCGAGATCCGCGCGCACGCCCGCTACAACCCCGCCGCCGCGTCGAGCCTCAACATCGTGCCGGGCCTCGTCGGCACCATCCTGACCATGACCATGCTGATCTTCACCGCGCTCTCGGTCACGCGCGAGGTCGAGCGCGGCACGATGGAGAGCCTGCTGTCGATGCCGATCAGGCCGGTCGAGGTGATGTTCGGCAAGATCATCCCTTACGTGCTGGTCGGGTTCGTGCAGGCGTTTCTCATCATCGGCATCGGGGTCGGCCTGTTCGGCGTGCCGGTGCTCGGCAATCTGTTCCTGCTGGCGCTGCTCTCGACGCTGTTCATCACGACCAATTTGGCGATCGGGTACACGATCTCGACGCTGGTGCAGAACCAGCTCCAGGCGATGCAGATGTCGATGATGTTCTTCCTGCCGAGCATCTTGCTGTCCGGCTTCATGTTCCCGTTTGCCGGGATGCCGGCCTGGGCGCAATATGTCGGCGAGTGCCTGCCGTTGACGCATTATCTGCGCATCGTCCGCGCCATCATGCTGAAGGGCGCGAGCATGCAAAATTTGCGTTTCGACGCGTTGGCGCTGGCGGTCCTGATGCTACTCGCCATGACCATCGCCGTGACGCGCTTCCGCCGCACGCTGGATTGAGGCAAGATGCCCCTGGAATCAAGGGGGCGGAATGGTCAGTTTTGCGAGCAGGAAGGCCCGGCAGCATGCCGTGATGTCCGAAGACTTCGAGCGCGAGCTGACGCGCGAAGTGCTGCGCACCGAGCTCGTGCGGGTGAGGACGCTGATCACGACCGGCTGCGTCATCGTCGTGTTCCTCACCGCGATCTATCTCGTCGATTCTTCCGTGGTGCAGCGGGTCTGGCGGGGCACGGAGGGGCTTGCCGAGGTCTATGGTCTTCTGACCGGCTTCATCCTGTTCGAAGTCTGGGTCCACAGCCAGATCAGGCGAAACCTCAAGCTCGACCGCGATCTGCCGGTGATCCGGCGCTATATCGGGGCGCTGATCGAGACCTCGTTGCCAACCGTCATCCTGATCCTGCAGATCCGCAGCATGGGCGCGAGCCAGGCGCTCGGCTTCGTCGTGCCGCTGATCTATTTCATTTTCGTCATCCTCTCGACCCTGCGGCTCGACTTCTGGCTGTCCACCTTCACCGGCTTCGTCGCAGCGGGTGAGTTGCTCATTGTGGCGCTGATCTTCGATCCCGCCAGCGGGAGCGGCGAGCCGCAGATCTATTTCCACGCGGTGCGAAGCACCATCATCCTGATCTGCGGCGTGCTTGCAGGCGCGGTCGGTGCGCAGCTCCGCCGCCAGTTCGCCGCAAGCATTGCCGCAGCGACCGCGCGCGACCGGGTGACCAACCTGTTCGGCCAGCACGTTTCGCCGCAGGTGGTGGAGCGGCTGATGGCGGCAGGGACGAGCGCCGCCGGCGACCTCCGCCGCGTTGCCGTGATGTTCGTCGATTTTCGCGGCTTCACCGCGGGCGCGCAGTCGCGCACTCCGCAGGAGGTGGTCGACCGGCTCGACGGCGCCTTCGCCGTCCTGGTCGACATTCTCGACCGCGAGGGCGGCATCGTGAACAAGTTTCTGGGCGACGGCTTTCTCGCCTTGTTCGGCGCGCCGCTCGAGACCTCCGACGCCGCGCATCGCGCGGTCGCCGCCGGCCGCGAGATGCTGACCGCGATGGAGCGCATCAACGCGCAGACGAGCTGGCCGCTCAGAATCGGCATCGGCATCCATTTCGGCGAGGTCGTCGCCGGCAATATCGGCTCGCCCCGGCGCAAGGAATACACCGTCATCGGCGACACCGTGAACTTCGCCTCCCGCCTCGAAGCGCTGAACAAGGAGTTCGGCTCGCAGCTCCTGATCTCGGCGGCCGTTCGCGAGGCGCTGGGCGAGGACGGCAGCGATGCCGTCGCGCTCGGCGAGGTCGAGGTGCGCGGCTATGAGCAGAAGGTGGCGGTGTTTCAACTGGGGTGAGGGCCGCCTCCTGCGCCTTCAAATGTGAGTCGCGGTTCGTTGAAGCGGGTGGCGTTTCGTTGAAGGCGCGTGATGAAATATCTCCGCTCGCTTTCGGGTCTTGCATTGTGGAAGCCGCTTCTCGGCTTCCGACGCGTCACCGCGATTGCTCCGATTGCACTCAATTTTGGGGCATGACGGACGATATCGCCGGCTTGTAGAGTGCCGGCGACGCGGCCGATTGCGGCTGCGATTGCGTAAGGGAAATGAAGATGCAGCGCCGCTACATCACCGTCGACGTGTTCACCGACCGCGCCTTCGGCGGCAACCAGCTCGCCGTGGTGCTTGATGCCGGCGGGTTGTCGACCACGCAAATGCAGTCGATCGCGACCGAGTTCAACTATTCCGAGACGACCTTCGTGCTGCCGCCGCGTGACAGGGCGAATGAT
Source organism: Bradyrhizobium sp. Kon37 (assembly GCF_055807535.1). Taxonomy (NCBI): domain Bacteria; kingdom Pseudomonadati; phylum Pseudomonadota; class Alphaproteobacteria; order Hyphomicrobiales; family Nitrobacteraceae; genus Bradyrhizobium; species Bradyrhizobium sp. Kon37. The sequence goes on from NZ_JBVVOY010000007.1 coordinate 173,554, forward strand.
GCCGAGGTGCGCATCTTCACGCCGGTCAGGGAGCTTCCTTTCGCTGGCCATCCCAATGTCGGAACCGCCTTCGTGCTGGCCTCGATCGCGAAGGAGCCGAAACCGCGTCTGCGGTTCGAAGAGAAGGCGGGGCTGGTGCCGGTCGATATTGTGCGAGAGCAGGGCCGTGTGATCAGCACCGAGCTCACCGCGCCGCAGCCTCTGACCCGCCTGTCGCAGTTGTCTGCCGCTGATGCCGCGAGCTGCATCTCACTCAGTGCAGACGACATTAGGGTCGACCGTCACGCTCCACAGGTCGTCAGCGTTGGAACGCCGTTTCTGGTGATTGAGGTGCACTCGCGCGATGCGCTCAAACGGGCGAGGTCCGACGCGGCGGCCTTCGGCAAGGTATTTCCGTGCGACGGCGCGTTCGCGGCGTGGTTCTATACGCGCGATGTGCCCACGGCGGAGGCGCCTTGCGAGCGGCAGGCGCGGATGTTCATGCGCGGCGCCAGCGGCCTCGCCGAAGACCCCGCCACCGGCAGCGCAACGGTCGCGGCCGCCGCGCTGTTCGCCGATCTCGATCCTATCCGCGACGGCGAGATGAAGCTCACGGTCGGCCAGGGTTTTGACATGGGCCGGCCCAGTATCCTCCAGACGCGCGTGCGCAAGCAGGACCGCAAGATCGTCTCGGCCCATGTCGGCGGGCAATGCGTGCAGATGATGGAAGGGACGTTTAAGCTGGCGGGAGAAGGGTAGCTCTCTATTCCCGGCTAGGACGGAGAGAGTCGTTCAGGCCTGCCGTCCCGCCAGATTCTTCACTGCCACCCCATCGCGCTCCTCGATGATCTCAGCGATCATCTGGCGGTGGCAGTGGGTGTGATCGCGCTCGTAGCAAAGCAGACAGACGGGACCTGCTTTCTTCACCAGCGCCGAGAGCTCGTCCATCTGCTCCCTGGCCTCCGGCGTCTTCAGGTGCTTTGAGAAAACCTTCTCCAGCACATCGTATTGCCCGCTGCGGGCGGCGAGGCGGCCTTCCTTGGGCGTGCCGAGCGCTGCCAGATGGACATAGGCGATGCCGCGTTCATCGAGGCCTGCGGCGAGCTGCTTCTTGGAAAAGCCGGGCCGGCGCGATGAGGTCACCGCGCGTACGTCGACGACGAGCTTGACGCCGGATTGCTCCAACTCGTCGAGCACTGCCTTGGGCGGCGTCTGCTCATAGCCGATGGTGAAGAGCTTTTTGGCCTTTGCCATGAGACACCTTTAGTGAAATACCTCAGCTCACCCGCGCGATCAGTTCCATGGCGCCGGCCGGCGCGCGCACCTTGCCCTCGTGAATGACATAGGCGAACACGTCGCGCGGCTCCTTCTTCGGCTTGGCCTTGTCGACCTTCGGCAGGTCGTCGGGTTCGCTTCCCTCGGCCCAGTCCTGAAAGCGCTTGGCCCAGGCATCGAGCTGCTTCGGCGGATAGCAGGTCTTGATCTCGTCATTGCCCTTCTGCAGCCGAGCATAGACGAAATCGCCGGCGACGTCGGCGATCGCGGGATATTTGCCGTGCTCGGCGAACACGACGGGCGTCTCGAATTCGCGGATCAGCGCGACGAAGTCCGGCGTGCAGAAACTGTCGTGACGGACCTCGACGACATGGCGCAGCGCGCGTCCCTCGATCTTGCGCGGCAACAGCTCGAGGAATTTGCCGAAATCGGCGCCGTCGAATTTTTTGGTCGGCGCGAACTGCCACAGCACCGGCCCAAGATGATCGCCGAGTTCCAGCACGCCGGAATCATAGAAACGTTTGATCGAATCCCCGGCTTCGGCCAGCACGCGCCGATTGGTGGCGAAGCGCGGTCCCTTGACCGAGAACACGAAACCATCAGGCACCTCGCTCGCCCATTTGCGAAAGCTCTCCGGTTTCTGCGAGCCGTAATAGGTGCCGTTGATCTCGATCGAGGTCAGCTTCGAGGCGGCGTAGGATAGCTCCTTGGCCTGCGTGAGCTTCTCCGGATAGAACACGCCGCGCCAGGGCTCGAAAGTCCAGCCGCCGATGCCGATGAAGATGTTGCCGGATTTTTTAGACGCGGTTTTTGCTTTGGCCACGGGAGGATCTCGGATGACGGGAGGAGGGCCTCCATCCTAATCAAACGAGTTGTGATTGGCCAGTTGCGACGTCCCGTCTAAGCTCGCGACAGGATCTGCGAAAAAAGGAGAACAAGATGCGGATGCTGATGGTGGGAGCGGCGCTCGTCATGATGACATCTGCTGCCATGATATCTTCAGTCATGGCCGACGATGACGACGCCAAGGGTGCGCAGAAGCTCGCCATGCAGGGCCGCGACGATTATTGGCATTGCCTGGCGCGGGAATATTCCCGCGACGGCAATCAGGGCCTGTCGGAACAGGATTTTGGCCGCTCCGTCGCCGGAGCCTGTCCGTCGGAGCGACAATACTACCGGGTGGCACTGCTCGATTATCTCACCACGCAATATCCGGGTATCGATGCCGGTGCCCATCTCGCGACCGCGAACAGGGCGGTGGAGGCGGCGCAGAAGGACATCGTAACGGCGTTCGTCAAGCGTAAGCCACCGCAGAAATAGCCCATGGACCGGTGCCTCCGGCAAGCCCTTCCGGCAGCGCGCTCATCCATGGTATTACTGAGCGCATCTGGAACAGGGATGGGTTTCCATGTCGTCTGAGTCGGTGGGGGGCATTTTGGGCGCGATCGTCGCGGCGATCGTGCTTGCGGTGGCCGTCGTCTTCGGGCCGATCGGCCAATACGGCAAGCCGCCCAGGCCCGTGAAAGTCGATCCGGCCGCCGTTACGGCGCCGGCGGCCCCTGCCGCGCCTGTGCCGCGAGGGCCGGTGATCAAGGAAGTCCCGAACCAATAAGGGCGTGAAAAAGGCCTCTTTCGCCCCTTGTAAAGCGGCGTTGCCGTTCCCATTTAGCTCGTAACGGCGACGTTGAGCGAAAAACTCCGGCGCTGGAACGACCTTGGAATAGCACAGGCTGCGCCGGATGTACGCGCCGCCCGCCGTTCCGGGGTCGTTGGCATTTTTGGGCCCCTTTTGGGCCGCTCCCCAGAGAAACCCCGGCTTGCGAGCGCAGGCTCTTGGCAGGACAAGATCTTGGCAGCACAAGATCTTGGCAGCACAGGACGCGGCGGATATACGCTGCCGTCATGAATGAAGCGATCAGACCGGGCTCCGACACCCAACAGGCGGCTTCGCCGGCGCCGGAATTGTCGGTCGTCGTCCCGACCTTCAACGAACGCGACAATGTCACGGTGCTGCACCGGCGGCTGGAGGCCGCGCTGGCCGGCATCGCCTGGGAAGTCGTGTTCGTCGACGACAATTCGCCTGATGGCACCTGGGACGTCGTGCGCGCGCTGGCCCAGCGCGACAGCCGCGTGCGCTGTGTCCGCCGCATCGGCCGCCGCGGCCTGTCGGGGGCCTGCATCGAGGGCATCCTGGCCTCCAGCGCGCCCTATGCGGCCGTGATCGACGCAGACCTCCAACACGACGAAACGCAACTGCCGAAGATGCTGTCGCTGCTCGCGAGCGGGCAGGCCGAACTCGTGGTCGGCAGCCGCTACATCGAGGGCTACAAGAGCGAAGGCTTCAACAAGCAGCGCGCCGGCGCCAGCGCGCTGGCAACGGAACTCGCCAGGAAAGCGCTGCGGGTCGAGATCGCGGATCCCATGAGCGGCTTCTTCATGGTTCGCCGCGACCGTTTCGAGCAGCTGGCGCCGAAACTTTCCGTGCACGGCTTTAAGATCCTGCTCGACCTCGTCGCAAGCGCCAACGGAACCTTGCGCGCCATCGAAATCCCCTACACGTTCGGTGAGCGCCAGCACGGCGAAAGCAAGCTCGATTCCATGGTCGCGCTGGATTTTCTCGGCCTGGTGCTGGCGAAGTTCACCAATGATGCCGTCTCGTTGCGTTTCCTGCTGTTCGCGATGGTCGGCGGGATCGGCCTCGTGGTGCATCTCACCACCCTGTTCATATCGCTCGAGCTGTTCAAGGAGCCGTTCGCGGAAGCGCAGGCCTCCGGCGCCATCGTCGCTATGACCAGCAATTTCGTCCTCAACAACTTCCTCACCTATCGCGACCAGCGGCTGAAGGGCTTTGCGCTACTGCGCGGCCTGATCGCGTTCTACATCGTGTGCAGCGTCGGCCTGCTCGCCAATGTCGGCGTCGCCTTCTCGGTCTACGACCAGGAGCCGATCTGGTGGCTTGCGGGTGCGGCCGGGGCGCTGATGGGCGTGGTGTGGAACTACGCGATGTCCGGACTGTTCGTCTGGCGCAAGAAATAGCTCACGATGGGCGGGGCTGACGCGCGGATCATCCGCAATACGGCGCTGGCAATCCTTGCGCTGGTCGGCTTGCGGCTCGTCGCAGCCGCCTTCACGCCGATCACCTTCGACGAAGCCTATTACTGGATGTGGTCGCAGAACCTCGCCGGGGGGTACTACGATCACCCGCCGATGGTTGCCTGCGTCATCCGCGCCGGCACCCTGATCGCCGGCGACACCGAACTCGGCGTTCGCCTGGTCTCGATCCTGCTCGCGCTGCCGATGAGTTACGCGATCTATCGCTCCGCCGCGATCCTGATCGGCGGCGCGCGGGTGGCGGCGACCAGCGCCATCCTGCTCAACGTGACGCTGCTGGCCTCGGTCGGCACGCTGATCGTCACGCCCGATGCGCCGCTTCTGGTTGCCTCCAGCTTCGTGCTGTTCTTTCTCGCCAAGGTGCTGGAGAGCGGCCGCGGCGTCTGGTGGCTCGCGGTCGGCGCAGCCGTCGGCGCGGCGCTCCTGTCGAAATACACCGCGATGTTCTTCGGGCTGGCGATCCTGATCTGGATTGCTGCCGTGCCGAAACTGCGGCACTGGTTTCTCTCGCCGTGGCCGTATCTCGGCGGCTTCGTCGCTTTGGCGCTGTTCTCGCCGGTGATCCTCTGGAATGCCGATCATCAATGGGTCTCGTTCGCAAAGCAGCTCGGGCGGGCCAAAATCGAGGATTTTCGTCCGGTCTTCATTGCCGAGCTGATCCCGACCCAGATCGCGTTCGCAACGCCGCTGGTGTTCATCCTCGGCGCGATGGGGCTGCACGCGCTGACCTGGCGCCGGGCCGGCGCACTGGCCTCGCGCGTGCTGATCGAGACGATGTTCTGGACCATCGTCGCCTATTTCGTCTGGCATTCGCTGCATGCCCGCGTCGAGGCCAACTGGTTCGCGCCGGTCTATCCGCCTTTCGTCATCGCGGCGGCCGCCGCCGCCAATCTCGTGCAGTGGAAGCCGCGCCAGCGCCGCTTGGTGGATTTTTGCCTGCGCTGGGCCGCACCCACCGGCATCGTGATGTTTGCCGCGCTGATCGTGCAGGCCAATACCGGCTGGCTGTCCGGCTATCGCCGCGATGCGACCGTGCGCAGCGTCGGCGTCGGCTGGCGCGAGCTCGCTGCCGAAATCGAAGCGGTGCGCGCCCGCAATGGTGCGACCTGCGTACTTGCCCCGGACTACGGCACGACGGGCTGGCTCGCCTTCTATCTGCCGCGCGGCAGCTGCGTGGCGCAGCAGAACCAGCGCATCCGCTGGGCCAACATGCCCGAGCCGGATCCAAAGCTGCTTGCGGGCAAGCTGATCTATGTCGACGAGCTGCGCTCTGACGGTCATCCCGCCGTCCACGACTTCTTTGCCAAGGTGACGCAGGTCGCGCAATTGCAACGCAAGCGCGGCCCGCTCGTGATCGAGACTTACAGCATCGATCTGCTCGAAGCCGCCAAGGGCGACGTGCTGGACCGCTCGCCACCGCCGGAAGCGCGGTAGTTCTTCCTCGGGACGACGTCGAAGGTTCAGTTGATCATCTCGGCCTTGGTCGCGGCCTGGTTCGGCCTGTCCTGGTCGCGCCAGAACCAGACGGTCACGACGCCGGAGCGGCCGCGGACCTGCGTGAGCAGGGGGCCCGACAATACGCCGTCGGGAGCGCCCTGGAAGTCGGCCGCATCCAGCAGCGTATCGCTGAGCGCGAGCCGCGCGCCGTTTTGGACAGCGACCTCCATCAACCGGCTCGCGACGTTGACGGTGTCGCCCGTCGCCGTGATGTGCTGATGGCTTTCGCCGAGGCGGGAGGCGACGATCGGGCCGAAATGCGCGCCGATCTTGAAGCCGAGCTGATCCCGCATCGCAGGCGGCAACGATGCGATCCAGCGTTCGACGCCACGGTGCAGGTCGATCGCGCATTTCAGCGCGCGTGCGGCGTCGTCGGGCATCGCGCCGGGCAGGCCGAACAGGATCATGGCGCCGTCGCCGAGAAATCCGCTGATCATGCCGCCGCAATCGACCGCGGTCTTCTCGATCAGCGCGTGAAACGCCTTCAGAATGTCCTGGAGTTCGCCCGGATCGATCCGCTCGCTCAGCGCCGTGAAGCCGGAGAGATCGATGAAGGCCACGGCTGCGTCCTGCCGGACGGGCGTTGACAGGAAATTCGGATCGCGCGCCAGCCACTCCTGCACGGCCGGCGCCTGGAATTGCGCAAGCGACCGGCTCTTGGCCGCGAAATATTGCGTGCGGCGGCCTCCCGCCCACAATTGCACGCCGGCAAAGACCGCAACCGGCGGCACTGCTGCGGCGAGCGTGGTCGCTGCGTTCAGCCAGACGCCGTGCGTGAACGCGAACAGATTGAAGCCGGCCCAGGCGATCATCACCGCGCCCGCAGCGACGATGCCGAGCGTGCTGCGCCGCCAGGCGAGCAGGCCCACCAGCAGCATCGGCAACAGGATCGCGATGAGTGCGTCGGCGATGTGGACCTTGCGGTCGCGCACGATGCTGTCGCCGGCGACGAGATGGGTGATCGCGGTGGAGACCACTTCGACGCCGGGCATTAGAGAATCGAACGGTGTTGGGTAAAAATCACCGCCGCCGGCGACCGAGGCCCCGATCACGACGATCCGGTTCTCGATCGCCGCGCGATTTAACGTGCCGTCGAAGATGCTCTGTGCGCTGACGGTGCGGATGGTCCGGCGCGGGCCGTAATAGGTGATCGGTAGCGCGAAGTCGGTATCGGTGGGCACTGCGCGGTCGCCGAGCATCAGATGGTCCGGCGCGATCGTCAGCGACTTGTCGAGCGCGCGCGCCGCGACCCGCAACGGAAAGGACAGCTCGACCTTGTCGCTGGTCCGAAACAGCATCGGCACCGAGAGCGGCGAGCCAGACTGGCCGGTCGCAACGTTGACGACGCCGACCTCGGCATGATCGGCGAACGCCGGCAAGGGCAGCAGGAAGCGCTCGGCCTGCGGCAGGGCGGCGAGGGGGCCTTGGCCGCTGGTCTCCACGGTCTCGCTGGCGGACGAGAAGATCGCCGCGGCGGCAAGGACCATGGGACCCGTCGCCAGCGTATTTGCCAGCGTGGCGTCGCCGATCGCAGCGCTGCGGTCGACCAACAGCAGGTCGATCGCGACGACCTTCGGCCTGAACTGCACGATGGTGTCGACGACACGCGCGAGATCGGCCCGCGGCAGCGGATAGCTGCCGCCGCGCTTCACGACGGTGTCGTCGATGGCGACGATGGTGACGAGATCGGGCGGAACCCGCACGCCGCGCACCTGCGTCCGCCAATCCGTCAGCGTCGCCTCGAGGCGATCGAGAAAACGCAGATGACCGTTGGCGTGGCCGGCATAGATGCCCGCGCCCCACAGCGCGGTGAGGACGAGTGCCACCAGGATCTGAATGCGTCGGCTACTCATGTGGTCGTTTTGCAATTCTCTCTATCGTCCAAATGCTGTTGGCCGAGCCCCGGTGACCCGAACTTATCGGCCTAGTCTATTGACCTAGTCTTGTCATCAACGCGTCGACGCGCGGCTGACCCCATGTCTTCACCGTCAACGGGCCTGTCGCTTCCACGTCGACGCCCTCGCCGCGGCCCAATACCACGCCACGCCCGCCGCTCCTGCGGCTCACGCCGACACGACCGTCAGCGACGAAGACGGAGGTCTTGGCCTCTGCGACATCGACTGCCCATTTCGTGCCGCGCACCGCGGCGATCGCCTGCGGCGTCAGCACCTTGAAGGGATTGCCGCCGGGCTTCTTGGGCACCTCGACCAGCAGCGCTTTGCTGCTCAACTCCACGGAGTCTATATGTCCGTCGCGGTTAGCGTCCTTAAGTTCAAATCTGGCACCGCTTTCGGCAACGATCGTGATGCCGTTGTCGCAGCGCCAGGTCTGCGTACCGGCAGCAGACGGCGCCGTCGTGCAGCCCACATTGGCGGCAGGCTGGGCAATCGCATGTCCGATCAACAGAAACGACCCCGCCAGAGCGAAAAACCCTGCGCGCACGAACTCTCTCATGCCAGCCTCCGTTTGCGTGCTCGGCACAGTTCACGGCGATCTTGATACGGTACCGTATCACACGCAGAGGCTGCTGAAAAGTGCCGGTTGCCGTAGCTATTTTCTCGCTGCGGCCATTTCCAGTGCGGTGCGATCAACTTTCGGTCAGGGCACCGGCTCGCGCGCGGTGTGTGATGTGGCTGCTGATAACCGCGCTGCGGCTGCGGACGAGAGGGGGCTGTGCGCACCAGCCTCGCGCAACGTTTCCCCGCTATCTTCCGGGTATTGAAGACCACGAAAACGACTTGGTTGGATGGCCTTAGAGATGCGGCCGGAGACGGTCGCCGGCAACGCCAAATCCCGCCGAGAATCATAGTTAACAGACGCGCTTAAGTCCGTAATTCTGCGGGCTTTTTTCTCGAAATGGGACACCCGAACGGGTTGCCCCACATCCGCCCGAACTTAATCCGCATTTAACTAAAAGTGGCCTTAATGACGCTCCGACCCTCTGCGAGATGCTGTTCCCGGATCGTGACCAGCGGCGCTTCGAAGGGGGACTGAGTGACACCGTTCTGGACGCAAGGCGAATGAGTACGAGTATCGCTGCGCAAGGCATCGCGGCACGAAAGTCCAAAGGATTCTCGAGCACTTCTTATCGGAAGCCTTCCCGGAAAATGACCTCCCAAAACGTGCTTGGCGCCGCCGTGATCGGCTGCGTCGTGCTTGGCGCCAGCTGGACCATCTACAGCAACATCTTTGCCGCCAGCGTCTATCCGACCGTCGGCAGCAGCGGCTACGACGAGCCCGTAATCAAGCGCGCGCCCAGGGTCGCGTTGCGCGAGGCCGGTGAGGCCGTCAAGGACGCCTTTGCGCTCTTGCCCGACCGGTTGCAGGTGGCAGCGCCGATCTCACGCGAAATGTTCAACGATCGCTTTGCCGCGGCTGCGACCCAAGGCGTGACATCGAATGCGGCCAGCGCCGCGCCCGCAACCAAGGTCGCCGAAGCCAAGGACGCGCCGAAGCCGAGCGTGATCGCGAGGGTCGCGGAAGTCCTGAAGCCAGGTCCCGCCAAGATCGCTGACGCTGCGAAGTCCAAGCGCGGCGCTGACGCGCCGGTGCAGCTTGCCTCGGCAGATCCGGCCGAGATCGTGCCGGCGCCTGAGGCGAAGCCGAAATCGATTGCCGATCGCGCCAAGGCTGCGGTGATGTCGATCACCGGACCGCGTCAGTCGATGGTGGAAAAGCTCTGGGGCAAGCGCGAGCCGTCCGGCGGGCTGCTCGCCTATGCCTCGGCCGACGCCAGCGTGACCGCATCCATCGCGCCGAGGGAGCAGAACCCCATGCTCGGCGGTTCGGCGCCCTACGACCGCTCCACCGCGGTTTACGACATCAGCGCGAAGACGGTGTATCTGCCTGACGGCACCAAGCTTGAGGCACATTCCGGCCTCGGCTCCAATCTCGACGATCCCCGTTCCTCGCGCATCCGCATGCGTGGCGTGACGCCGCCGCACATCTACGACCTGAAGCCGCGCGAGGCGCTGTTTCACGGCGTGCCTGCGCTGCGCCTGACCCCGATTGGCGGTGAGAGCGCGATCTACGGCCGCGACGGCCTGCTCGCGCACACCTTCATGCTCGGGCCGAATGGCGATTCCAACGGCTGCGTGTCGTTCAAGGATTATTACGCGTTCCTCGACGCCTACCGCAACAAAGGCATCCGCAAGCTCGCGGTGCTGGCGCGCGTGGACTAGGCTCAGTCAATTCGAGATCACGCAAAAGGGCCGCTAGCAGCGGCCCTTTTCTGTTTCGCTTCGCGCGTGCGTTTTAGCCCGGCCAGCACTGCCCGCCGCCGTCGATCCGCAGCACCTGACCGGAAACGAAGGCGCCCATGGGCCCTGCGAAGAATTCGACAACGCGCGCGACCTCGTCGACGGTTGCGATCCGGTCGAGCGTGCCGGTCTCGACCATTCTGTCGGGATCGACTGCGCGCGTTCCGAGGAAGCGGCCGGTGCGGGTATCTCCGGGCGCGATGCAGTTGACGGCGATATCGTAAGGGCGGAGCTGGTCGGCCAGGCATCGCGTGTAGTGGGTCACGCCGGCCTTCGAGACCGCATAGATCGAGCCCTGGGTACGTCCCTTGAAAGCGGCGACGGAGCCAAGCGTGACGATGCGGCCGCATCGGCGCTCCATCATGCCGCGCGCGACCGCCTGGCATGTCAGGATGGTGGAGAGCAGATTGCGCTCCAGCACCGCGCGCACATCGGCCTCCTTGATATTCACCGCATCGTTCGGATCGGGCTTGCCGCCGCCGGCCGCGATATCGCCGCCGGCATTGTGCACGAGAATGTCGATCGGGCCGAGTGCCGCTTCGGTCTCCGCGATGACGCGCGCGATGTGCTCGCCCTTGGTGAGATCGCCCAGCACGCGCTGGCTGCGAACGCCGAATTCCCGTCCGATCTCGGCGGCGACCGCGGTGAGGGTGGTGCCCTCGCCATATTCGGCCGGCCCGTTCTCGCGCATGCCGTGGATGGCGACGTCAGCGCCGAGCGCGGCAAGCTTCTCTGCAAAAGCGCGGCCGAGCCCGCGCCCCGCGCCGGTCACCAGCGCAACTTTGCCTGCCAGAATCTTGGTGGTGTCATGCGATGTCATGATCTTGTACCTGTTGTGAATGTCAGTCTGCTGCGAGGTCGAGGCCGATCGCCAACGCCTGCACGAGGCACATCGGTGCGACAAGCGTACGCAGCGCAGGCTCAGGCATGTCTTGGATCTCGAACACGACGCTCGCGCCTTCGACGATCGGACTCAAAAGGCTGTCGGTGATGGAAATCGTGGGCACGCCCCGCGCGACGAGTTCAGGAAACAACCGCGCCGTATCCGGATAGTAATTTCGGAAGCTGATCGCGACCAGCGCGTCGTCTGATGTCGCCGCGTGCGACTGCTCGTGGATGCTGCCGCCAAGACCGTCGAGCAGGACGACACGCCGTCCGAGCTTGCGCAGCACGTAGGCGAGGTGGATCGCAACCGGGAACGAGCCGCCCAGGCCGAGCAGATAGATGTCACGTGCCTTGGCTAGGATCGCGGTTGCGGCGTCGAGTTCGCGCGCATGGACGGATTGGCTGAGCGCGACCAGCGATGATTGCGCTTCGGACACGAAACGCGACAATACCGCGGCCGGCTGGCGGCCGAGCACTGACTTCTCCTGGCTCTTCATGCGGGCGAGGCGCGCCTTGTAGCTTGGCGCGACGCCGGCAACGAGGCGTGAGCGGAACACCTGCTGCATCTCGGTGAAGCCGCCGAACCCGAGCGCATGCGCGAAGCGCACGATCGCCGACGGCGGCACCCCTGAGCGCTGCGCCACCTCCGCCACGGTGCCGAGCGCGACATCGGTCGGGTGATCGAGCACGAATTCCGCGATCTGCTGCAGCCGGCCGGACAACGCCCGATGCCGCTGCGCAATCGCGCCGCGCAGTTCGTCATAACTCATGGCGCCAGCCGCCTTGTTCATCGAGTCGGATCTCCGGATCGGTCGCCTGTTTAACGGCATTTCATCGTTTGGATCAAATATTCTACTTTACATAACAGATGGAATGAATATTCTAATCTCACAAAAAAGCAAAAGACTTCGAAAACGGGAGGACACGATGAGAGGGCGTCAGATCTCACGGCGAAGCGTTCTGAAGGGCAGCTTGATGGCGAGTGTCATCGGGGGCACCGGCAGCTTCTTTGGGCCGTGGCGGGAGAACCATGCCTGGGCGCAAGGCGCGAAACCGATCAAGCTTGGCCTGACCTGCGATGCCAGCGGTCAATACGGCAACAGCGGCCAGGATGATTTCCGCGGCATCAAGATGGCGATCGACGAGATCAACGCCAAGGGTGGCGTACTCGGGCGCCAGGTCACGTTCATCACCGCCGACACCGAGACGACGCCAGCGACGGGCAGCCGCGTCGCCGAACGCTTCATCACCCGCGAGGACTGCACCATCCTGATCGGCGCGCTGCATTCGGGCGTCGCCAACGCCATCACGCAGGTCGCCAGCAAATACGGTGTGATCTACATGAACACCAATTCCTCGGCGCCGAGCGAAGCCGGGGAGAACTGCTCCCGTGTGAAATTCGTCTGGGACGGCAACGGCACCAATTTTTCCAAGGCGTCGGTCAAGAACGCGGTGGACTCCATCGGCAAGAACTGGATGCTGCTGACCAACGATTATGTCTGGGGTCACACGACGTCTGCCGCGACCAGGACGCAGGTCGAGGCTGCCGGCGGCAAGATCATCGACAATCTGCTGGTGCCGCAGAACACCCGCGACTTCACCGCCTATCTCCTGAAGATTCAACAAGCAAAACCCGACGTGGTGGCGACCGCGGTCGGCGGCGACGACATCAAGGCACTGCGCGAGCAGGTGGCGCAGCTCAAGCTCGACGGCAAGCCGGCCTGGATCAACAACCAGCAGGACTGGCCCGACGTGTGGGGCGCGCCCGACAGCCTGTTCGGCGTATTCGGCACGACCTGGTATCACAAGCTGCCGCTGCCCGGCGTCGCCGAATTCGTCAAGAAGTGGCAGGCCGCCAACAAGGACGGTCCGATCCCGGTGCCGGGCAATGTCTCCTACAACGGCTACATGTCCACGCGCGAACTGCTTCGTGCGATCGAGCGGGCTGGGTCGACCAACAACGTCAAGATCATCAAGGAGCTCGAGAACCTGAAGGTCTCGGCGACCGACCGCATGCAGCATTTCGACGCCTACATGGATCCGATGACGCACCAGATGCAGCAGACGATCTATCTGGCGCGACGCAACGCCAAACCGGCCGACAATACCGATCTGTTCGAGATCATCAGCTGGACGGAGCCGAAATCCGCCGCCGACGATGCGGCACCCGGCAAGTGCAAGCTCACGCCCTACGAGCAGGTGCCGACCGTCGACTCCTAGAGACGGCGCGTCACGTCGCAGAACGAGCGGCGCGCGATCTCGTGCGCCGCGCACCGGGACCGTCAGCGTCCCGGGTGAGACATGCCAGTTGCGAGAGCCAAAAACCTTGTTCGACCTTCTTCCGCATCTCCTCAACGGCCTGACGCTCGGCCTGTTGTTCGCGCTGATCGCGCTCGGCTTCATGCTCATCGTCGGGCTGATGGAGCAGATCAACCTGGCGCACGGATCCCTGTTCGCGCTCGGGGCTTATGTCGCCATGCAGCTCACGGGGCCGCGCCCGCCATTGCCGGCGGAACTTGCGAAAGCGTGGCTCGCGCTGCCGCTCGGCTGGCGCTATGCGGCCACATTGATCATCGCGCCCGTGGTCGTGAGTCTGGTCGGCATGCTGATCGAGCTCTGCATGCGGCGGACTTACGGCAAGGATCCGTTGTACGGGCTGCTCCTGACCTTCGGCGCCGCGATGGTGATCGAGGAGATGATCCGCCTGGTGTGGGGCACGCGCGACTACGTGCTGCAGGTGCCGTCCGCCATCAATGGCGGCTTCCTGTTCGGCGACCTGATCTGGTCGACCTATCGCTTCTACGCAGCGGGTATCGCCGCCGGGGTCATCGGCCTGGTCTGGCTGTTGATCGAAAAGACCTCGTTCGGCGCGACGGTCAAGGCCGGCGCGCATGACAGCGAGATCGTGCGCGCCCTCGGTATCAACCTGTCACGATTGCGGCTGCTGGTGTTCGTGTTCGGCACGATGCTGGCCGCGATCGCGGGCATCATCGTCGCACCGATCTGGGGCATTCGCCCGCATATGGGCGTCGATGCGGTCATTCCTGCGTTCCTGGTGATCGTGCTCGGGGGCGTCGGCAGCTTTTGGGGTGCGGTCGTGGCGGGTCTTTTGGTCGGACTGTGTGTCGGCCTCGCCGGTGCCTACGCGTCCGAATGGTCGCTGTTGTCGATGTACATCTTGCTCGTTGCCGTCGTGACGTTCCGCGCGCGGGGCCTGTGGGGCAAGAAGAGCGTGCTCGAGGCCTAAAGGGAATGATTGTGGAATCAAAATCTTCACCGGACGCCGCGCGCCTCGTGACGCCGACGATGCTGGTGCTCTGGCTCGTGCTCGCAACGGTGCCGCTCTGGATCACGCGGATCGGGCTCTATCCTTATCTGGGGATCGAGATCCTGATCTGGTCGCTCTATGCGCTCGCGTTCAACCTGGTGCTGGGCACCGCCGGACTTCCGTCGTTCGGTCATGGCGCCTATTTCGGCATCGGCGCTTATGCGTTCGGTCTCTGTCAGCTCGAAATCGTTGCAAATCTCTGGATATGTCTGATGGCCGCGGCCGCGGTGGCGGGCCTCGCCGGCGTGCTGGTAGCGCTGTTCATCTCGCACAGGCGCGGCATCTATTATGCTTTCATGACGATTGCCTTTGGCCAGATCTTCTGGACACTGGCGATCAAATCACACCGGATCACCGGCGGCGAAGACGGCCTACTCAAGATCAAACGGTTGCCGGCCGATTTCGGGCTAGTGTCTTTCGATCTCACCGACAATGTCGCGTTCTACTATTTCGTGCTCGCCGTCTTTGCGGTCGGCACCGCCACATTGTGGCGGCTGGTGCACTCTCCCTATGGCCGCGTCGTCGCTGCGATCAGGCAGAGCGAAGTTCGCGCAAGCCATCTCGGCTATAATGTGTGGCTCTACAAGGTCGCGGTCTTTGCGCTGTCGGCCGCCGTCTCGGGCTTTGCCGGCGGATTGTTCGCCATGGCGCAGCTTGCCGCATTCCCTGACGTCATGAGCCTGCATCAATCCGGCTACGTCGTGATGATGACGCTCGTCGGCGGTGGGCTTGTCAGCTTTTGGGGGCCGGTGATCGGCGTGTTTCTCTTCCTCACCGCCCGCGACGTGATCGGCGCGCTGACCAATGCCTGGATGCTCTATTTTGGTCTGCTGTTCATCGCGATCGTGCTGTTCCGCCCCGAAGGCATTGCCGGCGCGATATCCGCTGCCGTGCAGCAGCACTCACTCGGCGCCTTACGGCAGCGTGGCACCTCGGCGATGCGGCTGCTGTTCGGGAGCGGGCGATGAACATGATCGAAGCCGCGGCCGTTCATGTCCGCTTCGGCGACCGCGTCGTGCTGGAGAGCGTCGATCTCGCGGTTGCGGAGGGCGAGTTTCACGGTGTGATGGGTCCAAACGGCGCCGGCAAGACCACATTCTTCAATGTCCTCACCGGCCGAGTGAAGCCGAACCGGGGCCGAGTCCTGCTCGGCGGCGAGGATGTCACGGGCCTCAGCCCGCACCGCATCGCCGCCAAGGGCATCGCCCGCTCGTTTCAGATCATGACGCTGTTCGACGAATTCTCCGCGCGTGACAACGTCATGATGGGCTTGCCCGAGTTTCGCGCCCGTGGCCACGATGTCGCGCACGCAGCCGCGGGCGACAGTCGGTTTGCCGCGAAGTCTTCCGAAGCGCTGGCGGCGGTCGGGCTTGCAGACAAGGGCGACATCCGCGCCAAGGACCTGTCCTACGGTGACCGGCGCGCGCTGGAGATCGCGGTCGCCCTGGCGCAGGCGCCCCGCGTGCTGTGCCTGGACGAGCCGACCTCCGGCCTCGGCTCCGATGGGGTGCAACGGCTCGCAACCCTGATTGCTCGCCTGAAGGGGCGGCTGACCATCGTCGCTATCGAGCACGATATGGAGTTCCTGTTCTCGTTGGCTGACCGTATCTCGGTCATCCATTGGGGGCAGGTGGTGGCGCGCGGAACGCCACACGAACTGCAGCAGAACGAATGGGTACGGCGCTCCAATCTCGGGAAGTTCGCATGATCCTCGAAGTGGACGCGGTCGATACCTTCTACGGCGAGACCCAGGCGCTGTTCGGCGCTTCGCTCGCCATCGAGCACGCCAAGGTGTTTGCGCTGCTCGGACCCAACGGCGCCGGCAAGACGACCATGCTCCGCTCGATTCTCGGGCTGACGCGTCCGCGCCGCGGCTCCGTTTGCTTCGACGGTCACGACGTCACGCGCGATCCGACCCACGAGATTGCACGCGCCGGCATCGGCTGGGTGCCCGACGACCGCCGGCTGTGCCCGACATTGACGGTCGCTCGCAACCTGTCGATCGCGCAAAAGCGCACGCGCTTTCGCCACTGGAGCCTCAAGGAGGCGGCTGCGATCTTCTCGCCGCTCGAATATCTCATGGAGCGCGACTGCGAAAATCTGTCGGGCGGCGAAATGCAGATGGTGGCGATCGCCCGCGCGCTGGTCGGCTCGCCGGGACTGGTGCTGTTCGACGAGCCGAGCCAAGGACTGGCGCCGAAAATCGTCGGCGACGTGCTTGCGACAATCCTGCGCATGAAGGATGAGGGCATTGCCTCGCTGGTCGTGGAGCAGAACGCCGAGATCGCACTGTCGGTCGCAGACCATGCCGCGGTGATCGATCGCGGCCGAATCGTCTGGACCGGGGAGGCCGGGGCCTTACGGGATGATCGCGGGCTTCGTCAGCGCTTGCTGGGAGTACAATAAGTGGCCGTACCGCTGCTCGTTCTCGACGACGTTCGGAAGGTCTATACGCGGGGCCGCGTAATCCGCCGACCGTCATTCACGCTGCAGGCAAATCTGTCGCTGGACGAGCCCGGGATCGTTGGTGTCGTCGGACCGAACGGGGCCGGCAAGACGACTTTGTTCGAGATGATGACGGGCTCGAATGCGCCGACCTCGGGGCGTGTGCTGGTCGCGGGCACCGATATCCATGGCGTCAAATATCGTGAGCGCGACCGGCTCGCGATCCACTATCACCAGTCGTATCAGGTCAGGCGCTTCCGCAAGCGCATTCCGTCCGCCTTGCTGGCGCCGTCGCCGACCCGGACGCCGCTGGTTCACTTGTTCGACGAACCGCAGTTCAACCTGCAAGATGGCTATATCGGCTTCATGCTCGATTTCTTCCGCAAGCTGCGCGATGAGGACCGGCTGGTCATTCTCTGCATGCATCCGACGGCCGCCTGGCACCTAGACATCCTCGCGGAGATCGCCGGACGATTCCTGTTCGTGGCCGGCGGCGGCGTAACACCCGTGGCGAATTTCGGCGCGCTCGTCGCAGATCCGCGCTGTCGCTCTTATCTCGGGCCGGAAATGACAAAGGCGGCGGACGCGATTTGTCACGGCGCCGTTCATAGCTCGACCTAAAAGGAGAATCCGTTGGCCTATTCGAACACCCAGCTTTTCATTGGCGGCAAATGGCGACCGGCCCATTCGGGCAGGTGATCGAGGTGCGCAATCCCGCGACCGAAGAGGTGATCGGCACCGTCGCCCATGCCGGACGGTCCGACCTCGACGAGGCACTCGCCGCAGCCAGCGCCGGCTTCAAGATCTGGCGAAACATTGCCCCCTTCGAGCGTTGCCGCATCATGCGCAAGGCCGCCGCGATCATGCGCGAGCGCAATGACGAGATCGCGCCGCTGCTCACGATGGAGCAGGGAAAGACTCTCGGTGAGGCCAAAATGGAGGCGATGGCCGCCGCCGATGTGATCGAGTGGTTTGCGGAAGAAGCCAAGCGCGCCTATGGCCGGCTGATCCCCGCGCGGGGGCCGGGCATCTACCAGCTTGCGATCAAGGAGCCGGTCGGCCCGGTCGCGGCGTTCACGCCCTGGAATTTTCCGATCAATCAGGTCGTGCGCAAGCTCTCCGCCGCACTCGGCGCCGGCTGCTCGATCATCGTCAAGGCCCCGGAGGAGACGCCGGCCTCGCCCGCACAGCTGATCCGCGCATTTGCGGACGCCGGCGTGCCCGATGGCGTCATCAACCTTGTTTACGGCGTTCCTGCCGAGATCTCCGAATATCTCATTCCGCATCCGGTGATTCGCAAGATCTCGTTCACGGGCTCGACCCATGTCGGCAAGCAGCTCAATGCGCTCGCGGGCCTGCACATGAAGCGTGCCACCATGGAGCTCGGCGGTCATGCGCCGGCGATCGTTTTCAAGGACGCCGACGTCACGTCGGCGGCCAAGATTCTGGCGGCGGCAAAATATCGCAATGCCGGGCAGGTTTGCATCTCGCCGACGCGGATGCTGGTGCAGGATGACGTGTTCCGTGAATTCGTCGACACCTTTGTCGACAGCGCCAAGGCGTTCAAGGTCGGCAACGGCCTCGATCCCGACTCCAAAATGGGCTCGCTCGCCAACCCGCGCCGCGTCACCGCCATCGAGGGCATGGTGCAGGATGCAGTCGGCAAAGGCGCAAAGCTCGAGACCGGCGGCAAGCGCGTCGGCAACAAGGGTCATTTCTTCGAGCCGACGGTGGTGAGCGACGTCCCGAAGGATGCGCGCGCCATGAACGAGGAGCCGTTCGGCCCGCTCGCGCTGATCTCGCGCTTCTCATCCTTCGACGAGGTTGTCGAGGAGGCCAACCGGCTGCCTTTTGGGTTGGCGTCCTACGCCTTCACCAGTTCGGCCAAGACGGCGGCCGCGATCGGTTCGGCGATCGAAGCCGGCATGATGTCGATCAACAGTTTCGGTCTCGCGCTGCCCGAAGTGCCGTTCGGCGGCATCAAGGATTCCGGCTACGGCTCGGAAGGCGGCACCGAGGCGATGGAGGGTTACTTCAACACCAAGTTCATCAGCCAGACGGGCGTGTGACCGCAGCTAGCGTTTGACGAAAACCAGATTGCAGGCACGCGCCTCGTTGCGCTTGCCGGTGCCGCGGGTGCGATCAAACTGCGCATCGACCGTGAAGGCGTAAGGCGAGCCGGGCGCGAGATTATTCAGCGTGTACGTGCTCGCTCCCGTCGTGCCGCGAGCGCTCAAGGTGGTCTTGCCGTCCGCCGGGATTTGGCCGTCGATCTCGAGCCGGTTGATGTTGTTGCCCGGACCCTGCGCCTCGGCATGAAACAGGCCGTTCGTGACGGTGGCGACCAGAGGCCTGGTGAAGCCCTGCGCCTTGCCGGTGGCCAAGCAGTTCAACGTCACGTCCCAGCTGCCGTCAAAATCCTTGCTGCCGCCGGTCCGGCCGTTACTCGAAGGCGCGAGCGCCACCTTCTGCTTCAGGCCCTCAATCCGCGCCTTCGCAAGCGTGGCGAAGATGCAATTGGGGAATCTTGTGAGATGGTCCTCGTAGGCACCAAGTGTGCCGATGCCGTCCGCGGCCTTCCAGTGTGCTTCTGCTGCCGCGCAAGGGTCAGCCCGGGGCGCGGCTTGTGGAGCCGCCGGCGCCACCGTGATCGACACCGGCCCGTTCAGATAGAACTTGCCGATGATCGATAGCGAGAGCTCCGGGAGCTGGGTCTTGCCGCTGGAATCGTAGACGTCGCTGCTGATGTCGCGAAAGACCTCGCCGATCTCCTGGGGCTCCTCGATGTGCTTCAGGAACGCCGTCGTATAGGGGCTGTTGCGGCCGCTGCCATCGGCCGCGGTCTGCCCGGACTGGGTTGAGAACGACACGATCGTGCCGCGCGGTGCTTCGACTTTCGACAAGCCCCGCCCGATCGAGGCGGCGCGAGTCGCAGAGCGCTTCAGCATGTCGGCCAGCGGATTGTCGCGGCAGGAATCGAGGATGAGGATGCGCAGGTTCTTGGCCTGCTGCAGGTCGTTCACGATATCGTCGACCCGCACGAAGCGCTTCAGATCCGCTTCGTCGCTCAGCACGGCGTCGACAGGCATCAGATAGTTCACGCCGTTGTACTGCATCGCATGGCCGCTGTAGTAGAACATGGCGACGTCGGCTTTGCTCGCGGCGCGCGCGAAGCGGATGGTCAGGTCCTGCATGTCGGCCTGGCGCAGGTCGATGCCCTGGAGCACTTCGAAGCCGCTGCGCTTGAGCGAGGCGGCGACGTCTTCGGCATCGTGCGACGGATTGGGAAGCTTCGCCGTACTGGCATAGGCGCCATTGCCGATCACCAGCGCGACGCGGGTTTCTGCCGATGCAGGCGCAAGGAAAAGCCAGCAGGCGAGGAGGGCGAGGCAAGGTCCGGCCAGGCAAAATCTGGCGAGGCAAAATCTGGAAAGAGCACGCATGAATGCCTTCCAATGAAATGTCGAAAAATATCCCTCCAGATTAGCGCATGCCGCGCCGACATCAATGCCCTGCCAGAGAAAACGCTGGGATTTCCCGGCCGTGACATCCTGTCACGTAGGGCTCGCCGCCATCGTCTTGCGCACGGCCATTTCGGTCGCAATCGCGTCCCGCACGGCTGGCCGGGCCTGCATGCGCGCCAGATAGGCCGACAAGGATGGCCATTGCGCGATGTCGACGCCTGCCGGACGGAGCAGCAGCAAAGCCCAGGTGAGGTGGGCATCCGCGATTGTAAAACTGTTGCCGACGAGGAATTCGCGGCCCTCAAGGTGCGCGGATGGCACCGATAATGTCTGCGCTATCCGTGCCCGCGGCTTGGCGAGCGAGGCGTCGTCCTTGTACCAGAAGGTCGGAAACAGGAACGCCTTGTGGATCTCGGCCCCGACGAAGCTGAGCCATTCCTGGAGCCGATACCGGTCGGGATCTCCGAACGCGGGTGCAAGGCCCGCCTGCGGCTTCAGATCGGCGATGTATTGCAGCACCGCGGCGCATTCGGTCAGCCGTTCGCCATTCTCCAGCACCAGGACCGGCACCGCGCCCTTCGGCGAAACGCCGAAGAAATCGCGGCCGTCGTCCACGACCTGCTTGGTCTGGAGATGGACCGGATGATAGCGCGCATCGAGGCCCGCTTCCATCAGCGCGATGCGGCTCGCAAGCGAGCAGGCCATCGGGGAGAAATAGAGTTGCAGCATCGCCCACGCTCCTTCAGGTCAGCGCCTCGGTTTGCGCGATGATCGCAAACCGGTCCGACAATTCGGCCAGGGCGACTTCGTGGATGGTCCTTGCGGAGAGCGCTCCGCCGCGGCCGTCGGGAAGATCGCGTGTTGCACAGGCATCGGCTGCGATCGTCGTGCGCAGGCCGAGGTCGAGCGCGGCGCGGGCGCTCGAGCTGATGCACATATGGGTCATGAAACCGGCCAGCACGATGTTCGTGCGTCCGGTTGCGGCCAGCCGGACCTGAAGGTCGGTGCCGGCAAAAGCATTCGGCAGCGCCTTTTCGATCACGGCTTCGCTGGCGAGCGGCGCCACGTTCCTGACGATCGCGCCGCGCGCGGCCTCGCGGTCGAACAGGCTGCCGGCACGTCCCTTGTGCGCGACATGGAAGATCGCAGCGCCGCTCGCCCTCGCGCGGGCGAGCAGGCGCGCGGCGGCGGCGATCGCGCGCTCCGCATCCGGCAAGGCGAGCGGGCCGCCGCAATATTCGTTCTGGATGTCGATCAGCACGAGGCAGGAATCGACGAGCCTGGGCGGATTGAGATCGGCGCCGGACAATTCAAGCAGGGTTTTAGGGGCGGTCATGCGGGTCGGGCCTTCCTGGGGAATATCGGATGGGCGCGACACTAGCGTGGCGGCGGCCTGCCAATGTGCAGGACTATTGCAGCATATGGCTGCAAATTTGCAGGAGCCGGTTGTGCCTGATAGGTTCATCGCCATGAACTGGGACGATCTGCGCATCATCGCCGCGGTCAGGGACGAGGGTACCTATGCCGGCGCCAGCGCGCGGCTGCGCATCGACGAGACCACGGTCGGCCGCAGGCTTGCACGCATCCAGCGCGATCTCGGCGTGCCGCTGTTCGATGCGGTGGACGGCCAGCGCCGGCCGACGCGGAGTTGCGAGGCGGTGCTGGCGCATGTCGAGGCGATGGCCGCTCATGCCGCCGAGATCGGTCGCGTCGGCGAGAGTCTGGCGGGCCCGGTAGGACGCCTGCGTATCGCCTCCACCAACACGGTCGCCGAGGAGGTTCTGTCGCCGCGCGCGAGCGACTTCTTGCGCGCCAATCCCGGCCTGACGCTGCAATTCCTCACCTCGAGCGAGAACGTCAAGTTCTCGCGCTGGGAAGCCGATCTCGCGATCCGTCTGCGCAAACCCGACAAGGGCGACTTCGCGATCTCCAGGCTCGGTGACGTCAAGCTCTATTATTTCGAGCCTGTTACGACCGAGCGGGAGCCGGTGCTGTGCGCCTATCCGGACGAACTCGGTGCCATTCCCGAGATGCAATTCCTGCGTATGAAGCAAGCCCACGCGCGCTGCGTCACCGACAACGTTCGCGTCATTCGTAACCTGATCCGCGCGCATCAGGCCGCGGGCGTGTTGCCGGAGCACGTCTGCGCCGACTTGCTCGGCGATCGCCGCCTGCGCGCCACGCTGCTGCCTGGGCGCCGCGACGTCTGGCTGCTGGTGCAGAACCATCTCAAGCGCGATCCGGCGACGCGGCTCACCATCGAATGGATCCGCCGCTGCTTCAGCGATCTCGCGCGTGGCTGATTGCGGGTGTGAACGCGATCCGCGCGCGGCGCGACCAAGTTATGGGATTGCGTGCGCGCGAAGGTTGCGTAATCTCGTGACCACCACGGGCTTGATCAGGGCAGCGCATGACCACTCTTCAGGAAACCATCCACCCGCAGGCCAAGGTGCGGGAATGGAAGGCGATCGTCATCCTGATCCTCCTGATCCCGGTGCTGTGGTCGCCGCCGTTTCTGTTTCGCATCTTCCTGTTCCAGCCGTTCAACATCCCGTCCGGCTCGATGACGCCGACGCTGGTCGTCGGCGATTACGTCTTTGCCGCAAAATATGCCTATGGCTACGGCCGCTATTCGTTTCCGTTCGCGCCGTCATGGATCTCCGGGCGTGTCCGGGCCGCCGAGCCCGAGTATGGCGACGTCGTCGTATTCCGGACGCCAAAGGACACCTCGGTCGACTATGTCAAGCGCGTGGTTGGGCTGCCCGGTGATCGCATCCAGATGCGCCAGGGCCAACTCATCCTCAACGACCGCCCGGTGACGCGCGTTGCGCTGAAGGCGGTGGTTGCCGGCTCCACCTGCGGCTTGGATGACGGTGCAAAGGCCAAGCGCTGGCGCGAGACGCTGCCGAACGGCGCCTCCTACGTCACGCAGGACTGCGTCGACAACGGCTACTACGACAACACCGACGTCTACACCGTGCCGCCCGGCCATTTCTTCGTGCTCGGTGATAACAGAGACAACTCGAGCGACAGCCGCGTGATGTCGTCGATCGGATTCGTGCCGATGGACAACCTGGTCGGCAAGGTGACGCGGATATTCTGGTCGCTCGACCAGGAGGGCGAGCCGCATATGGAGCGGCTGGGGAAGGTGTGGTGAGTCCCACCGTCATTCCTAGGGCGGTGTGCGGCGCCGGCATGAATTGAGTTCGTAGCCTGGATGGAGCGCAGCGCAATCCAGGAGAGCTGCTCGCGCAGGACACGGTGCCCCGGATTTCGCTTCCTCTCCTTCCAGGCAACAGGCTGTGATCGCGGGACGCCCGAAGCGATCCCCCAAAAACAAAAACCCCGGCATCGCTGCCGGGGTTTCGCATTCTGTCGTTTGCCGGAATGGCTGGACTTAGAAGTCCATGCCGCCCATGCCGCCGCCCGGGGGCATCGCCGGACCGGCGCCGCCCTTCTTGGGCAGCTCGGCGACCATGGCTTCCGTGGTGATCAAGAGAGCCGCAACCGAGGCTGCGTTCTGGATCGCGGTACGGACCACCTTGGTCGGGTCGATGATGCCCTTCTTGACCAGGTCGACATATTCGCCGGTCTGGGAGTCGAAGCCGTAGGCGTACGACTTGTTCTCGAGGACCTTGCCGACGATCACGGAGCCGTCTTCACCGGCGTTGATCGCGATCTGGCGAGCGGGCGCGGAGAGCGCCTTGCGCACGATCTCGACGCCGGTCTTCTGGTCGTCGTTCTTGGTGCGCAGACCCTTGAGTTGCTCGGAGGCACGGAGCAGAGCGACGCCGCCGCCCGGGACGATGCCTTCTTCCACAGCCGCGCGGGTCGCATGCATCGCGTCATCAACGCGATCCTTGCGCTCCTTCACCTCGACCTCGGTCGCGCCGCCGACGCGGATCACCGCGACGCCGCCTGCGAGCTTGGCAAGACGCTCCTGGAGCTTCTCACGGTCGTAGTCCGAGGTGGTTTCCTCGATCTGCGCCTTGATCTGCGACACGCGCGCTTCGATGTCGGCCTTCTTGCCGGCGCCGTTGACGATCGTGGTGTTCTCCTTGTCGATCATCACCTTCTTGGCGCGACCGAGCATGTTGAGCGTCACGTTCTCGAGCTTGATGCCGAGATCTTCCGAGATCGCCTGGCCGCCGGTCAGGATCGCGATGTCCTGCAGCATGGCCTTGCGGCGATCGCCGAAGCCCGGAGCCTTGACGGCCGCAACCTTCAGGCCGCCACGGAGACGGTTCACCACCAGGGTCGCAAGCGCTTCGCCTTCGACGTCCTCGGCGACGATGACCAGCGGCTTGCCGGTCTGCACCACGGCCTCGAGCAGCGGAAGCAGCTCGTTCAGCGAGGAGAGCTTCTTCTCGTTGATGAGGATGTAGGCGTCGTCCATCTCAACGCGCATCTTGTCGGCGTTGGTGACGAAGTAGGGCGAGATGTAGCCGCGGTCGAACTGCATGCCCTCGACGACGTCGAGCTCGGTCTCGAGCGACTTGGCTTCCTCGACGGTGATGACACCCTCGTTGCCGACCTTCTTCATGGCGTCGGCGAGGAACTTGCCGATCTCCGCGTCACCGTTGGCCGAGATGGTGCCGACCTGGGCGATCTCGTCGTTCGAGGTGACCTTCTTGGAGTTCTTGACGAGGTCCGCAACGACGGCTTCGACCGCGAGGTCGATACCGCGCTTGAGGTCCATCGGGTTCATGCCGGCGGCAACCGACTTGGCGCCTTCGCGCACGATCGCCTGGGCCAGCACAGTGGCGGTGGTGGTGCCGTCGCCGGCCGCGTCAGCGGACTTGGAGGCGACTTCGCGCACCATCTGCGCGCCCATGTTCTCGAACTTGTCCTCGAGCTCGATCTCCTTGGCGACGGTGACGCCGTCCTTGGTGATGCGGGGAGCGCCGAACGACTTGTCGAGCACGACGTTGCGGCCCTTCGGACCGAGCGTGACCTTCACCGCGTTGGCGAGAATGTCGACGCCGCGAAGCATCTTGTCGCGCGCATCGACGGAGAATTTAACTTCTTTTGCTGCCATCTGGATTTTTTCCTTAGGTGTTTAGCTGGATAAGAGAGGGGCTCTTAGGCCGCCTTCTTCTTGGAAGCGGGGACGTCGAGGACGCCCATGATGTCGCTTTCCTTCATGATCAGCAGATCGACGTTGTCGATCTTGACCTCAGTGCCGGACCACTTGCCGAACAGCACGCGGTCGCCGACCTTCAGGTCGATCGGGATCAGCTTGCCTGCTTCGTCGCGGCCACCCGGGCCCACGGCGACGATCTCGCCCTGCGAGGGCTTTTCCTTGGCCGTGTCGGGAATGATGATGCCGCCAGCGGTCTTCTCTTCTGCGTCGATGCGCTTGACCACGACGCGGTCGTGAAGCGGACGGAATTTCATGCAGTTCTCCTAAGCTTTTGCACGAGTTGGGAATTTTGGATTGTTAGCAGTCTGCGCCCGCGAGTGCTAGCACAGGCACAGCTGAGATAAGGCAGGATTTTGGCGGGAGCAAGGGCTTGTAGCAGAAAAATAGCACTCGGAGGCACCGCCTGCCAAAATCTCTTCCCATCGTTAATCGCGCCCGGCGCCCGTATTAGCACGTGACCACATCTGCTGCTAACGCGTTGAATTTCAACAACTTGTTAAACTTTTGGGCTTGCGATGGATTGTCGGTTTGCGTCACATTTCACTCATGTGAGCGCATCTCCACCGGGTGGCTCGTTGGGCGTACAGGAAAGCCACCCCTTGAATATGCGCTCCTGCAAAGGAGGTTGGCATGGTCTCGCGAGTTGGGGTTGTTTCCGACGACTTCAGGAAACAGGTGCTGGGTTACGGGCTGACGACGGCCGAAATTCTCTACCGGATGCCGGATCATCGCTCGCTGCTCCAGACCTATGTCTGGCAGAACTACGACATGTTTCCGAAATTTCCGGCGCTGACGGATTTCCTGGCGTTCTGGCAGAAGAAGCTCGACGGTCCGCTATTCTCGGTCACGGTCGCGCATTCCAAGCTGATCAAGCCGGCCGAGCTGCGCGCGGTCGACGGCGTATTCCGGCTGCATTGAAGGCAAGCGCGGTGCTGGAGGGTGGGTTAGCGTCAGCGTAACCCACCATGCTTCCACGCTTGCGGAGCGAAGTGGTGGGTTACGCTGACGCTAACCCATCCTACGATTTCGCATTCCGTGCTAACCTCTCCCTCATAACAACAGGGGAGACCGCCATGGCCAAGAAAGCAAAATCGCGTAGCGCATCGCAGGCTGCCTTGAAGAAGCGAAGCGGGGCCAAACCCGCAGCACGACCCACGGCGCGCAAGGCGGTGAAGGCGAAAGCTCGCGCGACACCGGCCAAGTCATCCGTCAAGAAACCGACGCGGCCCAAGCAGCGCATCGCGATCAGCCATCACCGTGAGGAAGACTTCAAGGCCGACGGTCTGCGCACCTACGCGAAATATCGCGATCTCGGCATCGCCGCCGCGAGCCACGGGCTGGCGCAGGCGCACGTGATCCGGCTGCAAGGCCCCTGCAATCCGGACGAGGTGTCGAAGCTGCACTTCCACGACGTCGAATTCCAGATGGTCTACGTGCTCAAGGGCTGGGTGAAGACCTATATGGACGGAGAGGGCGAGACGCTGATGAAAGAAGGCAGCGCCTGGACCCAGCCGCCGAAGATCAAGCACATGATCCTGGACTATTCGGACGACGTCGAGCTGCTGGAGGTGATCCTGCCGGCCGAGTTCAGGACGGTGGAGTTGAAGGCGTAGGCAAAGCGGAGATCAGCCGCCGTCGTTGCAATAGCGTTTCCACATCGCGCGATAGGCATCGTCCACCGCTTGCGCGTACGAGACGGGGTTGCCGGCGGCGGCAGCCCTGATCTGTCCGGGCAGTTCGCGGCGCAACTTATCGAGGTCGCCGATCTGTGCCCCTCGGCTCGCTGCGATCTCGACATAGGCCTCATCGCTTTCCGCGACCCAGTCCGGCAGGCCCAGTGCGGCGAGGATGGAGCCGGCAGCACGGCTCGGCAGGCTGTGACCGAGCTTCGCCACCACCGGCACGCCCATCTGCAAGGCTTCCCACGTGCTGACGCCGCCATTCTGCGGGAATGGGTCGAGGCCAATATCGACGCGATTGAACGCTGCCAGATGCTCGTCTCGCGACGTGGCTCCGAGCAGATCGACGCGTTCGGCCGGCAACCGGCCAGCTGCAAACCGCGCCAGCAGATTGTCGCGGACCAGCTGGGCGTCCAGCGCAGTATCCTTGATCAGCAGTCGCGAACCCGGCACCCGCTCGAGAATCCTGGACCAGACGTCCACCGCCTCGTTCGAAATCTTGCTGATGCGGTTGAAGACACCGAATGTGATGAAGCCGTTCGCGATCGCCGGCGTCGGCGCCCGCGCAATCCCGGCCGGCAGTGGCGCCAGCGTCACAAAGCACGGCAGGTCAACGATGGTCTCCGCAAACAGATGCCGAACCGCGGCAGGAATCGCGACCGGGTCCGAGAACAGATAATCGATCGTTGGCAGCCCAGTGCCGGTGCCGTGGCCCCAGCCATGTACCTGAACAGGTGCCGGCTTGCGCGCAAACACACCGAGGCGGTTTCCGCTGGTATGGCCGGACAGATCGATCAGGATATCGACGCCATCGGCGCGAATCTGCGCGGCGAGGCGATCGTCGGACCATTGCGAGGCGTCGCGCCAGCGATCGGCGATGCCCTGAAATTCGCGGGTCGTCGCATCCGTTTTCGGTGAACAAGCGTAGCACACGATCTCGAACTGTGCCCGATCATGGTGCTGCAGGACCGGCTTGAAAATGAACGCCGCCGAATGTGCATGAAAATCCGACGAGACATAACCCAGCACCAGACGGCGATCCGGATCGCGGCTGTTATCATGCGGTTCCGCCGCCGCTGAGGCGATCTTCGCACCGATCTGCTCCCACCATACACGTCGCGCTTGCTGATGCTGCGCAACGCTGGCGTCCGCCATAAAATCGAGGGTGAATATCTTGCTGGAGATCGTGCTCTGATCCGGCTCGATGTCGAGAGCTCTGTCGAAACTGGCGAGGGCTTCGTCGACCCGGCCAAGCGCTGCGAGACATTGGCCGAGCAGGCTGTGGGCCTGAGAGAAGCCGGGATCGGCCGCGAGAGCCTTCTCGCAATCGGACAATGCTTCGGCAACTTGCCGGGTCAGGAGCAAGATGCTGGCCCGCCAGAGCCATCCATTCGCGTCGTCGGGTGCCAGGGCGATTGCGCGATTGCAATCCGCCATGGCTTCGTCGAATCGCTGAAGCTCCCGCAATGCAACGGCGCGGCTCGACAGCGCCGAGGCATAGTCAGGCTTGACCGATAACGCGCGGTTTAAGCTTGCGACAGCCTCGTCATAGGCGCGCAGACGGCAGAGCGCCCAACCGCGGCCGTTATGGGCTTCGGAAAGTTTTCCGTCGATTGCGAGCGCCTTGTCGTAGCTCTCGAGCGCTTCC
Source organism: Bradyrhizobium sp. Kon37 (assembly GCF_055807535.1). NCBI lineage: Bacteria > Pseudomonadati > Pseudomonadota > Alphaproteobacteria > Hyphomicrobiales > Nitrobacteraceae > Bradyrhizobium > Bradyrhizobium sp. Kon37. The sequence goes on from NZ_JBVVOY010000007.1 coordinate 202,267, forward strand.
TGGTAAAGTTCAAGTGCCGCGCTCGCGTTACCGAGATTGGACAGGGCCAAGGCGTAGTTGGGTCGGAGGGCGAGGGCCCTTCGATAGCTCTCGCGGGCCTCATTGTGACGTTTTAGCCCGTTGAGCGCGACACCCAGGCTCATATGAGCTTCGGCAGATCGCGGATCCACCGCCACCGCTCGGCTCAGCAGAACTTGCGCTTGCTGATAGTTTTTGGCTTCAGCCTCCAAAGCGCCCAGCAAGTGAAGCGCGATGAATTGGTTGGGCGCGAGTTCCAGGAGTTCGCGATAGGCCGTCTTTGCCTCCCGCAGAAGTCCCGCCTTGTGCAGCTGGAGGGCGCGCGCGAGCAACGGCCCGACCTCGGCTTTTTGCCGTTTCTGAAGCCGGGACTTTTGAAATGCACGCTGGCCGACGCTGTCGCTCATGAATCAATTCCACCCGAATCTCCTGACGAGATTAACATGGAAGGATTGTCGCGATTGCGCTGCGCTCCGTCGGAGCTACGAGGGCGCCAGCCTCACACAAGCCTCGCCGCGGATCGACCCGCTATCGCTCGAGATAGCCCAATTCCGTGCTCATGACCTTGCGAGCATATTCGCTGAAGGCATCGATCAACCGGGCGCGCGCGGCATAAGGTGGATAGAGCAGTGCGATGGTAACGGGGACGGCCGGGTTGAAGGGGCGCGTGATCAGGGCCGCGCCAGAGCTTTCGTCATGCGCGGCAATCGGGTTGATAATGCTGATGCCGAGGCCCGCAGCGACCAGGGCGCAGACCGATGTGCCCAGATCGGTCTCCGCAACAATGCGGCGCGTGACGCCCGCCTGCGCGAAGATCGTATCGATGCGATCGTAGAGTGGACTCCCCGTGGCGAACGAAATGAAGGCCTCGTCGGCGAAATCGGCAGGGCGCAGCGTCTTCTTCTGCGCAAGACGATGCGCCTTCGGCATGATCGCGACGCAACGGGTCTTGAGCACTGGCTCGACATGCACGCCCGCAGCCTCGCCGTAGAGCATTGCCAATCCGGTGTCGCAAAGCCCGGAACTGACCCAGTCGTGCACGGCGCTCGCCGTGCCGGATCGGATCGAGATCATCACATGCGGATAGTCCACCTTGAAGCGTGCCGCGATGCGTGTCAGCAGGCCGCCGGCCAGGCGGGGCATCGCCGCAACGCTTAACCGACCCATGCCGAACGAGCGGATGCTGGCTGCGCTGGCCTCCAGTCCCGCCAGGCCGATGAAAGTCTTCTCGACCTCCTGGAAAAAGCGCGATCCATCCACCGTCGGGCGGAGGCGGCCGCCACTGCGGTCGAACAGCGGGAATTGTGTGATCGCCTCCAGCTGTCCGATCAGGCGGCTGATCTGGGGCTGCGAGGTATGCATGCGCTGAGCCGCCTGCGTCATCGATCCCGTCACGAAGACCGCCCGAAAAGCCTCCACATGCTTCAGGCCCATGCGTCTGGTGGCCATATCAAATCCGTATAGGAGAGTATGAAACTGGAATTTCATCAGATCGGGCTTTTGGACGATAGTCCAGAGCACGGAGCCGTTCGCACGGAGCTGTCTTGGGGTTGCTCACCCACCGTGGACGGCGTCACCGAGATTCGCGACAAGAGGGGACATATGAAAGCGACGATGATCAAGGCACTGGCCGCGGCGACCGTCGCTGGTGTTCTTCTTTCCAGCGAGGCCATGGCCCAGGGCGCGGGCAGGCTGGACAAGATCCGTGAGAGCGGCTCGATCACATTGGGGTACCCCGAGACCTCGGTGCCCTTCGCCTATCTCGACGGCAACCAGAAGCCGATCGGTTACACCGTGGAAATCTGTGAACAGGTGGTGCAGGCGATCAAGACGGCCCTCAAGCTTCCCAAGCTGGAGGTTCGCTACAACCCCATCACCTCGGCGACACGTATTCAGCTGCTCGCCAACGGCACGATCGATCTCGAATGCGGCAACACGACCAATAATGTCGAGCGGCATAAACTCGTTGCCTTTGCTCCCACCACCTTCGTTGCGCAGGTCGTCCTCGTCGCGCGCAAGGATGGCGGGGTCGATGTCAACGACCCGGCTTCGTTTCGCGGCAAGGCCATCGCCGCCCAAGCCGGCGGCCAGACGTTCAAGGTGATTACGCTGATCAACGCCAAGGAAAATCTCAGCATCACGGTGGTGCCGGCCAAGGACACCGCCGAGACCTTCTTGTTGGTGTCGACGGGCCGGGTGGCCGGCACCGCCAACGATGACGGTCTTGCCTATGCCACGGTCGCCTCGTCCAGAACGCCGGATGACTTCCTGATCGGTAGCAAGAGTCTCGAGACGGCGCCCTATGGCATCGTCCAACCCAAGGATGATCCTGCTTTCAAGAAGATGGTCGACGATGCCGTGATCGACCTGATGAAGAGCGGGCAGGTTGCGGCGCTCTACGACAAATATTTCAATTCACCGATTCCACCGCATGGCCTCAACCTGAAATTCCCGATGAGCGCCGCCCTCAAGCGGGCGCTGGCCAACCCGACCGATTCCGGCGACCCGGCAGTCTACGAATGACGCGACAAGCGCTCTAGAGGTCTCGCAATGGCACATCAACACGACAGGAGTCCGGCGGTCGCCGGGTTGCCACCCATCGACCTGCGCAGCGATACCGTCACCAAGCCGACCGAGGCGATGTATGCCCGCATGGCCTCTGCGCCGCTCGGCGATGACGGGCTGGACGGTGACCCCACGGTGCAGGAGCTGGAGGCCGTCGCGGCTGCGGCGTTGGGCAAGGATGCCGGCCTGTTTGTGCCGAGCTGCACCATGGCCAATCTGCTGGCGACGCTGGCGCAGTCGCAGCGCAGCGAACAGATCGTGCTGGAATCGAATGCCCATATGTACACCTCGGAACGAGGGGCGGCGACGTTTACGGGGCAGTTCTACCTCGCCATTGCCGGCACCGCCGGCGCAATGGACCTGAATTTGCTGGAGGACGCCCTGCAAGGCGAAGGGCTCAAGCTCGGGACCGCTCTTGTCGCAATGGAAACTTCGCACAACAACGCGAGCGGTGCCGTATTGCCGCTGAATCATATGCAGGCCGTGCACGCCATGGCCTCGGCCCGCGGTGTCCCGGTGCATCTCGACGGCGCGCGGCTGTTCAACGCCGCCGTCGCCCTTGAAACGGCGCCGGCCGAAATTGCGAGACATTGCGACACGGTTTCTCTGTGTTTGTCGAAGGGCCTGAGCGCACCCGCCGGTGCCGTGCTCGCCGGGCCACGCGCAGTGATCGACAGCAGCCGCAGGTTTCGCCGCATGCTGGGAGGCACGCAGCGTCAGATCGGCGTCCTGGCCGCGGCCGGGCTGGAGGCGGTTCAGGTCATGGGGACGCGTCTGGCGGAGGATCACCGGCGTGCGCGGGTCCTGAGTGATGCGTTGAACGCGATGCATCCAAAGATCAGCGCGACAATCCCGCAGACGAATATCGTGCAGGTAGATGTCTCTCTCTCCGGGCGCGATAGCGCCGTGTGGTCGGCGGCTCTGGAGAAGGAGGGCCTGAGGGCGAGGCCCTGGGGCAGGCGTCGATTGCGCTGCGTGACCCATCGCCATATCGATGATGCGGATATTGATCGCGCGGTCATGGCATTTCGCACCGCGGCTGGAGCTTTGGCTTAGAGAGGGCTTACTCAGCACTCCCACAATCAGCCGATCGTTAGAAGGCGCCCGATCCGTGAAACCGGGTAGTTACCAATCGGATGGTTTCAGCCGTCCGCAGGGCGGGCGGTAACCAGTCGAAAATACCTCTCGCGTCAACTCAAGGCTGTGAAAATGCGGGAAATGTTTTCATGGCGACCAACACTTTTGGCCGACGCGGCGTCGTAGCGCCTTCTCCAAGAGGATCATTTCAACCCGCGCCGCTTCAACCCGTCGCCGCACCGATCGCTCCCCGGCCCCTGCCCAGTGAGGGGGCGCTTTTGGGCGACAACAAGCTTCTGGTCGATATCCCTTTCCTCACCATCGGCCTGATTTTCTGTCTGCTCCTGATCTACGCTCTGCAACGCAGTCTCGCCATGGACATTGGGCCGGACGGCTCGCTCAATGTCCGTTCGCTGATCGCTCAGGGCGCGTCCGGCTACGATCTGGTTGTCGGAAGGAACGAGTGGTGGCGGATCGGCCTTGCGCCGCTTCTGCATGGCAGCAATGGGCACCTCATAGGCAACTGCGTTGCGCTGTTCATCGTCGGCGTCAGGCTGGAGAGCCTGATCGGTCGTGGCTGGTTTTCGCTGATCTTCGTCGCCAGTGCAGTGGCCGGGGAGGCCGGCTCGCTTCTGGGCAATGGCCCCGGCACGGTGAGCGTCGGTGCGTCCGGCGCCATTACCGGGCTCATCGCGGCGCTGTTCGTCGCGAGCTTCGAGCCAGAGGCGAACGCCGAGCAAACAATGTCGAGACTGAAGACGTCGCTCTTCTTTGGTGTTCCCGCTCTGCTGCCGCTTGCCTTTGGAGCCTCCGGCAATGTCAACTATTTTGCCCATGCAGGTGGTGCGCTGGCCGGCGGTGCGCTTGCCATCGTGCCGTGGCTCGCCTTCTGGTCCTATGACAGCCTGCCGCGGAGCACCGGCATGGTGTTGCTCGGAGGATTCGTCGGATCTCTGATCTGCGCCGGCTTCGCCGCCGCTCATTATTCGTCCTACATGGCTGATGCCGTGCAGTATATCCGCGCATCGGAAGTGCCGCCGAACGCTGGCGAGATGACGAGCCGGTCTTCAGATCTCGTCACCCGCTATCCGAAAGACCCGCGGGCTCATCTGTTCCGTGCGGTCTTCTTCCTTGAAAAAGCGAACCTCAGTGCCGCTGAAACAGAAGCGCGAACTGCCATGTCGCTCGCCGCTTCGGATGTGGCGGGTGGACCGGTGCGCATCGGGGCGCAGGGCTTGATGGCGGTGTTGCTGTGGGCGCAGGGACGAAACAGCGAGGCGAAGGCCATGGCGGTCGAGCCGTGCCGTGCCAAGCTGCCTGAGGTGCGGCGTATATTGCAGAAGTCGAAGTTGTGCGGTCGACCGGAGTGACGAGCGGAGAGAGCTAGCTCAACACCCCCACCACTGCTCCCATCAGACACGTCGTCAGCGTCCCCGACACGATCGACTTCAGCCCGAGCGCGTTGATTTCCTCGCGCCGTTCCGGCGCCATCACGCCGAGACCGCCGATCATGATGCCGAGGCTGGCGAAATTGGCGAAGCCGCACATCGCATAGAGCATGATCAGGCGCGAGCGCGGATCGAGCGTGCCGGGCGGCAGCTTGGAGAAGTCGACATAGGCGATCAGCTCGTTGAGCACGGTTTTGGTGCCCATCAGGCTACCGGCGGTGATCGCCTGGTCCCACGGCAATCCCATCAGCCAGCACACCGGCGCCATCACGAGGCCGAGCAGGCGCTGCAACGAGATCGCGGCGCCGCCGATATCAGGCAGCAGGCCGAGAATGGCGTTGACGAGATAGACCAGCGCCACCAGCACCAGCAGCATTGCGACGATGTTGATCAGCAGCTCGATCCCCGCGCCGGTCCCTTTCACGATCGCGTCCATGGTGCCGGAGACCTCCATCTCGGGAGCCTCCAGCGCGCCGCCGGTGCGCTTGTCGGATGTCTCGGGGACCATGATCAGGCTGACCAGGATCGCTGCCGGCGCGCCCAGCACCGAGGCGATGACGAAATGCGCGGCTGCGTCGGGAATGAGGAGAGCAAGGAGCGTCGCATACAGCACCAGCACCGTGCCGGCGATGCCGGCCATGCCGCCGGTCATCACCAGGAACAACTCGCAGCGGGTCATCTGCACGAGATAAGGCCGCACGAACAGCGGCGCCTCGACCATGCCGAGAAAGATGTTGGCGGCGGTCGAGAGCCCGACCGCGCCGCCGACGCCGAGCGTCCGCTCCAGCAGCCAGGCCATGCCGCGCACGATCGGCGGCAGCACGCGCCAATAGAACAAGAGCGTCGTCAGCACGCTCATGACCAGCACGATGGGCAGCGCCTGGAACGCCAGGACGAAATCGGCGCCCGGTGCTTTCAGGTCGAAGGGCGGGGGACCGCCGCCGACATAGCCGAACACGAAGGAGGAGCCGGCGCGCGAGGCCGCCGAGATCGCGCCCACGGCGTCGTTGATGGCACCGAAGGCGCGCGCGACGACAGGCACCTTCAGGAGAACGAGCGCGGTGACGAAGGTGGCAACGAGGCCGATCGCCGCCTGGCGCAGCGAGGCCGCGCGGCGGTTCTCGCTCAGGACCAAGGCGATCAACAGCAATGCGAAAACGCCGAGTGCCGATTGCAGCCGCAGCATGATGTCCCCAAACCCCGATGATTATGGCCACCCCTGCGTTGCAAACGCAATGCCGGGAGATTGTCGGAGCGTCCCGCTGTTGACAAGCAGGTCCGCGTCAGCCACGCGGAGCAAGTCGACATCAGGAGCCGGATAGTCCGAGCGTGACCGAAGAGGCGATGCCAGACCAGCCAATATCGGGAAACCCGCCGGTCAGTGCCCGCGCGCTCCTCTCCCATCGCGCCTTCCTGTTCTTTCTGCTCTCGCGCAGCCTGTCGCGTTTCTCCAGCCAGATTGCGGCGGTCGCGATCGGCTGGCAAATCTACGATCTCACCGGCTCGGCCTTCGACCTCGGCATGGTCGGCCTCGTGCAATTCCTGCCCACGGCGCTGCTGGTGTTCGTCGCCGGCCATGCCGCCGACCGCTACGAGCGCAAGCGCGTGGTCCAGCTCTGCCAGCTCGTGGAAGCGGCGACGGCGCTCTATCTCGGCGTCATCACCTATCTCGGCTTGGTCAGCGAAGTTCAGATTTTCGTCGCAACCTTCGTGCTCGGCATTGCCGGGGCCTTCGAAAGTCCGACCACTGCTGCGCTGCTGCCCGCGATCGCGCCGCAGGGCTCGCTCCAGCGCGCCACCGCGGTCTCCAGCGGCGCGGCGCAGGTCGCGACCATTACAGGTCCGGCGCTCGGCGGTTTTGCCTACGCGGTCGCACCGCATCTCGCCTACACCGTGATGGTGCTGTTCTGGATCTTCGGGATGATTTTGACCGGATTCATCCGGCCGCGCCCGCAGGCGATCGCCAAGGATATCGCGGGCGCCGACAATATCTTCGCCGGCGTCCGCTTCATCCGCAGCAATCCCGCGATCCTCGGCACCATCTCGCTCGATCTGTTCGCGGTGCTGTTCGGCGGCGTCACCGCGCTTCTGCCGATCTATGCCCGCGACATCCTCCAGACTGGTCCGATGGGGCTCGGGATCCTGCGCGCCGCGCCCGCGGTCGGCGCGCTGCTGATGACCATGGTGCTGGCCCGTCACGCCATTTCGCGGCACGTGGGCCTGCGCATGTTTCAGGCCGTGATCGTGTTCGGCGTCGCAACGATCGTGTTCGCTTTGTCGTCCTGGATGTGGCTGTCGGTGCTCGCGCTCGCCGTTCTCGGCGCGGCTGATACGATCAGCGTCGTGATCCGCTTCTCGCTGGTGCAGCTCGCGACCCCCGACGATATGCGCGGCCGGGTCGGTGCGGTGAACTTCCTCTTCATCAACGCCTCGAACCAGCTCGGCCAGTTCGAGAGCGGAGTGGCTGCCGCATTGTTCGGTGCCATGCCGGCAGCCGTGCTGGGCGGCGTCTGCACGGTCGCGGTGGCGCTGCTGTGGATGAAGCTGTTCCCGAGCCTGCGCCGGGTGGAGAGGCTGGAGTAGGAACTCTTCGCCTCTCCCCGCTTGCGGGGAGAGGCCGGAATTCGCGCGTAGCGCGGATTCCGGGTGAGGGGGACTCTCCGCGATTCGATTGCTACCGTGATTTGCTGAAACAGCCCCTCACCCCAACCCTCTCCCCGTAAGAACGGGGAGAGGGAGAAGGAGAGAGCTTCGCGCGCAATGACGACTGCGGAAATACCGTAGACGAATCAATGGGCCGCCTACTGTGCATGGGGTTGTTTCGCGTTTTTATTCAGCCCCGTCCCACGAACGGCATCTTGGTTGCCATGACCGTCATGGTCAGCACGTTGGCGTCGAGCGGCAGGCCGGCCATGTAGGCGACAGCGTCGCCGACGGCCTTCGCGTCCATGCGCGGCTCCTGCTTCGACGTGCCGTCGGGCTGCAGCACGCCGGGGCCGTTGACCATGCGGTCGGTCATGGGCGTTGCGGCGTTGCCGATGTCGACCTGGCCGACCGCGATGTCGTACATGCGGCCGTCGAGGTTGGAGGCCTTGGTGAGGCCGGTGATAGCGTGCTTGGTCGAGGTGTAGGCCGCCGAGAACGGCCGCGGCGCATGCGCCGAGATCGAGCCGTTGTTGATGATGCGGCCGCCGCGGGGGCTCTGGTCCTTCATGATGCGGAAGGCGTGCTGGGTGCACAGGAACGGGCCGGTGAGGTTGGTGTTCACCACCGCCTGCCACTGCTCGAGGCTGAGATCCTCGAAGTTCACCGGCGGTGCGCCCATCCCGGCATTGTTGAAGAGCACGTCGAGCCGGCCGTAGGTGGCCTTGACCTTGTCGAACAGCGCGGCGATCGAGTCCGGCTTGGTCATGTCGGCGGTGACGCAGAGGCTCTTTCCGGCGGGCCCGAGCTTGGCCGTCTCCTCGAGCATGTCGGGCCGGCGCCCGACGAGCACCACGGTGAAGCCGGTGTTCATCAGCGCCAGCGACGCCGCGCGCCCGACCCCGGTGCCGGCGCCCGTCACCACTGCGATCTTTTTCGCTTCACTCATTGTTTCCTGCCTTTTCTCTTGATCTGTCAGGTTTTGGATTCTTTTTCGTTCTTGTAGGGCGGCCGCGGAATGTTCTGATGCGCGGCGCGCAAGGCCGCCGACCAGCGCGAGCGCAAATCGTGGAAATAGGGTTCGCCCGCCTCGATGCGGTGGTTGAGATCGGCCTCGCAGGCGTCGGCGCGCACCACCAGCACGTCGATCGGCAGGCCGACGCCGAGATTCGAGCGCATGGTCGAATCCATCGAGATCAGCCCGGTCTTCAGCGCCTCGTAGAGCTCGACGTCGTAATGCATGGCGCGGTCGAGCACCGGCTTGCCGTATTTGTGCTCGCCGATCTGCAAATAGGGCGTGTCGGTGGTGCATTCGATGAAATTGCCGGCGGTGTAGACCATGAACAGGCGCATGCGCGCGCCGTTGATCTGGCCGCCGAACAGGAAGGACACGTCGAATGACACGTCCTCTGATTTGAGCGCCGGCCCTTCGGTCGTGTGCACGGCCCGGATCGCCCGGCCGATGCGCTGGGCGGCCTGGAACATGGTCGGCGCGTTCATCAGCGTCTCGATCTCACCCGTGTTGGGGTCTTCGAGGCCCTCGGTCAGCGTCGAGAGCACCGACTGGCTGATCGCGAGGTTGCCGGCGCTGGCGATCGCCATGATGCGGTCGCCGGGCTTGGAGAAGATGTGAAGCTTGCGGAAGGTCGAGACGTTGTCGAGGCCGGCATTGGTGCGGGTGTCGGCGATCATCACCAGACCGTCCCGAACCAGAATTCCGCAACAATAGGTCATTTCCAGTCCCCGAACGCGTTTGCGCGGAATTACTAGCCAATTTCAACGGCCGCTCCAACCCCCGATTGCCGCGGGGCGGCAGGGTGAAGCTGTGCGGGCGGGGGGCGTGCGTGGCGCGGTTCAGCTCTGCCGCTGGGATTGCGATTGCGACTGGCCGCCGCGGCCGGCCTGCTCGACCTTGACCGCCACTGACAGCGTCTCCGCGCCGCCGCCATAGCGGGTGCCGCGCACGGGGGCGGCGCCGAGATAATCGAGCCCGATCGCGACGCGGACATGGGCGTCGGTGGCGCAGATGCTGTTGGCGGGATCGAAGCCGACCCAGCCGAGACCGTCGACATAGGCCTCCGCCCAGGCATGGCCCGCGTCCTGATGCACCGTGCCGTCGGAGCGCAGGAAGTGGCCGGAGACGAATCGCGCCGGCACGCCGCCGCTGCGGGCGCAGGCGATGAAGATGTGCGCGTAGTCCTGGCAGACGCCGCGCTTGAGCGTGAACGCTTCCGCCGCCGATGTGCCGCTGTTGGTCGGGTCCTCGTCGAAGGTCATGTGATCGCTGATTTGCGTCATCAGCGTGTGCAGGAAGCCGAGCGTGTCGCTTTCGGCCTCGCTGCGCAGCTGGCGCGCGACCGCATTCATCGCCGGATTGACCGTGGTGAGGTCGGTGGCGCGCAAGAACATGCCGGCCGGAAAGCGCTCGTCGGCGCCGCGCAGAACGCCGCCGGTGTCGTGGGTCTCGATCAGGCCCTCGGCGGTGATCTTGATGTCGCCGACGGGTCCGCAGGACAGGACATGGGTGACGTTGCCGAACGCGTCCTCGTGGGTGTCGAGCTTGGTGTCGGTCGACACGTCGATCTGCCACTCCGCCACATATTGCCCGTCATGGCTGCCGGGCGTCATGCGCAGGATCTGGATCACGCTCGTGGCCTGCGGCTCGTAGCGATAGGTCGTGGTGTGCAGGATTCGCAGGCGCATGATGGACCGTGATTCTAGGTGGTCATTCCGGGACGATGCGTCAGCATCGAACCCGGAATATCGAGATTCCGGGTCTGGCCCTACGGACCATCCCGGAATGACAGAAGATCAGATCAAATACTGCTTCGTGATGATTTCGCCCAGCCTGGAATTGTCGGAGATGAATTCCTGAATGAATTCATGCACGCCACGCTGGAAAATGTCGTTCATATTGCTGTGTTCCAGCCGGTTGCGGATGCCGCGGGCATGGCGCTGGGCCGGACCCTGGCGGCCATAGGCGACCCCGATCTGATCGAGATTGCGCACGAGGTTGCCGTAGCAGCTCGCCAGTGAACGCGGCAGCGTGTCGTTGAGGATCAAGAGGTCCGCGATCAGCCAGGGTTTCAGCGTCTCGCGATAGACCCAGTGATAGGCCGTCAGCGCCGAGACCGAGCGCAGGATCGAGGTCCACTGGTAGAAATCGAGCGGGCCGCCGACGTGCTCCTCCTCGGGCAGCAGCACATGGTATTTCACGTCGAGAATGCGCGCAGTGTTGTCGGCGCGTTCGAGATGCAGGCCCATCCGCGAGAACCAATAAGCGTCGTTGCGCAACATGGTCCGGTAGGCCGAGCCGTCGAAGCGCAGCGAGGTCTCCTGCACGAAGCGCAGAAATTTTGCGAGGTCCTCGCGCGTGGAGGTCCCTCTGCTCCAGACCTCCTGCAATTCGATCCAGGCCGAGTTGATGGTGTCCCACATCTCGCTCGTCAGCGCTGTGCGCACCGAGCGCGAATTCAGCCGCGCGGCCTCGATGCAATTCCTGATCGAGGACGGGTTGTTCGGCGAGAACGACAGGTACTCGACGACGTTGTGCTCGTTGGCTTCCTCGTAGGTCTGATAGAAGCTTGCGGCAACGCCGGCGGTCAAAAGCGCCGAGTCCCATTCGTTGGTCTTGCCGATATAGGCGGCGGGAAGCGCGGTGACGCGCAGCGTCGCATCGATGGTGCGCGCGAGATACTCGGCCCGTTCGACGTAGCGGGCGAGCCAATAGAGGTTTTCGGCGGTACGCGACAGCATCTCTCTACTCGTCCAGGATCCAGGTATCTTTGGTGCCGCCGCCCTGGCTCGAATTCACCACCAGGGAGCCTTCCTTCAGGGCAACGCGTGTCAACCCGCCGGGCACGATCGTGGTGCTCTTGCTGCCGGTGAGCACGAACGGCCTCAGGTCGACGTGGCGCGGCGCAAGGCCGGAAGCCGTGCAGGTCGGGCAGGTCGAGAGCGCCAGCGTCGGCTGCGCAATGAAGCCCTCGGGCTCGCGCTTGAGCTTTTCGCGGAAGGCTTCGATCGTCGCCTTGGTCGCGGCAGGACCGATCAGCATGCCGTAGCCGCCGGAGCCGTGCACCTCCTTCACAACGAGTTCGCTCAGATGGTCCAGCACGTAGGCGAGGTCCTTCGGCTCGCGGCAGCGCCAGGTCTGTACGTTCTTCAGAATCGGCTCCTCGCCGAGATAGAATTTTACGATGTCCGGCATGTAGGAGTAGATCGCCTTGTCGTCGGCGATGCCGGTGCCGACCGCGTTGGCGAGCGTGATGTTGCCGGCCGCATAGGCCGACATCAGTCCGGGCACGCCGAGCGCGGAGTCGGGCCGGAAGGTGAGGGGATCGAGGTAGTCGTCGTCGACGCGGCGGTAGATCACGTCGACCCGTTTCACGCCCTCGGTCGTCCGCATGAACACTTCGTTGTTCTTGACGATGAGGTCGCGGCCCTCGACCAGCTCGATACCGAGCTTGTCGGCCAGGAAGGAGTGCTCGTAATAGGCCGAGTTGTAGACGCCCGGCGTGAGCAATGCGACGGTCGGCTCGCCGGAGGCGCTTTGCGGCGCCACCGAGCGCAAGGCGGACAGCAGCTCGTCCGGATAGCGTTCGACCGGCGCCACCCTGTGGCGGGCGAACAGGTCCGGAAACAGCCGCATCATGATCTCGCGGTTTTCCAGCATGTAGGACACGCCCGAGGGTGTGCGCGCATTGTCCTCCAGCACGATGAAGTCCTCGGAATCGACCCGGACGATGTCGATGCCGGCGATGTGCACGTAGACGTCGTGCGGCACCTGCTGGCCGTTCATCTCGGGACGGAAGACCGGGTTCTGAAAGATGAGGTCGTCGGGCACGATCTCGGCGCGGAGGATGTCGCGGCCGTGATAGATGTCGCGCAGGAACATGTTGAGCGCGCGCACGCGCTGCTTCAGGCCCTTCTCCAACAGCGACCATTCCTTGCCGGACATGATCCGCGGGATCACGTCGAAGGGGATCAGGCGCTCCGTGGACTCGGTGTCCCCATAGACCGCGAAGGTAATGCCGATGCGGCGGAAGAGGAGCTCGGCCTCCTGGCGGCGATATTCGAGCGCCTCGGGAGGCGTCTCCTTGAGCCAGCGCGCCAGCTCCTGATAGGCGGGGCGAAGGTCCCCACCGGGAATGTTCATTTCATCAAACGCGACTGCCATAGATCCCGACTTGTCTCCGCAAGGCGTTGCGCCATTCGACAGGCCGCGAGGCTTGGTGAAGACCGCAACGTCCTGGCCATGCGGCAAGAGTGCATGACTTTCATGCGGTAGCAAGGGCCGGGCCAGCGCGATAAGCATGGGGAGAGGACATTTGCCGGGGATGGCCGGCGGCTTGCCTGAAAAAATGGCTGAGGACTGCTTATTTCGGCAGCAAAAGCGCGTGACTTCAACGCGTTACCTCGGCAAAGTCGGGCCGATAGGTGAGGGACTTGAAGTATGAGCGAGATCGTCACGGCGGGTATTCTGGTCATTGGGGACGAAATCCTGTCCGGCCGGACCAAGGACAAGAACATCGGCTTCATCGCCGAATACCTGACCAATATCGGCATCGACCTGAAGGAGGTCCGGGTCGTCTCCGACGACGAACCCGACATCATTGCCGCGTTGGATGCGCTGCGGCATCGCTACACCTATGTCTTCACCACCGGCGGCATCGGGCCGACCCATGACGACATCACCGCCGACAGCGTCGCCAAGGCGTTCGGCGTCGGCATCGACCATCATCCGGAGGTGGTCGCCCGTTTCCGCGAGCGCTGGAGCGAGCAGGACCTCAACGAGGCCCGCCTGCGCATGGCCCGCATCCCTGATGGAGCCGAGTTGATCCAGAGCGCGACTATCCTCGCCCCCGGCTTCAAGATCGGCAATGTCATCGTGATGGCGGGCGTGCCCTCGATCATGCAGGCGATGATGGACATCGTCTCGCCCAAGCTGAAATCGGGCGTCCGCATGCTCTCCGAATCGGTCCGCGCCAATGCGCGGGAGGGTGACATCGGCAGCCCGCTGCGGGCGATTGCCGCCGAACATCCCGACACCATCATCGGCAGCTATCCCTTCATGGATGAAGAGCAGAAGCCGAACACCAATCTGGTGGTGCGCTCGCGCGATGCGGACAAGCTCGCAGCCGCAATGGCGGCAGTGAAGGAAATGCTGGCGGGATTGAACATCACCCGCTAGCAACCTAGCTGCCGGCAGACGAAGCAGGAGACGACGATGGCTGGTGAAGCACCGGAATTAAGTGCGGAAGAACGGGCGGGCCGCCCCTTTCCGGTGTCGTGGGACCAGTTCCACCGGGATTGCCGGGCGCTGACCTGGCGGCTCAACGAGGTTGGTCCGTTTCATGCGGTGATCGCGATCACCCGCGGCGGCCTGGTGCCGGCGGCGATCGTGGCGCGCGAGCTCGGCGTGCGCGTGATCGATACGGTCTGCATCGCCAGCTACGACCACGACAAGCAGGGCGACCTCAAAGTGCTGAAGGGCATTTCCGAAGATGTGATGAAGCTTGGCGGCGGCACCGGCAAGGGGCTTTTGATCGTCGACGACCTCGTGGATACCGGCAAGACCGGCAAGCTGGTGCGCGCGATGCTGCCCGATGCGCATTTTGCCACCGTCTACGCCAAGCCGAAGGGACGTCCGCTGGTCGATACCTTCATCACGGAAGTCTCGCAGGACACCTGGATCTTCTTCCCATGGGACACCGCGCTGTCCTATCACCCGCCGCTGCGCGACGGGGCGGCGTGATTATCGCCGTCATTGCGAGCGCAGCGAAGCAATCCAGAAATGTGCCCGCGGAAATAATCTGGATTGCTTCGTCGCTTCGCTCCTCGCAATGACGGGCGGAGGCGACCATGCCCCTGCAAAACCGCGTCACGCCGACCGGCGAGATCATCGCGATACCACATCGCGGGCTGTTCACCGGTAACCGCGGCATCATCCATGATCCCGCGACCAAGACGCTGCTGAACAAGCGCTGGTCGACGCCGGCCTGGATCACCTGCCTGTGCGAATTTCGCGGCTGGCGGCGTCCCGTGATGGCGCGGCGGAGCTGGACCGAGCTGTTCTTCCTCGACGAGGCCACCGCCTTTGCCGCAGGCCACCGTCCCTGCTTCTTCTGCCGCCGCGACGATGCCAAACGCTTTCGCGTTGCATGGGAAAAGGGCAATGATGCAAGCGGCATCAGCGCCAAGGCGATGGATGCCGTACTGCATCGGGAACGGCTTGATCGCGGCAAGAAACGGTTGCATGCGCTGCCGAGGCCGCTCGCGGAATTGCCGGACGGCGCGATGATCCAACAGGGCGAGAAGAGCTTTTTGATAATGCAGGGGAGGGCCCTGCTGTGGTCGCCGGCGGGCTATGCCAAGGACGCGCGTCAGCTCGACGACATGAAGTTGCTGACGCCGCCCTCAACGCTGCGCGCGCTCGAGGCCGGCTACCGGCCCGTGCTGCATCCGACGGCGCTGGACTAAGACACGCGCGTCGTGATCATCCCAGCTTCTCGCGTGCCAGCGCGGCACCGGCGCCGAGCGCCATCAGCTTGGCTTCGGCGATCTCGCGCCGCATCGGCGCCATGCCGCAATTGGTGGTGGCGATGATGTTGCTCTTGGGTACGAATTTCGACACCGCGTCGATGACCTGCACGACATCCTCGGCGGTCTCGACCGTGTCGCTGGCGACGTCGATCACACCGGCCTGCACGATCTTGGACTTGAGCAGGGCAAGCAGGTCGAGCGGCACCTTCGAGTTGCGGCACTCGATCGCGACCTGCTGGATCGGGCTGGCGTCGATCGCGGGAAAGATCTGCTCGTACTGCCGCCATTGCGCGCCGAGCGTTTCCTTCCAGTCGGTGTTGGCCTTGATACCGTAGCCGTAGCAGATGTGCACGGCAGTGGCGCAGGTCAGGCCCTGCGCGGCGCGCTCCAGCGCCTTGATGCCCCAATCGTTGACCTCGTCCATGTAGACGTTGAACGCGGGTTCGTCGAACTGCACGAGATCGACGCCGTCGGCCTGCAGCGCCTTGGCTTCCTCGTTCAGGAGTTCGGCGAACGCAAAGGCCATCTTGACGCGGTCGCCATAGTAGCGATCGGCAATGGTGTCGATGATGGTCATCGGGCCGGGCAGGGTGAATTTCAGCTTCTTCTTGGTGTGCGCGCGGGCGACGCGCGCCTCGTCGGCGTGGACGCGGCTCTTCAGCCGGAGCGGGGCGACGACCTGCGGCACCATCGCCTTGTAGCGATCCTTGCGGATGCCCATCTCGACCTTGTGGGCGAAGTCGATGCCCTCGATCTTCTCCAGGAAACCGTGGACGAAATGCTGCCGGGCCTGCTCGCCCTCGGTGACGATGTCGATGCCGGCATCCTCCTGGACTTTGACGGCAAGCATCGTCGCATCGCGCTTGGCGCGGACGAGCTCGTCGCCCTGCGACTTCCAGGGCGCCCAGAGCATGTTGGGTTCGGCGAGCCATTCCGGCTTCGGCAAGGAGCCGGCGATCGTGGTTGGAAACAGCATGGCGGCCCTCACGGCGGGTTATGATTGCGCCCCTTCCTGCCATGTCTTAACGTCGAGGTACAGAACAACAAAAGTCGCCTCGAAACCGGCGGCGCCCGACCGGAAACGCCATGATCGAATTCTTCTTCGACTGTTCCAGCCCCTGGACCTATCTCGCCTTCCACAACATCCAGCCGCTGGCCAGGGAGGTTGGCGCGGAGATCGTCTGGCGGCCGATCCTGGTGGGCGGCATCTTCAATACGGTCAACCCAAGTGTGTATGTGCAGCGTGAGACACCGGTGCCGTTGAAGGCCCGCTACATGAAAAAGGACCTTGCCGACTGGTCGCGCTCGGCCGGTCTCGCGATCAAGATGCCGCCGACGGTATTTCCGGTGAACAGCGTGAAAGCGATGCGCGGCTGCATCTGGCTCGGCAAAGACATGGTGCCGTTCGCGACCGCCGTATTCGAGGCCTATTGGGGCGGCGACAAGGACATCTCACAGGACGCGGTGCTGGCCGAGATCTGCAAGAAACTCGGCGTCGACGAGCAGAAATTCTTCGCGGGCATTTCGGGGCAGGGGATCAAGGATCAGCTCAAGGCGAACACCGAAGAGGTCGTCGCCCGCGGCGGCTTTGGCTCGCCGACGATCTTCGTCGGCAAGACCGACATGTATTTCGGCAATGACCGCCTGCCGTTGATCCGCGAGGCGCTGCTGCGCGGCAAGGCGAGCGCGGCCTGATGGTGCGGACTGTCGTCTGCCGCGCGCTCGGCGCGCCCGAAAATTTGCGGCTCGAAGAGTTTCCGTCGCGCGAGCTGAAGCCGGGCGAAGTGCGCGTCGCAATCCGTGCCGCCGGCTTGAATTTTCCAGACGTGCTGATGGCGGCCGGCGAATACCAGCTCAAGCCCGAGTTGCCGTTTACGCCGGGGATGGAGGCGGCCGGCGACGTGACCGAGGTTGGCGCAGAGGCGAGCGGCGTCGCCGTCGGCGACAAGGTCATCGTCAAGATGCGGCACGGCGCCTTCACGGATGAAGCGGTGGTGACGCCGTCGCAGCTCACGCCGATGCCATCGACGTTCGACTATGCGGAAGCCGCGACCTATCTCGCCGGGCACGGCACCGCCTATCACGCGTTGATCGACCGCGGCCGGGTTGCGCCGGGCGAGGTGCTGCTGGTGCATGGCGCCGGCGGGGGCGTGGGCCTTGCTGCCGTGGAGATCGGCAAGATGCTGGGTGCGATTGTGATCGCGACAGCGTCCAGCGACGAAAAGCTCGCAATCGCCAAGGTGCGCGGCGCCGATCATCTCGTGCGCTATGACCGCGAGCCGTTTCGTGATGCCGTCAAACGGATCACCGACGGTCGCGGTGCCGACGTCGTGTTCGATCCCGTCGGCGGCGAGGTGTTCGAGAATTCGATGCGCTGTATCAACTGGGGTGCTCGGCTGCTGGTGATCGGCTTCACCGGCGGCATCGGCTCGGCGAAAACCAATCTCCTGCTGATCAAGGGTGCCAGCGTGCTCGGCGTGCGAGCGGGCGAAGCGGTACGGAAAAATCCCGCGCTTGGCGAAGTGCGCCTGAAGGCGTTGCTCCAATGGGCCGAGCAGGGCAAGCTGCGCCCCAACGTCTCGCACCGCCTGCCGCTGGAGGAGGTTGCGAAGGCGATGCGGCTGCTGATCGACCGCAAGGCGATCGGGCGCGTGGCGTTAGTGATGGGGTGACGGTGCCGTTGGATCGTAGCGTGGGTTAGCGAAGCGTAACCCACCCCTTCTGTGTCCGCGGATACGAAAGAGGTGGGTTACGCCTTCGGCTAACCCACCCTACGATGCCTCACTTATACTCCCGCTCCGTCCACCACGGGAAATAGTCCGGCATATCGCTCGACACCTTGTTCTTGAACTGCGCCGGGCGCTTTTCCAGGAACGACGTCACGCCTTCCTTCACGTCGTCGGAGCGGCCGCGCGCGTAGATGCCGCGGCTGTCGACCTTGTGGGCCTCCATCGGATCGTCGGCGCCCATCATGCGCCACATCATCTGGCGGATCAGCGCCACCGACACCGGCGCCGTCTTCGCGGCAAATTCCTTGGCGAGCGCGCGGGCGGTCGGCAGCAGATCATCGGGCGCTACGACCTTGCTGACGAGGCGACCGGCGAAGGCTTCCTGCGCCGGGAAGACGCGACCCGAATAGCACCATTCCAGCGCCTGCGAGATGCCGACGATGCGCGGCAGGAACCAGCTCGAGGCGGCCTCCGGCACGATGCCGCGCTGGGAGAACACGAAGCCGAAGCGCGCGGCGTTGGAGGCGATGCGGATGTCCATCGCGAGCTGCATGGTAACGCCGATGCCGACCGCGGGACCGTTGACCGCGGCGATCACCGGCTTGAGGCATTTGAAGATGCGCAATGTCACCTGGCCACCGCCGTCGCGCACCTGGGAATCGCTGTAGTCGACCTTGCCGTCGGCGAAGCGCTTCACCGGCCCGCGACGCACGTCGCGATCAAAGGTGTCGGCGCCCGACGAAAGATCTGCGCCCGCGCAAAAACCGCGGCCAGCGCCTGTGACGATGATGGCGCGGACGTCGTCGTCCTTGTCGGCGGCGTCGAACGCGTCGATCAGCTCTCCTTGCATCTGCGCGTTGAAGGCGTTGAGCTTGTCGGGCCGGTTCAGCGTGATGGTGAGGATCTGCTCGGCGACCTCGTATTTGATCGTCTCATACGCCATGGTGGTTTCCTTCCTTTTCTTTGTTATTGGTGTTTCTACGCAGCCTGCCGTCATGCCCGGGTTTGTCCCGGGCATCCACGTACTTGCTTCAGTGCAAGCGTATAGACGTGGATGGCCGGGACAAGCCCGGCCATGACGGAGTATGTAGATTACTTCGCTGGCGGGCTCGGCCAGGGCTTCTGTGGCCCGCGCAGGCTCTCAAAAGCCTTGGCCATGCCGAGCACGCCGATATCGTCGAAGCGGCGGCCGACGATCTGCACGCCGATGGGAAAACCCTTGGCGTCGAAGCCGCCGTTGATGGAGATCGCCGGATTCTCCGACATATTCCACGGCACGGTATAGGCGATGTGCTCGAAGGGCTTCATGGGATCGTTGGTCGGCGAGGCCCACTCCGCCGGATAGTTCACGTTCGGCGCGGTCGGCGAGATCACATAGTCGAGCTCGCAGAACAGCTTTGATGCCGCGGCGCGGATTGCCATGGTCTGGTTGAAGCCACGGATAACGTCGCCGCCCGAGAGCTTCGCGCCAGACTCGCCCCACTTGAAAATGTAGGGCAGCACCTTTGCCTGTTCGGCGGGCGTCAGCTTCGACAGATCATCCCACATCCGTGCGCGCCAAAAGTTGTCGAGGCCGTCGAGCATCTCGCGCGTGAGGATGCCGTCGACTTCGGTGACCACGGCCCCTGCGGATTCGAACGCTTTCGCCGCCTTCACCGCGACCTCGCGCACCGGTTTCTCCAGCGCCAGGCCAACGCCGGGATCGAGCATCAATCCGATGCGGAGTTTGCGCGGGGATTTCTCCAGCCCCTTCCAGTTGAGGGGCTCCGCGGGCAGGCTCGTGCCGTCGCGTCGGTCGGGTTTTGCGATCGCGCTCATCATCAGCGCGCAATCGTCGACGGTGCGGGTCATGGGACCGGCGACGCGGCCGACATAGGCGGGATCGATCGGTACGCGTCCAAAGCTCGGCTTGAATCCGACGAGGCCGCACCAGCCCGCGGGCAGGCGGACCGAGCCGCCGATATCGGTGCCGAGATGCAGCGGGCCATAGCCGGCCGCCGCAGCGGCGCCCGCGCCGGCGCTGGAGCCGCCGGGGTTCTTAGCGAGGTCCCAGGGATTGCGCGCCAGCGCGTGGAAAGAGGACAGCCCCGAGGACAGCATGCCGTAGTCGGGCATGGTGGTCTTGGCGAAGATGATCGCACCGGCTTCGCGCAGGCGGGCCGCGGGTGGTGCGTCCTTCTCCGCCGGCGTGAGCTTGACGCTGGCAGCCCCCAGCGGCACCGGCACGCCCTTGGTCGCGATGTTGTCCTTCACGGTCACCGGCACGCCGTCGAGCGCGCCAGAGGGCTCGCCCCCGGACCAGCGCGCGGTCGAGGCCTTCGCGGTCTCGCGCGCGCCGTCGGGATCGAATGCATAAAGCGCCTTGAGGTGCGGCTCCCACGCGGCGACATGCGCGAGCACGTCTTCCAGCACCTCGCTCGGCGAGAACTGCTTGGCGCGATAGCCCGCGATCAGATCGACCGCGGAGAGATCGTGCAGCGAGGTGACTTCCTCTTCGACGCTCTTTCTATGCATGGGCACCCACCGGCATCCGGGTCTCGATGATCCGGGCGAACATGCTGGCACCGATCGGCAGGATCTTGTCGTCGAGCACGAAGCCGGGATTGTGCACGGGCACCGAGCCGTCGTGGCCGACCCAGAAATAGGCGCCGGGAATGGTTTGCAGCATGTCGGCAAAATCCTCGCTGCCCATCTTCGGCTGGGCGCGGGTGATCACGTTGGCGGGGTCGACGATGGTGCGCGCGACGTCTTCGACGACCTTAGACTGCTCGACCTGGTTGACCAGCACATCGAACGTGTCGCGGATGTCAACGTCGATCACGCACTGATAGGCGCTCGCGATGCCGGCGCAGATCGTGCGGATGCGTTCGCTGATCAGGGTGCGGACTTCTTTCGAGAAAGTGCGGATGGTGCCGCAAAGATGCGCCTCGCCGGGGATGACGTTGTACGCCGAACCGGCGTGAATCTGCGTGATCGAGACGACTGCGGCCTGCAGCGGCTCGACGTTGCGGCTGACGATGGTCTGGATCGCCTGCGCCAGCGTGGTCGCGATGATCACCGCGTCCTTGGAGCGTTCCGGCATCGCGCCATGCGCGCCATAGCCGGTGATGCGGAGGTCGAAGAAGTCGGCACTGGCCATCGCAGGGCCGGGCAGGATCGCGATCTCGCCGTGGTTGAGGTCCGGCGCATTGTGCAGGCCATAGAGCTCGTCGCAGGGAAATTTCTCGAACAGGCCATCCTTGATCATGGCGCGGGCGCCGCCCAGGCCTTCCTCGGCCGGCTGGAAGATCAGGTGCACGGTGCCGTCGAAATTCTTGGTCTCGGCGAGGTAGCGCGCGGTGCCGAGCAGCATGGTGGTGTGGCCGTCATGGCCACAGCCGTGGAAGCGGCCCGGGATCTTCGAACTCCATTTCAGATTGGTGTTCTCCTCCATCGGCAGCGCGTCCATGTCGGCGCGAAGCCCGATACGCTTGCTGCCCGAGCCCTTGCCTTTGATGACGCCGATCACGCCGGTGCCGCCGAGACCGCGATGCACCTCGATGCCCCAGCTCTTCAGCTTGTCCGCGACGATGCCGGAGGTGCGCACTTCCTCGAAGCCGATTTCCGGATGAGCGTGGAGGTCGCGCCTGATAGCGGTGAGTTCGTCGGCATAGCCGTCGATGCGGTCGATCGTGGGCATGTGTTCTGTCCAGTTAGCGTGAGGAGGGAGTGAAAGCCGGGCCGTTCGGCTTGATGCGGATCCCCGGCCGGAGGCGCGTCCACGGCAGCGTGGCTGTGTCAGCGGGCATCGCGCCGGGGGCAGCGCAGATCATCAGCTTTTCCGCGATCGGTTCGAAATCGGCGCGGAAGTGCACCGAGCTCTTGTTGACCAAAATCTTCTGTTCAGTCGGCTCGATGCCGACATAGCGGTACATGGCCTGATCGGCGAGCTGCGCCTTGTGCGAGCTCACGACGATTCGGACGTCGCCGATGCGAAGGCATGCGGACGGGCCCATCTCCATCTCGCGGCCGCCATAGTAGGGACCGGGCGCGACGAAGCGGCCGTCGGAAAGTTTTTCGACGACGAAGGTCTCACGATAGGGCTCGTCGCCGGGAATACCGGACTTGCCGCCGAGCGACAGCGTCACGCTGGCGCCGACGCCCGCTGCATGCGCTGCCTTGGCCGATTCCGGATCGTAGATCGCGCCGGTCGCAGCACTCGCCTTGTTGCGGACCAGCGCGCGTAGCATTCCGGTGGTGTCGGAATCGCCGCCGGCGCCGGGATTGTCCTGGGTGTCGGCGATGATGATCGGCTTGCTCGCGCCCTTCGAGAGTTCCATTGCGTGGCGCACGCCGTCATCGGGTGACCAGATCTTGCCGTCGAAATCGTCCTCGTGGCTTTCGATCAGCTTCACGATCGCATCCGCCGCGCCGTCGGCATAGGCTTGGGTCTTGCCATAGGCGAACACGCTCGGGCCGCAATCGCGGAAATCGGCGGCGGGGAAGCCGGGCGCGAAGGACAGCGTCGGAACCGCGTCGCTCTCCAGCGCGGCAAGCTTTTCGTAGATGCCCTTGGTCGGCTGGTCGTTGGTGCACTGCCAGCTGATCGGGATCAGGAACGGCAATTGCCGGAAGGATTTTGCGAAACGCTGCTTTGTCTTCAAGAGCAATGCGAGGTGTCGCGCGCAGGCACGGCCGGTCTCGGCCATGTCGACATGGGGATAGGTGCGGTAGGCGATCAGCGCGTCCGCATACTCCATCATCTCGGGCGTGACGTTGGCGTGGAGATCGAGGCTGGTGACCAGCGGAATGTCCTTGCCGATGACGCGGCGCACGCGGGCCAGAATCTCGCCTTCGCCGTCGTCGAGATGTTCCGTGACCATCGCGCCGTGCAGATCGAGATAGACGGCGTCGATCGGGCCGGCGGCTGCGATGCCGTCGATCATTGCTTTGACAATGCGCTCGAAGGCGTCCCTGGTGACATGCGCCGAGGGGCTGGCGCCGCAAGCGATGGTCGGGATGAGTTCCCAGCCATGAGCCTCGGCGCTGTCGACGAAACCGGCGAGGCCGACATTGATGCGGCGCATCACCTTCAGCACGTCGGGTCCTTGCGTCATCGCCGGCCAGCCACCGCCGTGCTGGAAGTCCGCGAACGTCGCCTTCGTCGGAGCGAAGGTGTTGGTCTCGTGCAGGAAGCCGCCGACGGCGATACGTGTCATCAACTCAAGTCCAGCAATTGAAAGTGCGCGACGTTAGCCCTGTGCTTGCGGCGAGAGCAAGCCGGGAAGCAATCGCGCCGCGCATGGCGTCAAGCCGTTTTAGGAATGCTTGTCGCAACCGCCGTCATTGCGAGCGCAGCGAAGCAATCCAGAATCCCTCGACGGGGACAGACTGGATTGCTTCGCTGCGCTCGCAATGACGAGGAGAGAAACTAGGCGCTGGCCGCCGCGCCCTCGGCCACCGGCCGGAAGTTCGCAAAATCCCAGCCGCGGCCCGGCGCTGCCTCGAGCAGGGCTCTGGTGTAGGCTTCCTTCGGATGCGTCAGCACTTCGGCGGCCGGGCCCTGCTCGACGACGCGGCCGTGTTGCATCACCACGACCTCGTCGCAGATCTGCGCGGCGACGCGCAGATCGTGAGTGATGAACAGGATGGCGATGCCGAGCCGCTTCTGAATCTCGTCGAACAGTTCCAGCACCTGCGCTTGCACGGAGACGTCGAGGGCGGAGACCGCCTCGTCCGCAACCAGCACGTCGGGGTCGAGCGCGAGCGCGCGGGCGATCGCAATGCGCTGACGCTGGCCGCCGGAGAATTGGTGGGGATAGCGCGCGACCGCATCGGCGGGCAGGCCGACCAGCTCGAGCAATTCGCGCGCACGCTTCATTGCGTCGGCATGCGACACGCCATAATTGATCGGGCCTTCCGCAATGCTTTCGCCGACGGTGACGCGCGGGTTGAGCGAGCGGTAGGGGTCCTGGAATACGATCTGGATCTTCTTGCGATGCGGCTGCAACAGCCGCCGCGAGATGTCCGAGATCTCGCGGCCGGAGAGGCGGACGCCGCCGGAGGTCGGGTCGATCAGGCGGACGATGCAGCGCGCCACGGTCGATTTGCCTGAGCCGCTCTCGCCGACGATGCCGAGCGTGCGGCCCTTGCGCAGCGTCAGCGTGACCTTGTCGGCGGCGACGACTTCGCGGCCCTTACCGAAGAATGCTCGCTCGCGATAGACCTTGCCGAGCTCGTTGGCCTCCAGCACCACCGGTTCCTTGGTCTCAGGCCGTGCCGCGCGCGGCACCAGGCTCGGCACTGCCGAGAGCAGGTTGCGGGTGTACTCCATGGTCGGATTGCGCAGGATGGAATCCAGCGTTCCGGTCTCGACCAGTCGGCCCTGCCGCATCACCGCGACGCGGTCGGCGATTTCGGCGACCACGCCCATGTCGTGGGTGATGAACAGCACGGCGGTGCCGTGATCGCGCTGGAGGTCGCGGATCAGGGTCAAAATTTGCTTCTGCGTGGTGACGTCGAGCGCTGTGGTCGGCTCGTCGGCGATGAGCAGCTTCGGTTCGAGCACGAGTGCCATCGCGATCATGATGCGCTGGCGCTGACCGCCTGAGAGTCGGTGAGGGTAGGAGGCAAAGATACGCTCGACCTGGGGCAGGCGCACCTGCTCCATCATGTCGAGGATGCGCTTCTTGCGCGCCTTCGCATCGAGCTTGGTGTGCGCGCGCAGAACCTCGTCGATCTGGCGGCCAACCGGCATCACCGGATTGAGTGCCGTCATCGGCTCCTGGAAGATCATCGCCATGCGCGTCGCGCGGAGCTGCCGCAGGCGGCGGTCGGTCGCGGTGAGAATCTCCTCGCCGACCAGCTTGACGCTGCCGCCGGTCGGAATCAGCGTGCCCTTCGGCAGCAGACCCATCGTGGTCAGCGAGGTCACCGACTTGCCCGAGCCGCTTTCGCCGACGAGGCACAGCGTCTCGCGCTCGTGCACCTGGATCGAGATGCCGTCGATGATGTTTGCAGCATTCGGCTTCTTGCCGACGGAGACGACGAGGTTGTTGATGTCGAGGATCGGGCTGGTCATCACTTGATCGGTCATCATTTGCCTTCCCGCTGCTTCATGCGCGGATCGAGTGCGTCGCGGGCGGCGTCGCCGATCAAATTGATGCTGAGGATGGCGATCGAGAGCAGCAGGCCCGGCCAGAAGATCAGCGTCGGCTTGAGCTGGAAGTACTGACGGCCCTCGGCCATGATGTTGCCCCAGGTCGGCGTTTCCGGCGAGATGCCTGCGCCGAGGAAGGAGAGGATGGCCTCGGTGAGGATCGCGGACGCGCAGACGTAACTGCCCTGGACGATCAGCGGTGCGATCGTGTTCGGCATCAAATGCCGCCACATGATCTTTGGCAGGGATGTGCCGACCGAGATCGCCGCTTCAACATAGGGCTCTTCGCGCGCCGATAGCACGACCGAGCGCACCAGGCGTGCCACCCGCGGAACTTCGGGGATCGTGATCGCGATCAGCACGGTCCAGAGGCTGGCGCCGGACAGCGACACCACGGCGATTGCCAGCAGGATGCTCGGCATTGCCATCAGGCCGTCCATGATCCGCATCATGACGGAATCGACCAGCTTGAAGAAGCCGGAGACGAGGCCGATCGCCAACCCAATGACGATCGACATGATCGCCGAGCCGATGCCGATCAGAAGCGAGATGCGTCCGCCATACATGACGCGCGACAGCAGGTCGCGGCCATAGGCGTCGGTGCCGAGCAGGAATTGCGC
This sequence comes from Bradyrhizobium sp. Kon37, assembly GCF_055807535.1. Lineage (NCBI taxonomy): Bacteria > Pseudomonadati > Pseudomonadota > Alphaproteobacteria > Hyphomicrobiales > Nitrobacteraceae > Bradyrhizobium > Bradyrhizobium sp. Kon37. The sequence continues at coordinate 228,050 of NZ_JBVVOY010000007.1, forward strand.
CGAAGAGGGCTTCAGCCGCTGCGAGGGCGCAAGCTGGATCGGATCATACGGCGCGATCAACGGCGCCAGGATCGAGATCAGCACGACCAACGCGAGGCAGATGGTCGCTGCCGCGATGATCGGCGTCGAGGTCAGGAATCCGAAGCGCGGCCGCAGCGGCGATGTGATCGGGATGGAGGACTGGGGAAGGGTATCGACAGACATTCTTGTTGTTATCCTTAGCCCTAGTACCGGATCCGGGGATCGAGCAGCGTGTAGGCGACGTCGATCAGGAGATTGACGACGACATAGATCAACGACGTCAGCAGGATCATCGCCTGGATCACCGGATAGTCGCGCGCCAGCACCGCATCCACCGTGAGGCGGCCGATGCCGGGGATGTTGAACACGCTCTCGGTGACGACGACCCCGGAGATCAAAAGCGCAAAGCCGGTCCCGATCACCGTGATCACGGGCACGGCGGCGTTGCGCAGCGCATGGCGCATCATCACGGCGACTTCGTTGATGCCTTTTGCGCGCGCGGTGCGGACATAGTCCTCGCCGAGCACGTCGAGCATCGCCGCGCGCGTCATGCGCGCGATCAACGCGATGTAGATAAAGGACAGCGCGCAGGTCGGCAGGATGATGCGCTCGAAGAACGGCCCAAAACCGTTCGAGATGCTGCGGAAGCCCTGCACCGGCACCCAGCGCAGGTCGATCGCGAAGACCTCGATCAGGATGTAGCCGACCACGAACACCGGCACCGAGAAGCCGAGCACGGACAGGCCCATCACGAAGCGGTCGATCCAGGTGCCGTGCTTCCAGGCCGCGATCACGCCCAGGGGAACAGCGACGATGACGGCGAGGATGATGGTCGACAGCGCAATCGAGATCGACGGCTCGACCCGCTGGCCGATCATCTTCATCACCGGAAGGTTGGAGATGAGTGAAGTTCCGAGATCGCCATGCAGCAGCTTGTTCAGCCAGGTGATGAACTGCACGATCAGCGGCTCGTTGAGGCCGAGCGAGGTCCGGATGCGCTCGAGCCGCTCCGGCGTGGCGTTGTCGCCGGCAAGAATCGCGGCGGGATCGCCCGGGGTGAGGCGGAGCAGGAGGAACACGAACAGCGCCACCACGCCCATCACGGGTACGGCGGCGAGAATTCGGCGAAGGAGATATCCGAGCAAGTTGGATCCCGTCAGATTAGAGTCAAATCAGCGACAGCGGCTGGAGCCTGGGGTTCTGCCACCAGCCTAACATTTCAGCAATTCCCATGCCATCCGGGCCACCGTTTTTGCAGTGCGGTCAACTTGTTTCGGTGACCTGGCCGGGTTTTGGCGATGTGGCTCGCACCGTTACTCCAGAGTCGCGAGCAGCCCCGCCATCAGCCGGCCGCGTTCGACCAGACTTTCAACCTCGATATACTCTTCGAGCGTGTGGCCGTTGCCGCCACGCACGCCCAGGCCGTCGAGAGTCGGGATGCCCATTGCGCCGGTGAAATTGCCGTCGGAGCCGCCGCCGGCGCTCGCATGCGGCAGTTCTGCGCCGAGCGACTTGGCGATCCCGCGCGCCTTTTCATACAGCGCCATGGTGCCGGCATCGGGCTCCCAGACCGGACGTGTCACGCCGCGCGTCACCTTGAAGGTGACATCATCGGTTGTACCGGAGAGCGCCAGCATCCTCCCAACGCCGCGATCGAGGTCGGCCTGGCGCTTGGCCATCGAAAGCGCTTCGCCGGTGGCGGTCGTGGCAACGCAATTGACCCATTGACCCCCGTGCACGACGCCGACGGAGAATGTGCAATCCTCGCCCGTCATCGCGTCGATGGCGAGGATTTGCCGCGCCATCTCGCGGATAGCCGAGCGGCCCGCCGACAAGGTGGCGCCGGCGTGGCTGGGCCGGCCGGTCGCCTCGAGATTGAAACGCGCGATGGCGTAACGTCCGGTAGTGACGCCGTTGTCGGCGCGGCCGGGCTCGGGCACCAGCACGTATTTGTTGCGCGCGGCTTCCGCCTCGATGATATCGCGCGTGGAGGGTGTGCCGACTTCCTCGTCGGGTGTGAACAGCACTGTGATAGGCAGCGGCGTCGTGAACGAGGCGCGGGCCAGTTGGCGGATCGCTTCCAGCGAAAGATAATTGCCGCCCTTCATGTCGTAGATGCCGGGTCCGTAGCACTTGCTGCCCTCGCGCCGCCATTTCAGCTTCTCGATGGTGCCCGTGGGGTGGACGGTATCCATGTGTCCGGCAATCAGGATGCCGGGCTCGCCTTGCTTCGGATGCGGAAAGCGGGCGCGGATCACGCCGCCAAAGCCCTGGCGACCGGCGATGCGCTCGATCGTCGCACCCATGATCGCCATCTCCCGCGCCGCGATATCGAGCATGCGGTTCACGGCGCTCGCGTCCCAGGTCGGGCTTTCGCATTCCACCCAACCGCGCAGGCCCTGGAGCATTGCTTCAGAATCGAAGGGAAGATTGGCTGGATTCATCTCAATGTCTCTCCAATGTCTCTGGGGCTTCGGAACATGGAACGCGCATTGCATCGCGCGGGGCAGGACAGGCGGAGAGCGTTGTAGAGCCAAACCGATCCTTGTGGAGCCCGTGCGCGCGCCGCTTGGGCTTGCAGCGAAACCGGATTGACGCGCTCGGCACTGTCTGCAAGTCTCGAAAAGATAAAGGCATTGCATGAGGTTAGTTCGCCTAAAGAACGAACCGGATGCTCAATCAATAACCTGCCTTTGAACAGTTTCACGTCAGGAGAACTTTTTATGTTTAAGTTGATGCGCCGGGGGCCTCGCGCGTTCGCCTCCAAACTTGCGCTGTCGGTCGTCGCGCTTTCGACCGCACTGGCCTCGCCGGTGCTTGCGGCCGGCAAGACCATCACGGCGGTGATGCACTCGGATCTGCGCATCATCGATCCGATCTTCACCACGGCCTACATCACGCGCGACCATGGCTACATGATCTACGACACGCTCGTGGCGCCCGATTCGAACTTCAAGATCCAGCCGCAGATGGCGGACTGGAAGATCTCCGACGACAAGCTCACCTACACGTTCACGCTGCGCGACGGCCTGAAGTGGCATGACGGTGCGCCGGTGACGGCGGAGGACTGCGTTGCCTCGCTCAAGCGCTGGGCCGCAGTCGACGGCATGGGCCAGAAACTGCTCGACTTCACCGCGAGCATCGAGGCGACCGATGCCAAGACCATCACGCTGAAGCTGAAGGAGCCCTACGGCCTCGTGCTCGACTCGATCGGCAAGCCGTCCTCCCGCGTTGCCTTCATGATGCCGAAGCGCCTCGCCGAGACGCCGCCGGACAAGCAGATCCCCGAGCAGATCGGTTCGGGTCCTTTCAAGTTCGTGCAGTCGGAATTCCAGCCCGGCGTGAAGGCGGTTTACGTCAAGAACACCGACTACGTGCCGCGCAAGGAGCCGTCGAGCTGGACCTCCGGCGGCAAGGTGGTGAAGGTCGACCGCGTCGAGTGGATCACCATGCCGGACTCGCAGACCGCGGTGAACGCCTTGCAGTCGGGCGACATCGACTTCGTGGAAAACCTGCCTTACGACATGCTCCCGTTGCTGGAAGCGAACAAGGAGATCACGATCGAGGTCTCGAACAAGTTCGGTTTCCAGACGCTCGGCCGGATGAACTTCCTTTATCCGCCGTTCGATAATGTCAAAGTGCGCCGTGCTGCTTTTCTGGCGATAAACCAGAAGGACGTTCTCGACGCGCTGGTCGGCAACGCCAAATATCAGAAGGTCTGCGGCGCCTTCTTCGTGTGCGATACGCCGTTCGCGACCGAGGCCGGTGCCGAGACCCTGGTGAAGGGCAACGGCATGGCCGAAGCCAAGAAGGCGCTCGCCGAATCCGGCTACGACGGCACCCCGATCGTGATCATGGCCCCCGGCGATGTCACGACGCTGAAGGCGCAGCCGATCGTTGCGGCTCAGTTGCTGCGCGAGGCCGGCTTCAAGGTCGACCTGCAAGCGACCGATTGGCAGACGGTGGTGAGCCGCCGCGCCAGCCAGAAGCCTCCGAAGGAGGGCGGCTGGAACATGTTTTTCACCAACTGGGTCGCGGCCGACGTCTCCAACCCGATCGCCAATCTCTCGATCGGCGGCCAGGGCAAGAAGGGCTGGTTCGGCTGGGCCGAGAACGCCAAGATCGAAAAGCTCAAGGACGACTTCGTTCGCGCCGCCTCGCTCGACGATCAGAAGAAGATCGCCGCTGACATCCAGAAGGAAGCCTATGAGCAGGTGATTTACATCCCGCTGGGGCAGTATCTCCTGCCGAGCGGCTGGCGTAAATCGCTGACCGGCGTGCTCGACGGTCCCGCGACCCCGCTGTTCTGGAACGTCGACAAATCGGAGTAGGGGCGAAGGCTCTTCTCTTTCGTCCGGATCATCACGCGGCGCCGCTGTCATCAGCGGCGCCGTTGTCGTTTGTCGATCTGGTCGTTTGTCGACCTTTGCCGGCTGAGAAGGCGGTGAATTCAAACTTTTCCAGTTTCCAATCATTGCTATTTGTTTCCGTACTGAACTAGATGTGCCGTCCTTGCGCATCATCTTCCTTCCTCCATTGATTCCAGTGCCGATCGATTTTGCATTCCAGGCGATGGCCGAACGGTCCGATCGCGCGCCGGCGCGATGGCGCCTGCCATTCCTGCGTTGGCTCGATGGCGTCGAGACGGGCTGGGCCGTGCCGCTTCTCATCGCCTGCTTCGTCGCGATCTGGACACTGTATCTGGCGGTCGCCTATGCCGGCGGCGGTCTGCACCCCGATACACTGGAGGCCTGGACGCTGGGGCGGCATTTCGCGTGGGGCTACCCCAAGCATCCGCCATTGACCGGCTGGGTTGCCGCGAGCTGGAGCGCCATCTTTCCGCTCAGCGAGTGGTCGCTGCAATTGATGGCGATGACCAATGCCGGGCTTGCGCTGGTCTTCGTCGACCGGATCGCGCGGCAATTCGTGACGGGGCACAAGCGCGTCCTGGTGCTGTTGCTCCTGATGCTGACGCCGGCCTATCAATTCCATGCCCAGCGCTTCAATGCCAATGCGGTGCTGCTGGCCGTCTGGCCGCTGGCGACTTGGTGCTTCCTGCGCGCATTCGAGACCCGCGCGGCGTCGTGGGCGATCGCCGCGGGAGTCACGACGGCGCTGGCCATGGCCGGCAAATATTATTCGATCTTCCTTGTCGCGAGCTTCACGTTTGCCGCGCTGGCGCATCCGGCGCGACGCGCCTATTTCACGTCCGCCTCGCCCTGGATCTCGGTCGTCGTCGGGCTTGCGGCGCTGTCACCGCATGTTCATTGGCTCGCCACGACGGGGGCACCGACCTTCACCTACGCGCTGAACCATGCCAACGGCACTGCGGTGAGCTCGCTCGGTGAGGCCAGGAACTTCCTTCTGGGGCTGTTGGCGGCCATCAGTGTGTCAGCCGTCAGCTGGATGTTCATCGCTGGCACGCGGCTGAAGCAGTTTCCGGACGATTTCGCGGCGATGAATCCGGGCCTGCGGCTCCTCTTTTACGTTGCCGTGGGCACGATCGCGCTGCCGGTTCTGGTCTCGCTCGCGATAGGCACCGATCTGCCGTCGCTCTGGGCTTTGCAGGGATTGTTTCTGTTCGCCATTCTCGTGGTCTGCGGCACAAATTATCCGATCGAGCGCTTTTACACCGTCAACCTCACCTTGATCGTGGCCGGCGTTGCGCTCACGGCCGTCCTCGTCGCCGCGCCGATCCATGCCGTCTACCGCAACGATCACGGTTACGAGGAGGGGCGCAATTTCTACGCGGAGGCGGCCAGAGAATTGACACGCGAGTGGCGCGAACAGACGGGCGAGCCGCTCGCCGCCGTCAGCGGCGACGATTCGCTGGCCTTCGCGTTGGCCTTCTACAGCCCGGACCACCCGCACTACGTGCAGCCGTTCGAGGATCAATATCCCGGGGGCTTGCCGCGCAAGACGACGCTGGACCGCGGCTGGGCCGCGCTCTGTTTCCGCGATCAGGATGATTGCAGCCGGTGGATGGACGGGGTGGCCGGGCGTGCCGGGCACTTCGTCAAGCGGGAATTTATCGTCCAGGCGCAGCTATGGGGCCGGCCCGGTCTCACGCGGGAAGTGGTTGTGCTGATGGTGCCGCCCCGTGGAAGCGGCGCGGCACCCGAGGGCGTTGCGGACGATTTCAGCGCCAGCAGGCGCGCAACGGAATAGGCGTCTTGCTCAGCAATGGCTGTCGCGGACCCGCTCGAGCCCTTCACTGGCGAATGGCACGGTGAAGGCGGTCGTTTCGGCGCTCGCCGGCGTGCGTTCCGTCTTCGCCCGCTCCGCGGCGTCGTGGTCTTTACGGTGTTTCGGTTCCATTGAAGCGCCTTTTCAAATTGTTGCAGTACAACATCGAGAGCGCCGCGAAGTTCCTCAGCCGGTGGCGCGATGATGCGGCTTGAACAGCCGTCCCCTCTCCACCACCAGCACGATCGCGAGCGCAGCGAGTGACGACACGAAGAAGCCCACCGAGAACGGCAGCAGCGTGCCGTCGAAGCTTTGTCCGATCGCCATGCCGACGGCGATGCCGATCAGCGTCGTGATCGAACCGTAGAGCGAGGACGCCGTGCCGGCGATGTGGCCCTGCGGCTCCATGGCGAGTGCGGTGAAGTTGGCGACCATCATGCCGAACGAGAACATCATGAGCGCCGAGAGCACCATGAACAGGGGAAGCGGCAACGCGCCCAGGCTTTCGGTCAGCAGCATCACGCCCGCCACGGCGGTGTAGAGCGTCAGCGCGCCATGCGAGATCACGCGCATGCCGAGGGTCCCGACGAATCTCGCATTGAGGAAGCCGGCAATGGCGGTGCCGGCCGCGATCGCTGCGAAGGCGAGCGGAAAATAATGGCCGAGATGATAGATGCCGACAAAAACTTGCTGGGCCGAGAAGACGTAGGCAAACAATGCCCCCATGACGCTGCCGGCTGCGAGCGCGTAGCCGAGAGTTTGGCGATGGGTCACGGTCTGCCAGTAGGCCGTGAGCACGTCGGCCGGCGCGAGCGACCTGCGTTCGCTCTCAGGCAGGGTCTCCGGAAGCCGCAGCACGGACCATGCAAGCGCGAGCAGGCCGTAGAGCATCAGCACGACGAAGATGCCGCGCCACGCCGTCACCAGCAGCACCGCCTGTCCGAACGAGGGGGCGATGACGGGGACGGCGATGAAGATCATCATCGCAAGCGACATCACGCTCGCCATGCGGCGGCCGACGTAACAGTCGCGCACGATCGAGGTCGCGATCACGCGCGTCGCCGAGGTGCCGAAGCCCTGCAGTGCGCGCGCCAGCAGCAGTGTCTCGAACGACGGCGCGGCAATCGCCAGCACGCTCGCCACCGCATAGACCGCCATCCCGCCGAGCAGCACCGGGCGGCGGCCGAAGCGATCCGACAGCGGTCCCATGACGAACTGGCCCGCGCCAAAGCCGATCAGGAAAGTCGACAGCACCAGCTGGAGATGATTGGCGACGGGAATATTGAAGGCCGCCCCAATGTTGGGCAGCGCCGGGAGCATCATGTCCATCGCAAGCGGATTCAGCGCCATGATCGACGCGATCACGATGACGAATTCGGGAAAACCCATGGGGCGGTGTCCCGAGGACACCCAATCGTCGGCATTGACGTCGGACAAGAAGCTCACCTCTGATTTGAGGCCCTTGTCTAACCCCGATGCTGCGTTGCACAAGCGATGTTTCGGGATGGCTGGCAGGCGGTGCAGGAGCAGACAGGGATGGATGAGGTATCAGCGCTCGCGGCCGCGGCGCGCGGCGGGATCGTCCGCGCAGCTTTCGTGGTGCGGGCAGCCGGGGTCGAACCGGCACAGCGCTTGCGCGCCGAGGGATTTTAAGTCCCTTGCGTCTACCAATTCCGCCATGCCCGCTTGATCCAACGAGATCAATCACTTAAGTCCCTTGCCGGCGGTCTGGAATTGGCGTTTGCAGGCCGGAAGGGCGGTTCTTCCTTAGGCGAGCCGGCGGCACAAGGCAAAGCCTCAATCCGGACATGTGTTGTTGCTTTAGGCATTCTCAATCGACGGGGACTATTCATCCGACATGCCAGCTTTGATTCGATGTCTGCTTTGATCCAACATCGCCTGCGCACGTGCTGCGTGGCCGCCGCGCTGCTCGCGGCCGGCTTCGCGCAGTCCGGCTGCGCCGGCATGAGCGAGACGGTCGCTCCGGCGTTTGCCGATCCCGGCAGGTACGAATTGTACGATTGCAAGCAGCTCGAAGGCGAGCGCAAGTCGCTCGCTAGCCGCACCATGGAGTTGCAGAGGCTGATGGACAAGGCAGAGACCGGCGCGGGCGGCGCCGTCGTGTCGGAGCTTGCCTATCGCAACGACTACGTCGGGGTCCGCGGGCGGGCGCAGATGGCCGAGGACGCTTGGCGCCGCAACAAGTGCCGGGAAACGCCGCCCGAAGCGAAGCCGGCCGCTGCGCCGGCGCCCGCAGCCGATCCTGGCCCGATCAGGCCTGGCGCGAAATCGACAAGAGCAGTGCGCTGAAACCAGCGCCTCGCATCAGGGTCGCCAACCGTAAATCCAGTCTTGCCGTGCCAGCATGCGTTCCGGGCCGAGGGCGCGGACCGCAAGATCGCGCGCGTAGGCGAGCGGCCCGGTGAAATGATAGATGCGGCCTTGCTGCCGCGCGGTCCGCTGCACCCGCCGCACGCGCGCTTGGCGCGTCCGGCCGTATTGTTTCAGCGCGGCTGCGATGCCCGCGGTGCTCTCGGCGACCTCAAGGCTCAAATGCTGCGCGAGCACCGCGGCGTCCTCGATCGCCATGCCGGCGCCCTGGGCCGCAAACGGCAGCATCGCATGCACGGCGTCGCCGAGCAGCGCGACCGGGCCTTTGCTCCAGGGGCAGTCGTCAGGCACGCCGAACAGCGCCCATTTCCGCCAGCTATCGACCGTGGCGAGCATCATGCGCGCCGCGGGCGGCCAGCGCGGCGCGGCGAAGGCGTCCATCACCTCGAGGGGATCGCCGGGCGTGCTCCAGCCCGGTCTGTTCCAGGTGCCCGGCAGCACCGCGACCACGTTGATCTGGCGTCCGCCCGCGATCGGGTAGGCAACGAGATGGGCATTCGGGCCCATCCAGAGCTGGACCCGGCGCGCGGTGTAGTCCTTCGGCAGCTGCGTGGCATCGAGCGTGCCGCGCCAGGCGATCAGCCCGGAGAAGCGCGGCTGCACCTCGGGAAACAGATGCTGGCGCACCGTCGACCAGATGCCGTCGGCACCGATCAGCGCACTGGCGAGATCGCTGCGCCGGATCGTGCCGCTGCGATGGACGACCGTCAGCCCCTTGGCGTGAGGCGCGACGTCTTCGAAGGTCGCGCCAAGTTTCAGGTCGATATCGGGATGGTCGGAGACTGCGCCGGCGAGGGCGGATTGCAGGTCGGCGCGGTGCACCACCCAATAGGGGGCGCCGGCGCGCGCGGCGGCGGCTTCTCCCAGCGGCATGCGCAGGAGTTCGCCGCCGGCCCGCGCGCTCATGATCGAGACCGCCTCCGGGACCACGGCACGCAGCTTGAGGCGCTCGGTGAGGCCGAGCTCGACCAGCACGCGGCTGGCATTGGGAGAGAGTTGCAGACCGGCGCCGACTTCCTCGAGCCGCTCGGCCTTTTCCAGCACGACGATGCGGAAGCCGCGCGCCGCGAGCGCAAGCGCAGCCGTCAGTCCACCTATGCCGGCACCGGCGATGACAATCGTTCGGGAGAGCGCCACCCCTGGCCGATGGAAGCGGTCAGGCCACCTTGTCCTTCAGGACGCATTCCGGCGGACGGGCTTCGCCCGCCTTCAGGTCGGCGGCGAAACGGTACAGCGTCGAGCAGTAGGGGCAGATGATCTCGTTGTCGTTGCCGAGGTCGAGGAAGACGTGCGGATGATCGAACGGAGGGTTGGCGCCCACGCACATGAACTCTTGCGAGCCGATTTCGATGACGGGGACACCGGCATCGTTGTGGAAGTGCGGGACGACATGGTCGGACATCGTACTCATCCTGGAGTGGCAATGGCGGCAGACACAATCACGACTGACGCGGCATTATTAAGGCGCCGCGGACCATACTGGTGGGTGTGGATGATTGCTAGCCCAGCGGAACCGAAAGCCCCGCAATGCCCCATGCTCATTTGCTCATGCAAATTCGACACAATCTTGCGGCCTGAGAGAAGCCCTTCTTTCGTCGGGGACGTTGTGTCGCAATTTTGGCATACTATGTCTGTGGACGAGCGTAATTGCGACGAAAGACGAACCGTCAGGCGTCAACGATCTCAGGACCGTCCAGGCTCTCCGCATGAAGTGGTTGCGAATCAGCACAGCGTTGACCGGTATCGTGGCGTGCGGCTTCATGCTCGCGCAGGTAGCACCCCATGCCCGCGAGGCCGGCGCGATTCTGGCCGCCCAGGACGATCCCGCCGCGCTCTCCGAGATCAAGCTCGACGCGCTGCTGCGGCACAACGACCGCCTGATTCAGGACAACATCGAGATCGCGCTCGCATCGGGCGATGCCGATCTTGCCGACAGTTTTGTCGCGTTGGCGCGCGACCGCAACATCGCGCTGCCTGACGACCTCCTGAGCCGTGTCGGCGATGCGGTCAAAGCCGAAAATTCCACCTCGCATTTCGCAAAACGGTTTGCCACCGGTCTCGTCACCGGCAACGCGGACGATGTTGCGAGCCTGTCGGGGACCGTGGCGGGCGATCTCTTTGTCATCGGCGACATCCGGGACGTCGTCCGGGAGGGCAAGCACCTCGCGATGGGCGAGGAGACCGATCGCCTGGTGCTGGGCCTCGCGGCCGCGGGTCTCGCGGTCACGGCCGTGACCTACGTCTCCGTCGGCGGTGCCGCTCCGGTTCGCGCCGGGCTGACGCTGGTGAAGGACGCGCGCAAGGTGGGCCGGCTCGGCGAGGGACTGGCGGCATGGGCCGGCCGGTCCGCGCGCGATGTCGTCGATACGCCGATGCTCCAGAACGCGGTCGCCTCCGGCTCGGTGCTGCGGCCGGGCCAGACCTTGAGCGCGATCAAGGCGGCGTTCCGCGCGGAAAAGGCCGGCGCGCTGGTCCGGCTCGGCAAGGATGTCACGCGCGTCGTCGAGAAGACCGGCACGCGCGGCGCGATGGATAGCTTGCGCATCGCCGAAGGCCCCAAGGACGTCGCACGCGCGGCGCGGCTCGCGGAAGCGCAGGGCGGCAAGACGCGCGCGATCCTGAAGCTGCTCGGCCGCGGCGCGCTGCTGCTGATCGGTGGGGCGTTCAATCTTGCACTCTGGCTGTTCGGTGCGGCCTTGACGCTGTTCGGCCTGTTGTCCTCGATCAAGGCGACGACGGAGCGTCTGACCCAGGCCTGGTGCGATCGCAGACGGGCGCGGCGACTTCGCCAGGCCCGGATCGCCGCCGAAGCCGTCCTGGCAAGCGCTGCCGTCACGGCCTAAGATACCTCTTCCCCTCAAGATTGCGGAACTGATGATGCCGAGCTTTCACAACGGCGCCGTTGAAATTGCCTATCTCGACGAAGGCGAGGGCGATCCGATCATCCTGGTGCATGGCTTTGCCTCCAGCAAGAACGTGAACTGGGTCTATCCGACCTGGGTCTCGGAGCTGCGCAAGAACGGCCGCCGCGTCATTGCGCTCGACAATCGCGGCCATGGCGAAAGCGCAAAGCTCTACGAGCCCGCGCAGTACTCGATCCCGACCATGGCCGGCGACGTGCTCGCGCTGATGGATCACCTCGCCATCCCGCAGGCCGATCTCATGGGCTATTCGATGGGCGGACGGATGACGGCCTGGCTCTCCCTCAACGAGCCGCAGCGCCTGCGTTCGGCAATCCTCGGCGGCATCGGCATCGGCGGCCTGATCGAGGGCACCGGGCCCGGCGAGAACGTCGCGAAGGCGCTGGAAGCGCCCTCGCTCGACGACGTCTCCGATCCCGTGGGGCGCACCTTTCGTGCTTTTGCAGACCAAACCCGTTCCGACCGCAAGGCGCTGGCCGCCTGCCTGCGCGGCACGCGCGATCTCATGACGAAGGACCAAGCCGCGCGCATCGACGTGCCCGTGCTGATCGCGGTCGGCAGCAGCGACGACGTCGCGGGTTCGGCCAGCGCACTCGGCGCCATCATCCCGGGTTCGGAAGTGCTCGACATTCCGAACCGCGATCACATGCGGGCGGTCGGCGACAAGGTCTACAAGACCGGTGTGCTCGATTTTCTCTCACGTCGCGGCTGAGAGCGGCATATTCCTTGAGTCCGCTAACGCCGGTTATCGGACGTCAGAACCAGGTCGCCCAGCATGTCCGCTCAGGGCCACAAGCCGACGTCGAAGCTGTCGACACGCGAATTTAACGTCAGGTTAAGACTTCCATCCGTTTCTACTAAGCGTGTTATCTCGATCCGTTTTGACATGCGAAGGATCTGATCCGGTAGAGAGTCGCAATGATTGCTACAATTCTACTCTGTAGTGCAGCAGGCTTTGTTGTCGCTGTTTTGTGTTTTGCATACTTCTTCCCGCGTCGTGTCGCGTGGGGCTGGGGATTGGCTGCCTTGGCTAACATCCCGGGTCTAGTGTTCCTTGGCTATCTACTTGAAAAGCACGGCGACTTGTACGTCTTCATTGCTTTGGCACTAAGTGTATTTGTCGGTCTCGGCGGTTTCGGAATTGGTGCAATCGTCGGGAGGATCATCGCGTCAAACCGACCGCACAATGAGCGAGAGACCGTAGATAGGCACGATCCCGAAGTAGAGCCGCGTTCAGAGCCTGTTCGCAGATCACTGCGACTAAAAGCAAGAGCGGCCAGCTGGCGTGCGAGCCGCGAGCGGTGATGTTGGTCGCCCGCTTTGGGTCACTTGCAAACATCGCAGGAGCAAGTGCCAAGGTCGACTAAGTGCCACAAGCAGACAAACGATAGCCGGTCGCTCTGGCTACCGAGTTCGTTTCAAGTCGCGGGTCTGCTCGAAATCCGACCAGCTCAGAATGTTAGCCAACTCCCGCTTCGCTCCGTGGCCGGCTCCAT